>NZ_CP016545.1:302500-605000 GCF_001687545.1 Paraurantiacibacter namhicola | reverse complement strand
GATTTCGACAATGCTTTGGGCAAGTTCAAGAAAGTGATGCCGGTGGATTATGCCCGCGCCCTCAAGCAGCTTGAAACCGAACGCGAAGCAGCCGCCAGCGTGGCGGCGGAGTAAGGGACATGGGCAAGGAAACGGGCTTTCTCGAAATCGAGCGGCAGGACCGCGGCTATGCGGCGCCGGAAGAGCGGCTGAAGCATTACCGCGAGTTTGCCATCCCGCATTCGGAAGAGGCGATCTCCAACCAGGCGGCGCGCTGCATGAATTGCGGCATCCCGTATTGTCACAACGGCTGCCCGGTAAACAACATCATCCCGGACTGGAACCACCTGGTGTACGAAGGCGACTGGCGCAACGCGCTGGAAGTGCTGCATTCCACCAACAATTTCCCGGAGTTTACCGGCCGCGTCTGCCCCGCCCCGTGCGAGGCGAGCTGCACGCTGAACATCACCGAGGAACCGGTGACCATCAAGAGCATCGAATGCGCCATCGTCGATCGCGGGTGGAAGGAAGGCTGGATCAAGCCGGTGGAAACCGCGCGCAAGACCGGCAAGACCGTGGCCGTGGTCGGCAGCGGCCCCGCGGGGCTCGCCTGCGCGCAGCAACTGGCACGTGCCGGGCACACCGTGACCGTGTTCGAGAAGAGCGACCGTGTGGGCGGGCTGCTGCGTTACGGCATCCCCGACTTCAAGATGGAAAAGCAGCTGATCAACCGGCGCGCCGTGCAGATGGAGGCCGAGGGCGTCACCTTCCGCACCAGCACGGAAATCGGCGTAGATGTGTCCATCAAGAGCCTGAAGGAAAACTTCGATGCCGTGGTGCTGTCCGGCGGGGCGGAGCATCCCCGCGCGCTGGATATTCCCGGTGCGGAGCTGCCCGGCGTGCGGCTGGCGATGGAATTCCTGACCCAGCAGAACAAGCGCAATGCGGGCGATGACGAGACGCGCGCGGCCCCGCGCGGCAGCCTGACGGCAACGGGCAAGGACGTGATCGTAATCGGCGGCGGCGACACCGGCAGCGACTGCGTGGGCACGTCCAACCGCCAGGGCGCGAAGAGCGTGACGCAGATCGAGATCATGCCCCAGCCGCCCGAGATGGAAGACAAGCTGCTGACCTGGCCCGACTGGCCAATGAAGCTGCGCACGTCCAGCAGCCACGAGGAAGGCGTCAATCGCGACTGGGCCGTGCTGACCAAGGAAGTGGTCGGGCAGGACGGCCAGGTCACCGGCCTGAAATGCGTGCGCGCCGACTGGTCCGATGGTTCGCTGAAAGAAGTCCCCGGCAGCGAGTTCACCCTGCCGGCCGACTTGATCCTGCTGGCCATGGGATTCCTCGGCCCCCAGAAAACCGGCATGCTGGACCAGGCCGGCGTTGCCCTGACCGATCGCGGCAATGTGGATGCGGATACGAGTGCTTACGCCACCAGCGAGGAAGGCATCTGGGCCTGCGGCGATATGCGGCGCGGCCAGAGCCTCGTGGTCTGGGCAATCCGTGAAGGCCGCCAGTGCGCCGCAAGCGTGGACGAAGCGCTGACCGGAAGCACCCAATTGCCCCGTTGAAGCAACACCTCGTCGCAAACATACGTATGTATAGGTAATCCGCCTTCCCTTTACGTCAGGCAGCCTCTAGCCGCCCCCGCTTGCCCCAGCCCTTCGGGTCGCATCCCGGGACTGGCTGTCCGCGCTTACGCGTTGGACAGGGCCGCCGTGACTGCCCCCCAAGTCAGCGCGGCGGCCGGCTTTTACGCCTGATTGCGATCAACGAGCCGCCAGTCGATTGCGCCGCGCCCGCTGTGCTCCAGAAAGGCATTCACCTGGCTGAATGGCTTGCTGCCGAAGAAACCGCGATGGGCGGAAAGCGGGCTCGGATGCGGGCTCGACAGCACGAAATGCGGCGATCCGGCCTGCAGGCCCGCAATGGCCTGCGCCTTTCTCTGCGCGTGGCCGCCCCACAGCACGAAGGCGGTTGGCGCATCGCGGTCCGCCACGGCTTGGACAATCGCATCGGTGATGGCCTTCCAGCCGCGCCCCGCATGGCTTCCAGCCTTTCCGGCTTCCACGGTAAGCGATGTATTGAGCAGCAGCACGCCCTGCCGCGCCCAGGCGATCAGGTCGCCATGCTGCGGCGCTGCGATGTCCAGATCGCTCGCCAGCTCCTTGTAGATGTTGCGCAGGCTGGGCGGCAGCTTCTCTCCGCGCGGTACGGAGAAGCTGAGGCCCATGGCCTGCCTCGGGCCGTGATAGGGATCCTGCCCGATGATCACCGCCTTCACATCCTCCAGCGGCGTGAGCTCCAGCGCACGCAGGCGCTGTCCGCGCGGGGGATAGATCGTCTTGCCAGCGGCTTCCTCCGCCTGAAGCCAGCCGCCCAGAGCGCGGGCTTCCGGCGTGGCCAGGGCCGGCTCCAGCGCGGCGCGCCAGCTTTCGGGAACGCTTTCGTTCATGCATCGGGGAATACAGGCTGGCGCACACGCGCACCAGTTGCCCTTTCCCTCCATCCCCAATCGGCCTAGGGCGCTTCCATGGCTGTATATTTTCACGAAGAAGACCTGCCCGAAGGCGTGCTGGCGCCGGGCGATATTGCCGTCGACACCGAGACGATGGGCCTGATCACTGCGCGCGACCGCCTGTGCGTCGTACAATTGTCCGATGGCGGGGGCGACGAGCACCTGGTGCGCTTCAAGGTGGGCAGCGATTATGCCGCGCCTAACCTGAAGGCCGTGCTGGCGGACCCTTCGCGCACGAAGCTGTATCACTTCGGCCGCTTCGACCTGGCCGCGATCGAACATTACCTTGGCGTGATGGCCGCGCCGGTTTTCTGCACCAAGATCGCCAGCAAGCTGGTGCGCACCTATACCGACCGGCATGGCCTGAAGATCCTGGTCGACGAACTGCTGGGCGAGAGCATCTCCAAGCAACAGCAGTCGAGCGACTGGGGCGCCGACGAAATTACCGAGGCCCAGCGCGATTACGCCGCCTCCGACGTGCGTTACCTCCACCGCATGCGAGTCATCCTGGTGGAGCGGCTGGCACGCGAAGGCCGCACGGAAATGGCGCAGGCCTGCTTCGATTTCCTGCCCACCCGCGCCCGGCTGGACCTGGCCGGTTGGGCGGACCACGACATTTTCAGCCACATGTAAGCCGCCATGAGCGAAGCCGCAGACCGCATCCGCACACGCCGCCAGCAATTCGCCGCCCCGGGCAGCGCGCTGGACAAGACTGTGCGCACGCTGGCCTGGCTGCTCCCGGCGCTGGTGGGCAGCGTGCTCGCAATGATGGTGATCACCCCGCTCAGCCCTCGCGGCGAGGTCAGCTTCCTGCTCGATCGCAACAAGGTGGACATTGCCGACAACCGGCTGAGCGTGGAAAACGCGCTTTATCGCGGTCAGGACGGCCAGGGCCGACCCTTCTCCATCGGCGCTGACGAGGCGGTGCAGCGCAGCGCCAGCGTGCCCGTGGTGCTGATGCGCGAATTGCAGGCCCGCATCCTGCTGCAGGGCGGCCCCGCATCGCTGGTGGCGGACAAGGGCTTCTTCCAGCTGGAGGAAGACAGCGTCACGATCGACGGAATGGTGCAATTCGTCGCTTCCGACGGCTTCACCATGCAGGCGCGCAATGTCACGGTGGACCTTGCAGACAAGACCATGCGCGGCAGTGGCGGCATTTCCGGCGCGGTGCCCGCGGGCACGTTCAGCGCCAACGCGATCAATGCAGACCTGGAGACGCGCACCATCTCGCTGGATGGCAATGCCAGGATGCGAATGGTGCCGGGGCAGCTGCGCCTGCCTGCCGGACTTTGAGGACAAGACGATGACGAGACAGACCATAGCCCCGCAAACCCCGCCGCGCCGCTCGCTTCGCCAGCTCGCGCTGGGCGGCCTGGGTGCAGGCTTCCTCGCCAGCTGCGCGGCCACGCTGGCCTTTGGCGGCATTGCGGGCGCACAGAGCATCGCCGGGTTCAATTCCAACCAGCCGGTCAATTACGCCGCCGACCGGATCGAGCTGCAGGATCGGCAGAACCGCGTGGTCCTGTCCGGCGGCGTCGTGATTACGCAGGGCGATCTGCGCCTCACCGCCAGCCGCATGACCGTGGCCTATACCGACACCAACGGCTTGCAGATCCAGCGCATCGACGCGGTCGGCGGCGTCACCGTGACGCGCGGGAACGAGCGCGCCAGCGGCAATGCGGCGGTTTATGACTTCAATCGCCGCGTCATCGTGCTTTCGGGCGGCGTGGCGCTGCGCCGCGGCGGCGATACGCTGAACGGCGGACGCCTGGTCATCGACCTGAAGTCCGGCCTTTCCAGCGTGGACGGCCAGGGCGCGGCATCCTCCGATCCGGGTCCGACAGGCACGGGCGGCAATGGCCGGGTCAGCGGCAGTTTCGCCGTCCCCGACAGCTGAGGCAGGTCGCGCCGTGATCGACAGGTCCGGCCATTCCGACATGACCCAGCGCGCGCTGCTGGCGCTGCTGCGTCCGGACTTATCGGCCAGTCCGCTAACCGGCGACCAGTGGCAGGACCTGCAGGCCATGGCGCGCGAGCATCGCCTGATGCCGCTGCTCCATGCCGAACGGGGCGCCGATGCGCCGATCCCGCAGATGGTCCGGGAGGAATGGGCGGCGGCTTACCGCCAATCCGCCCTGACGGCCCTGGCCCAGCGGCGCGACCTCCTGCTGGCCGTGGACGTGCTGGGGCAGGCCGGGCTCGATAGCGTTTGCCTGAAGGGCAGCTGCCTTGCTTGGCAGGCCTATCCGGATCCGGCGCTCAGGCCCAATCGCGACATCGACATTCTCGTCGCCGCCGACCGGGCGGAAGAGGGCTGGCACGCGCTGCGCGCTTCAGGTTTCGCGCAGGAGGAGCCGGGCACGCCCGCCGATCCGGCGCGCGCTCCAAAGCATCTGCCCGGCCTGCTGGCCCCCGGCGGCACGATCGTGGAACTGCACCTGCATTGCTGGGAAGACGCGGCGGCTGTCGGCCATCCCATGCCGCCGCGGATCGATGAGCGCATCCTGTCCGGCCGGGTACAATGCGCCGCAGATACGGTCCCCTGCCCCGCCCCGCGCGACATGCTGGCCCACATCACGGTGCATGCAGCCTATTCCAACTGGCTCGACGGCGGGCCCCTCGCCCTGATCGACATGGCCGTGCTGGCGGCATCCGGGGATCTCGACTGGCCGGAGGTGTGGGCCGATGCGCACAGCGGCGGCTGGGCGCCCGGCCTTGCCCTGATGCTGACGCTGGCAGACCGCTCGCGGGCGCCGGGACTGCTGGAGAAATCGGGCTGCACGCTGGAGGTCGCGCCGGAAATCCTGTCCGACGCGCCATCGCTATTGCTGCAGCCACTGGGAGAGCGATCCGGCGCAGCGCTGATGGCAGGCGGGGTGAAGGGATCGGGCGGTATCGGCGAGCGTCTTGCCCGCGCGCGCAGGCAGGGGCTGGCATCATGGCTGGCCAGCCGCGTCCGCCGCACGATCGGCGATCTGGCCAATCCTGCGCTGCGCAGGCGCGCATCTGCGATGAAGCGTTTGGGGAAATGGCTGGATAGTGCGGGATAGGCCCTTCGCCGGGGGCCCCTGATACCGTAAGGTCACGCGATGCGTGCAAGGGCCCGGCCATGACACAAAGCAATGTCGCGAAGCGCGCGCTGATCACCGGCGTCACCGGGCAGGACGGTGCCTACCTTGCCCGGCTGCTGCTGGCG
Source organism: Paraurantiacibacter namhicola (assembly GCF_001687545.1). Classification (NCBI taxonomy): domain Bacteria; kingdom Pseudomonadati; phylum Pseudomonadota; class Alphaproteobacteria; order Sphingomonadales; family Erythrobacteraceae; genus Paraurantiacibacter; species Paraurantiacibacter namhicola. Next base: position 599,301 of record NZ_CP016545.1, on the reverse strand, counting down.
AAGGGCTATGAGGTCCACGGACTGAAGCGCCGTTCCTCCAGTTTCAACACCGGCCGGATCGAGGACATCTACCAGGATCCGCACGATCCGGACCCGCGGCTGGTGCTGCATTACGGCGATTTGACCGATGCGACCAACATCATCCGCGTGATGCAGGATGTGCGCCCGCACGAGGTCTACAACCTTGGCGCGCAAAGCCATGTGCAGGTGAGTTTCGAGACGCCGGAATACACCGCGAATGCCGATGCGATGGGCACGCTGCGCTTGCTGGAGGCGATCCGCATCCTGGGCCTGCAGGACCACACGCGCTTCTACCAGGCCAGCACGTCGGAAATGTTCGGCAAGGTCCGCCAGACCCCGCAGGACGAAGACACGCCCTTCCATCCGCGCAGCCCTTACGGCGTGGCAAAGCTCTATGCCCACTGGATCACGGTGAATTACCGCGAAGCCTACGGCATGCACGCGTCCAGCGGCATCCTGTTCAACCATGAAAGCCCGGTGCGCGGCGAAACCTTTGTGACCCGAAAGATCACCCGCGCCGCAGCCGCCATCGCGCATGGGCGGCAGGACACGCTTTACCTCGGCAACCTCGATGCCCGCCGCGACTGGGGCCATGCGGCCGATTTCGTGAAGGGCATGTGGGCCATGCTGCAGCAGGACGTGCCGGATGATTACGTGCTGGCGACAGGCGTCTCTCACACGGTTCGCGAATTTGCGGGCTGGGCCTTTGCCGATGCGGGATTGCCGATCCGCTTCGAGGGCGAAGGCGCAGGCGAAGTCGGCATCAGCGAAGCCGACGGGCGCATCCTGGTGCGGATCGACGAGCGTTACCTGCGCCCGGCCGAGGTCGAAACACTGCTCGGCAACCCGGCCAAGGCGCGCGAGAAGCTTGGCTGGGAGCCTGCGACCACCGCCCGCGAACTGGCCCGCGAAATGGTCGAGGCCGACCTTGCCGCGCTGCGCCAGCCGACATGAACTGGGCGCTGGAAGGCAAGAGGATCTATGTCGCGGGCGATCGCGGCATGGTGGGGCAGGCCATGCTTCGCCGCCTCTCGCAAGAGGACTGTGCGGTCCTGGCCGCGCCGCGCAGCCTCGACCTGCGCGAACAGGCCCCTGTGCGCGACTGGCTCGCCTCCGAGAAACCCGACGCGGTCATCGTCGCCGCCGCGAAAGTGGGCGGTATCCTCGCCAATGACAGCTGCCCGGCGGACTTCCTGTACGACAATCTCGCCATCGCGGCGAATTTGGTGGAAGGTGCACACCGCGCCGATATTGGCCGGCTGCTGTTCCTCGGCTCCTCCTGCATCTACCCGCGCCTTGCCGACCAGCCGATGGCCGAAGATGCCCTGTTGACCGGCCCGCTGGAGCCGACGAACGAATGGTATGCGATTGCGAAGATCGCCGGGATAAAGCTGTGCCAGGCTTACCGCGCGCAGCATGGCCGCAGCTACATCTCCGCCATGCCGACGAACCTTTACGGGCCGGGCGACAATTACGACCTTGCCGCCAGCCACGTCCTGCCCGCGCTCATCCGCAAGGCTCACGAGGCGAAGCTGGCGGGCGACCAGCGCCTGACTGTCTGGGGAAGTGGGAAGCCCTTGCGCGAATTCCTGCATGTCGACGACCTAGCGGACGCGCTCGTCTTCCTGCTGCGCGGTTATGACGCGGCGGAGCAGGTCAATGTCGGCAGCGGCGAGGAAACGAGCATCGCCGAACTCGCCCGCACGGTGGCCGAAATCGTCGGTTTCGAAGGGGCACTCTCCTTCGACAGCGGGAAGCCCGATGGCGCCCCGCGCAAGCTGCTCGACAGCAGCAGGCTTTCCGCGATGGGCTGGCAGCCGTCCATTTCGCTGCGCGAGGGCATAGCCGATGCTTACCGCGCCTTCCTGGCGGGTGAGGGGCGCGGCCTCTCGTGAAGCTCCTGGCCCTCGGTATCAATTACGCGCCCGAACTGATCGGCATCGGCCCTTATACCAGCGGCCTGCTGGAGGCGCTCGCGGCGGGCGGTGACGAGGTGAAGATCGTCACGGGTAAGCCCTATTACCCGGCATGGAAGCTGCCCGAAGGCTACAGGCAGTTCGATTACGAGACGGAGGATGCCGGCGGCGTGGAGATCCTGCGCGCGCCGCTTTACGTCCCGCGCCATCCGGGCGGGAAGCGCCGGATCGTCCACCACATGTCCTTTGCGGCCAGCGCCGTACCGCCCATGCTGGCGCGGGCGATGCGCTGGCGGCCGGACGTGGTGCTCTGCATAGCGCCCTCGCTGTTCTCGATCCCCGTCGCGGCGCTCGCCGCGCGCATGGCCGGGGCGAAACTGTGGGTGCATGTGCAGGATTTCGAGATCGATGCTGCCTTCGCGCTCGGCCTGCTGAGCGAATATGGACAGGTCGCGGTGAAGGCGCGAAATTTTGAATCCTCGCTGCTCCAGCGGGCCGATATCGTGTCCACAATCGGCCCCAAGATGGTCGCCAAGCTGCGCGCGAAGCAGGTCGATCCCGGCAAGATCCGCGAACTGCGCAATTGGGCGGAGCCTGGCTTCGGCCCGCAGTATGCAGATGGCGATACCATGCGCGCGGAATTGGGCCTGCAGGGCAAGACGGTTGCGCTCTACGCCGGCAATATCGCCAACAAGCAGGGGCTGGAACTGCCAATCGAGGCGGCGCAGATGCTGGCAGATCGCCCGGACATCGCCATCGTGATCTGCGGCGAGGGATCGCAGCGCGAGCGGCTGCAGGCGATGGGCGAAGGCCTGCCCAATTTGCATTTCCACCCGCCCCAGCCGGCGCAGCGCATGGCCAGCCTGCTGGCGATGGCGGACATGCACCTGCTGCCCCAGCACCCGCAGGCAGCTGACCTGGTCCTACCATCCAAGCTGACGAATATCCTCCTGTCCGAACGCCCCGTCATCGCCTCCGCTGCGCCGGGAACCGGCCTGCATGACGAGGTGCAGGGCTGCGGCATCCTGACCCCGCCGGGCGATGCCGCCGCGATGGCGGGCGCGATTGCGGAATTGGCGGACGATCCGGCCAAACGAGCTCGCCTCGGCAAGGCGGCGGGCGAGCGTGCGGCCGAGCGCTGGCAGAAAAAGGCCATCATCGAGCAGTGGCGCAGCGAGCTGCATGCGCTTGCGGCGGGATGACCGCCATGCGCATCTCCATTGCGCTCGCCACTTTCAACGGCGCGAGATTTCTGGCCGCGCAGCTGCAGAGCTTGGCGGCGCAAAGCCATCCGCCATTCGAGATCGTGATCGGGGACGACGGTTCGCGCGACGAAACGCTGGCCATCATCGCCAGCTTTTCTGCCATCAGCGACATCCCCGTCCGGCTGCTGGACGGGGCCGGGCCGAGCGGACCGAGCGCAAACTTCGCGCGGATCGCCGCGGCTTGCAGGGGGGATGTGATCGCCTTTTGCGACCAGGACGACATCTGGCGCGCAGACAAGCTGGCTAGCCTGTCGCGCGCCTTTGCCGCCAAACCTGCACCCTGGGTGGCGGTGCACGATGCGCGGATCGTGGACAGCGAGGGGGAGGACACCGGCCTGACCCTGTCCGGGCAGGCGCGCGCCGCGGGAGAGGGCACGCAGGCGCTGGTGGCCGGATGCTGCATGGCCTTCGACGCCCGGCTGCAGCCCGCCTTCGCCATGCAGCCCTTCGCGATGCGCGAGCACGATGCATGGCTGCCCGGGTTCGCCGCCCACTTCGGTCTGGCAAATTGGACGGACGACACGCTGGTCGATTACCGGCGTCACAGAGATAATGTGTCGCAGGGCTGGATCAGCCAGACCGCACAGGCATCGCGGCTCTCCCCCTTTGCGGACCGGCTTTCGCGCGCCCGCAGGGAGCCGATCCGGGGCAGGCTGGAAGCGGAAGAACTCCAGCTTTGCGCCATGCTGGAGCTTGGCAGCGGCCTGCGATCCGAACTCGAGAGCGAGATCGGAGGCGCGCGATACGGCGCCGGGATGGAGAGCCTTTGGAAGGACGAGCGCGCCGCGTCGCTGCGGCTGCAAGCAATCTCCGAGCCTGCGCTGCGGCGCCCCTTCCACATCGCGCGTGCGGCCGCTTCGGGCGCCTATCGCAAGGGCGGGCTGGGCAGCATGATACGGGACCTGCTGGCATGACGGGATGGCCCCGTAGCGTCCTGATCTTCTGCCCGGAAGCGCATGGCGGGCTGGCCGAACACGTCCATTATCAGGCGCGCGAGCTGGCTGGCCGCGCTATCGACGTGACCCTGCTGTGCCGGCCCGATTTCGTGAAACCGGCTGCCGGCGAACCCTACAGGCAGGATCGCAGCCTTGCCGCCGGGCCGGAAGGTCCCGGCATCATGGCCAGGCTTGGCCGGGCGGCGGCCGACGTTCGCAACAGGCTGGCGCTTGCAGTGCGTATCGGGCGCACGCGGCCCGATTTCGTGCTGTTGTCCGCCAATGCCGAATACCGCGCCGCCTTGTGGAGCGCGCCCCACATTGCGCTGCACCGGGCGGGCCAGATCTATCTCGCGAACTTCCACGACCATCGCTATCCGGCCGAGCTGCCCGCGGGCCGCATGGCAAACCTGCGCCTGGGCTATGCAATGATCGATGGAGGGCTGGAATATGCCTCGCGCGATGGCGAGCCATATCTGCCGGAGCGAATGATCGTCCGCAGCGCGCCATTCGGGTCCTTCGACGATCTGGGCGATTGCGATGCGGGCGGGGCACGGGAGTTTCGCGCATCGATCGGCGCCGCGGACGCAGAGACGCTGGCGCTCGCCTTCGGCCATATCAGGGACAGCAAGCGGCTGGACGTCGCCGTGCAGGCGCTGGCTCATATGCCGGGCGCGCACCTGCTGATCGCGGGCGGGCTGGCCAATGCCAGCCAGCGTCCCGCCAGCCATTACCGTGACATTGCACAGGCGCTGGGCGTGGCGGAGCGGTTGCACATCATCGACCGGTTCATCGAGGAGGCCGAGATCGCGAAGATGTTCCGCGCTGCCGATATCTGCCTCCTGCCTTATGGCGCGGACTTCCGCTCCGCCAGCGGCGTGCTGCATATCGCGGCGCATTACGGCCTGCCGGTCGTCGCATCGGGCGGGGAAGGCCCGCTTGTGGAGGCCATCGGCACCTTCGGCATCGGCAGCATCGTGCCGCCCGGCGATCCGGCGGCGCTGGCCGAGGCCATCCAGCATACGGCGCAGCGCAGCCGCGCCGAATTTGCGCCATCTTTCGCCCGCTTCCGCGAAACCCTGTCCTGGCAGCGCAATATCGACCTGCTGCTGGAGGTCGCCCGAGAGGTAAAGGCGCGCCGCGGCATCTAGCGCGCGCCATCCTTCCGCCAGAAACCGTTTTCCTACAGCCCCCAAGGCCCCCGATGCGCTGCCGCCTGATTCGCGCAGCAATGAGGAGGCCAGCATGGCAGACCCGCATCCGATCTCTATTCCGGCCGGTTACGCCCCGGCCTTTGCCCTCGGCTATTCCGATGCCGAAGGTGACCTGACGCTGGTGAAACGCGATGCGCCGCTGCCCGTGCACCTACGCTTCGAAGCCGACGGCGCGCCTGCGCTGACAGGGGAGACCTCGGCCACCATGCTCGCGGGGCCATTCTCCCCGCAGCCCGGCCTGCCGGTGATGTTGACGCTGTCCGGCAGCTGGCAGGGGCGCGTGCAGCTCCAGCGAAGCATGGATGATGGCGCAACGGTGCACGGCGTGACCGTGGCGGGCCAGCCTTGGGGCGAGTTTTCGGCCAATGCCTGCGAGCCTGTCTGGACCGAGAGCGAGGCGGGCGCGCAGCTCTTCCTCGCGGTCACGATCGACAGCGGGACGCTGGCATACCGGATCGCGCAATGATCGGGCCCGATTTTACCGCACGCGGCCTCGCTGTGCAGGCCGCCGCTCCCGCCATGCTCGCCCGCCTTGCGGATATCGCGACAGCCGCGCTGCCGGCTGGTGTGGCCCTCGTGCAGACCGCAGGGCACCACGCGCCCGGGCTTGGAGGCGGGCAGTATGTCGCGGATGCGCTGGCCGATGAGGCGCTGCTCCTCGCCCATCCGCGCTTCTGCATGCGCACCCGCAGCGGCACGATCCTGCGCCTCGCACCGGTAAATGGTGCGATTTGCGTGGAGCAGGGCGGTGCAAGGGGTGACGCAGCACGGGGCGACGGCGTGGACGACCGCGAGGCCGTGCAGGCGGCGCTCGATTACGCAGCGGCGACCGGCATCGGCACGGTGCAATTCCACCAGCGCCGCTATTCCATCTGGACCCCGCGCCGCCTCACGCCGATGGACTCCGGCGATCCGCGCGATGGCAAGGCGCTGGTGGCCAGCGCCACCGTCTCGCTCGTCTCCACCATCGGTGACACGACACTGTCCTTCCGCGCACATGACGGCGGATCGCTGGAAACCGGCTGGGAGCTGGTGAAGGCCTCCGCCAGCGACCCTGCACCCACACGCGTCTGGCGCGGCGGCGGCCTGTTCATCCAGGGGGACACCGCGCGGCGGGACCCGCTCTCCATAGAGACCCTGCTGATCGACCACGTCCATCTTGCCGGCGGCCGGGCGCGAACGGGCAATTACGGCTTCCCCGCCGATCCGCAGACCGGCGACGGATGGGACGTGACCGACAAGGGCCTGTGGCTGCAGGATGTGTTCGTCGGGCGGCTGGAGCTGCGCGGCGTCGAAATCTCCGGCTTCAAGGGCGAACTGTTCTACATTGGCGGCGAGGGTCCGGAGGACATTGTCCTGCGCGACTGCCATTTCCACCATACGAATGCCGATGCAATGAACCCGGGCGGGATCGGCGGGGTGGACGCCCGCCACTGCCGCTTCGGCGATGCCTACCAGGCAATCGAAGGCATCGGCGGCAAGCGCTCCGTCTTCGGCGGCTGCGAATTCTACGACAGTGTCACCAGCTCGCTGTGGGGCGGACCGGTACCCGGCTTCCAGCACAGCTACACCTTTGCCACACGCGATGCTGCGCGGCACGCACCCTTCGTGCAGCTGGACGATTGCACCTTCGACGGCGTGGACACATTCTACCTCGGCTGCTGGGTGCGCGGGCGCATCACGGCCATCGACACGCAGCTGATCCTGCCCGCGCTGGGCCAGAACATGCGCACCGATATCGACCTCGACATCACCGGCTGGGCCGACCGCGTGGGTGGCCATGCGCTCGTGACGCTGACCGGGGCGAACGAACTGGCCGAGCTGCCGGGGACGAACGGTTTCGTCGCCCGCGCGGCGGAAAACGTTTCGGTCCGCGTGGCCAGCGCCAAGTCCACGCAGGCCGCCGCCGATGCCGGGCGCGCCTTTGGCAGCATCTTCCGCTTCAAGGGCTTCTACGATCTTGGCAGCGTGACCCTGTCCTGCGGCGATGCGCGCGCGGCCAGCTACGTCTCGCCATATGGCAGCATGCAGATGCAGCCGCTGTGCCTGCCCCCGGCGCGCTGGATCGAAACCAATGCCAGGCTGGGCGGAGGCCGCGTCAGCGACATCACGCCCGATCCGACCAGCGCGGCCGCCCATGTCGATATCGACCCCATCGGCACAGCGCACTGCGTGAACATCCATGCCGCCGGAACAGTCACACTGGGCATCGCTTCGGCAACGCAATTTGCGGACCGGCAACGGCTGCGCATCTATCGCGGGAATGGCAATGCTGGGCGCACGCTGCGGCTGGAGCCGGGCGCCGCAGGGCTGGCGCTGGCTGCGCCGGTCGAGCTCCACGCTTATGGCGATTTCGCGGAACTGGAGTACCGGCAGGCAGACGGGCTGTGGCGCCTGGCGCATGTGGTGGCCGCCCCGGCCTGATCCAGCGCGCCGCGGCGATGCGAGCCTTGCCCTAGGCGGGGCATATGCGCATGGCTTTCAGGCATGAGCCGCCGCCCCATCCGCAAGATCGCCATACTGGCCTCGCAATTTGCGGCCTATCATGTGGACCGCTGCGCAGCCGTGGCGCAGCGCCTTGCTCCGGGCGTAGAGACGGTGGCCGTCGAACTCGCCGCAGGCAGCGACGAATATCGCTGGGAGAAATCCGGAGAGGTTGCAGGCGCACAGAAGCGCACGCTGTTTTCCGGCCGGCTTGAAGACATCGGCTGGTACTGGCGCTTTGCCGCCCTGCGCGATGCAGTGGAGGATTGCGACTGCGTGCTGATGGGCATCAGCTACGACCGGCCCGAGGCCATCGCCCTGTCTTGGCTGCTGAAGTCGCAGGGCCGCCCGGCCATCCTGTTCACCGAAAGCAAGGCCGACGACATGCCCCGCAGTGCGGTCCGCGAGCTGGCAAAGCGCGCTGTCCTCTCCGCTTATGCCGGGGCCATCGTCGGCGCGCGCAGGCAGGCCGATTACATGCGCAGCCTGGGCTTTGCAGGCAGGCCCGTCACGCCGGGATACGACACGGTGGGCACGTCGCGCGTGCGCGCCGCCGCTGGTCTGGGCAAGGAAGCGCAGCCGGTCCCGGCAGCGGATGCGCCTTTCCTCTTCGTTGGCCGCTATGTCGACAAGAAGGGGCTCGACACGCTGCTGTCCGCTTATGCGCAGTACCGGGTCTCGGCACCTGCCCCGCGGCCACTATTGCTGGCAGGCGACGGAGAATTACGCGGCGTCCTGGAACGACAGGCGAGCGAACTCGGCATTGCCGGACATGTCAGCTTCACCGGCTTCCTCTCGGCGCCGGACGTCGCGCGGCAGCTGGCCTCGGCCTTTGCATTCGTCCTTCCCAGCAGAGTGGAGCAATGGGGTCTCGTGGTGAACGAGGCGCTGGCCTGCGACCTTCCGATCATCGCCAGCCATAATGTCGGGTCATGCGATGCGCTGGTTCGGCAGGGGAAGAACGGTTTCACCGTGCCGGCAGATGACGTGCAGGCACTCGCGGATGCACTGGCAGCGATGGACCGCGCCGACTGGGCGGCCATGTCCGCCGTCTCGCGCAGCCGCGCCCCGCTGGGCGACGTGGAGCGGCTGGCAGACGCCGTCTTCATCATGCTCGGCAATGCCCCGCGCGAGGTCAGGGACCGGCATCGCAACTTCGCCCTGCGCGCCGGTTTCAACGCCGAGGGTGCGGACCGCGCGCTGGAAAGCCTGGACATTGCAGGCTAGCGTCTGCCCGATCGCGGCGATGGGCAGGCGCAAGGCACGCAATGTATGATTTCATCCTCTGGCTGAACCTGCTGGTGTGGCTGGGATTCTGCGCGCTTTTTGCCAGCCGTCCCAACGCCTCTCTGTTCCATCCCGGCGCCTTCTATCTGGCCTTCCACGGCTTCGTTTTCACCATCCGCCCGATCATCGCGTGGTACCGCGGTTACGACCGGCTTTACGAGATTTTCGGCTTCACCCCCTCGATCGAGGTGAAGACCACTGTCATCGCCGCCAGCATGCTGGGGAAGATCGCGTTCATGACAGCGACCATGGCCTCCGCCCGCTCGCCCATGGCGTTCAAGTCCGGGCCCGAACACGCGGTGCAGGAACGGCTGCTGGACAAGCCCTTCCTCCTCGCGGTTGCCATCCTCGGGCCAATCGGCCTCTATTCGGTCTATTACTTCTCCACCGAGGTGCTGGGATCGCCTGGCTGGGGCATGGCGCGCGATGCCGCCAGCGGGATTGCCTATAACACCAGGCACAATGGCTATGTGCTTTCCGCGCAGTTCCTGCTCGTCCCGCTATGCGCCGTCTTCGCATGGCGGATGCGCTTCGTCTGGTGGTCGCTGATTCCGTCAGTCCTGTTCATCGTCCAGCGCGCCGGCAGCGGCATCCGCGGGCCCTTCATCGCGCTGTGCATCGCGCTCCTGCTACTCTGGCTGTGGCAGAACCGCAGGCGCTGGCCCTCGGCCGTGACGCTTCCGGCTGCCGCCATCGTGCTCGTGCTGTTCGTGCAGGTGGGGGAGTATCGCGGCACGCTGGTGCGATCGATCCTGGAGCCTGACCGGATCGAGCTGACCGGCAGCGGGTACGACATGCGCATGCTGGAAGGCATGCACACGGCAAATATGGAATTCTTCGAATATCTGGTGCTGACCGTGCCGGAGAAATCCGGGACCTACGGATACTTCGTGGAGAACCTGCAGGTCTTCACTGAGCCCGTGCCGCGCGTGTTGTGGAAGGACAAGCCGAAGGGCGCGCCGATCCCGATGTTTGACTGGGGGAAGCTGGGCCGTCCGGTGGGGATGACCTCATCGCTGCCCGGCGAAGGCTGGACGCAGCTTGGCTGGCTGGGAGTCATCATCTGGTGCGGCCTCGCGGGGCTGGTGATGGGCCGGGCTTACGAATGGTTCGTGCGCAGCCGGCAAAGCGTGTTCGCGGTGCTGGCCTACATCATGTTCCTGCCGCAATGCGTGCTGTTCTTCCGCGACGGGCTGCTGCTGAGCCCCCTGCGCGACGGCATATTCTACCTCTTTCCCATCGGCCTTATGTGGGTTCTGTACCGGGCGATGGACTTCCCGCCCCTGCGCCATCTTGCGCGGTTAGTGAATGGCGATCTCGCCGCGCCGTCCGCAGCCAGTGCCATTCCCAACGAGCTTGCCGGGATGACCCCGTCGCAGCGCAGGCGAAAACTCGCAAGCCGGCTGGATGGGTGACATTACAGGCAAGCGCATCGGCCTGCTGACGGCCAGTGCATCGCGCGCGGGCGGCGGCGTGGCGGAGGCTGTGCTGCGCCATGCGCGGCTGCTGCATTCGCTCGGAGCGCATCCCATTGTGCTCACCCTGCAGGACAGCGAGCTTTCGCAGGATGCGGCGCGCTTTGGCGAAATCCCGCTGATCGCCCATCCCGTGATCGGCCCGAGGCAGGTCGGTTACGCGCCGGGGCTGGCCGCCTCGTTGCGCGCCGCGCGGCTCGATTGCCTGCACCTGCATGGTATCTGGCAATATCCGTCACGCGCCGCCGGAAGCTGGGCAAAGGAAAGCGGCAGGCCGCTGGTCATTTCCCCGCACGGCATGCTGGCCCCGTGGATCCGGGGGCGCAGCCGGGTGCGCAAGGCCTTGGCGCAGATCGGTTACGAGCGGCGCAGCTGGCAAAGCGCCGCCGCCTTCCACGCGCTGACGCAGCAGGAAGCAGCCGAGATCGAGGATGCCACCGGGCGCCCCGCAAAAATCGTGATCGCCAACGCTGCCCCGCCTGCGCAGCCATCCGGCGGCGACGTGCCGCCACCCACACTGCTTTATCTTGGCCGAATTCACCCAAAGAAAAACGTGCTGGGAATGGTGGAAGCCTGGCGCCGCGCCGAGCGCCCGAAGGGTGCACGGCTGGTGATCGCCGGGTGGGGCGCAGATGTGGATGTGGACGCTTTGCGCTCCGCCATCGCGGACTGCCCTTCTGCCGAATTCATCGAGGCCGTCCACGGGGCGGAGAAGGCAGCTGCGATTGCCGGCGCACGCTTCCTCGTGTTGCCCAGCCTGAGTGAAGGCCTGCCAATGACCGCGCTGGAGGCATGGGCGCATGGCAGGCCCATGCTGATGACGCCGGAATGCAATCTTCCCGAAGGCTTCGCATCGGGCGCGGCAATGCCCTGTCCCGCCAATCCGGACGGCCTGTCACGATCGCTGGGCGCGGCGCTGGCGCTGGGCGAAGCGGAATGGCGGCGCATGTCCGCCGCCGCGACCGGCCTTGCTACCGGGCCTTTTTCTGCCGAGACTATCGCGCGCCAGTGGCAGGCGGCCTATGCCGGTTTGATGGAGACAAGCGCGTGAGTGATGGCAAGGCCCGGTTCCGCCCCGCGGCGCGCGGCGCAGAGTTTACGCTCGGCAACCGTATAGCGCGCGCGGTTTTTCAGCTGGCCTGGCTTGGCCTGGCGCGTTTCACACCGCCCTTCCTGCATTCCTGGCGGCGACTGGTGCTGCGGACATTCGGTGCCAAGATCGGGGCCGGCACACGCGTCTATGCCAGCGTGCGCATCTGGCTGCCGGGCAATCTTGCCATCGGTTCCGGCTGCATCATCGGCCCGCGCGTACGGCTCTACAACCAGGGGCGCATCACGATCGGCGATGATTGCGTGGTGAGCCAGGATGCCAGCCTGTGCGCCAGTACGCACTCGCCGCATGATCCGGCATTCGCGCTGCAGCTTTCCCCCATCACGATCGCCGACCAGTGCTGGATCGCGGCAGAGGCCTTTGTCGGACCCGGCGTCTCCATGGGGGAGGGAGCAGTGCTGGGCGCACGCGGCGCGCTGTTCGAGGATGCGGAACCGGTGACCATCTATCGCGGCAATCCGGCAGCACCCATCGGGCCGCGGAAACTGGAGCGTCGTTGAGCGCTATTCCCGCTCGAGGATAATCCCGGCGAGGTCGGCCTCTCCAGCCCCCGGCTCCAGCCACAGGCCCAGCGCTGGCGATGGGCAGTCATTTACAGAGAATGCCAGCCCCCTTGCCGGGGCGCGCGCGGCTGGCTGGCCGTCGCAGTCGAGCGAGATGCGCCAGCGCCCGCTGTCCGCGCCCTTCAGTACCGCGCGGTACTCGCCCTCCTCCAGCATGACCGGCTGCCATGCAACGAGGCGCGGCGCGGAGGCCCGGTTGCGCACGCGCAGCGCACCGTCCGCGCGGCCAATGCTGACATCCCCGCTCGGTGCCTTGCGCCAGCCAAAGGGCGAAGCCTCACCCTGCCCGAATTGCCGGAAATCCGAATCGACAAGGCCCTCGCCGGAAGCTGCTTCCCCGCAGGATACGCCTGCAAGGGACCGCGCCTGCGACTGGTATCCAAGGTCCGCCAGTTTCATCACGAGCGGCGCCGTTTTGGTGCACCTGTCTGTCAGAGCAATCCCGTCGGCCGACAGCATTCCGGCGCGGCGCAGCAGGCCATCGGCATCGGCCGAATTGCCCGGCATAAGGTAAGCCTCCGTCCACGGAGCAGCGTCGGCCACCAGCGGCGCGAAGGCCGCGCGCCCCTCGGCAGTCGCTTCGAAGGGCGCGAGCAGGGCAAAGTCGCTGCGCAGCGGCGCGCGGGCCCGCAGCAGCGCATCGGCGCGAAGCGCCGCGCTGGCCCAGTCCCCGGCGCCAAGGGCGGCTTGCAACCAATAGGCCTGCGTCGCAGGCTCGCGCCATCCGAATGCCGCCGAGGCCCGGAAGGCCGCCTCCGCCCCGTCCGCATCCCCGGCCTGCAAGCGCGCCTGCCCCAGCAGGCCGAGCATGCGCGGATCGGCGGGACTGCTGGCAATGGCTTTCGCGGCAAGGGCCTCGGCCCTCGCGTAATCGTCCGCCAGCGCCGCCATCCGCCCGCGCGCCAGCATGGCCTCGCTGGCGATTATATCCGGGACATGGCCCGCCATCGTGGGGTGATCCGCCGAAATCCGGTCCAGCGCGCTGCCCAGCGTCGGCACGGCCAGCAGGACTGCACCAATGGCCGGGAGCCAGCGATGCCGGCCGCCAGCCATCTCAGGCCGTTTCCGTTTCCGGATCGTAGCGATAGTAATCATAGCCGTAATAGGCCGAATAGCTGTTTCCGGCCTTTGCCGGGTCGAACTTGGTCAGCACCGCGCCAAGGATATTGGGCCGCGTATCGCGCAGGCGGCGCAGCGCCGCCTTCAGCTGCCCACCGCGTGCGCGGTCTGCCTCGATGACCACCAGCACACCATCGGCCAGCGCCGCCAGTTCGGGCGAATCGGCAAGGCCGAGGATGGGGGCGCTGTCCACGATCACCAGGTCGTATTCCGCATCGCCCTGCTCCAGCATGGCGGCCATGCGCGGGCTGGAAAGCAGCTCCGTCGGGCTTGGCGGGATCGGGCCGGATGGCAGTAGGAAGAGGTTCTCCTGCTTGTCCTGAACCACCGTTTCGGACAGCGCAGTCTCGCCCACCAGCACGCTGGAAAGCCCCGCTTCATTGGCGATCCCGGCCCGCTTGTGCAGCGATGGGCGCCTGAGATCGGCATCGACCAGCAGGACCTTGCGGCCCAGCCGCGCAAAGCCCTTTGCAATCGCGAGGCTGCTGGTCGATTTGCCCTCCAGCGGCTGCGCGCTGGTCACCAGCAATACGCCCGGCAGCCCATCGCGAGTGGAATAGAGCAGCGCGGTGCGCAGCGCGTTATAGGCTTCGGCGACCGGGCTTTTCGCATTTTCGAGCGCGGCGACGGGATCGTCCGCCTCAGCCCGTGGGATCACGCCGACCAGGCCCATGCCGACCTTGCTTTCAAGGTCTTCCGGCACGCGGATCCGGTCGTCCAGCTGGTCGCGCAGGAACACTATCGTGCCAGCCAGACCGATGCCGACCAGCAGGCCCAGCAGCAAGTTGATCGTCAGGTTCGGCGAGGAAGGCCCGCCCGGCGGCTGGGCCAGGTCGACCACCGCGATGTTGCTGGCCGTGATGCCGGCCGCCGCGTTCAGCTCGCGGTAGCGTTGCAGCAGCCCGTCGTACAATTGCCGGTTGGTGTCCGCCTCGCGCGCAAGCACATTGTAGCGCACCGAGCGGTCCTGCTCCGCCAGCGTGCGCCCTTCCAGGCTGCGCACCTGGCCCTGCAACTGGCGTTCGGTCGCCACGGCGGCGCGGTATTGCGCCTGCACCGCGCCGCGAGCCTCTCGCGCGGCCTGTGCGACCTGCGCATCCAGCCCTGCCGCCTCGGCTTCCAGCCGCTGGAGCGTGGGGTGGCCGGGCAGGTAGCGACCGCGCGCAGCCTGCAACTCGGATTGCACCGCACCGCGGCGCGCGGCGAGCTGCTGCACGACCTCGCTGTTCTGTACGGCGGGCGAAGCCATCAGCGGGGCGCTGCGCTCAGCATTCCAGCGCGCCTCTGCCGCCACGCGGGCAGCCTGCGCATCATTGGCCGCGCGATTGGCCTGCACCAGGCTGGAGGCGGTGATGCTGCCGGCATAATCCGAATCCACGCCCTGCGTCCGGTCCGGGTTTCGGGCGCGGATCAGGCCGGCATCGCGGGCATAGCTGTTCAGCTCGCGCTCCGATTCCTCCAGCGCCTGGCGCGCCTCGTCCAGCTGCTCCGCCACGAACTGGCGGGCATAGGCGCTGGAATCATATTTGCGCTGCAGGTTGGCCTGGATGAATTCCTGCGCATAGGCGTTGGTCACCCGGGCCGACATTTCACGGTCATTGCTGGTGAAGAAGATCTGCGCGATGCGCGTCTCGCGCGGCAGGTCGACCGAGAAGCCCGACATCAGCATGCCGATCACGGCCTGCTTGCGCGCGCCGTCCGGCAGGTCCGCCGTGCCGGGTGCACCCATGGCCAGGAAGAAGGCGGGATCGCTCGCCAGGTCCAGCCGGTCAGCCACCCGCTCCGCCAGCGCGCGGCTGCGCAGGATTTCCAGTTGCGTGTTGAGATAGCGGTCGACTTCCCATTCCACGCTGTTGTTCCCGTCGCTGTCCAGCTCTTCGCCCAGGACCTCGTCGGCCCGCTCGTTGATCTCGACCGTGGCGCGTGCGGTATATTGCGGCGTCTGCAGCATGGTCAGCACCAGCGCCAGCAACATGGTGGCACCGATGATGGTCAGGATCAGCCAGATGTTCCGCTTCAGCAGCGACAACAGGTAGCGCAGCGTATCGCCCAGGCCGCCGAAGGCACGGCCATTGCCCAGCCCCAGCGCGGCGCGCCAGTCCTGCGGACCGGAGGAGAATTCGGGGCGCGCGTCGTTCATCGCTCAGAACCGTCCGAAAATGCCGAGGATGGGCACGGCGCGCAGGAAATCCTGGTAGCGGCCGCGCGCGGCGGAGAAGCCCACCACGATCACATCGCCGGGAAGAAGAGCAGGATCAGGCATGCGGCCCGAACGGATTTCATTGATGTCGAAGCGGCCGCCGAATCGCTCTCCGTTCACGGTGCGGAAGATCAGCACCTCGTCCAGCTTCGCCGTATCCGTCGGGCTGCCGGATAGCGCCATGGCGGTCAGCAGCGTTTGCCCCGGCTGGATGGCGTAGACGCCGGGGCGTTCGACCTCGCCCTCCACTGAAACGGTGCGGGCGACGGCGGCGCGCAGCACCACGGTGACATAGGGATCGCGCAGGAAGCGTGCGCCATAGGCCCGCTCCACGTCCTTCGCGAGAACCTGCGTGGTGCGCCCTGCGGCCTGGATGCTGCCAACCAGCGGCAGGGTGATGGACCCGGTCTCGTCGATAGCGACATCTTCAACCGAAAGGTCCGCCTCCTGGAACACGCGCACATCGACCCGGTCCCCGACCTGCAGCGCATAGACGACCGGCCCGGCATCGGGCACCGCAACCGCCGCATAGGCGGCATCGCCAGCAGGCAGGGTGGATTCGAGCGATTGCTGGCAGGCGCACAGCAGCAGCGCGCAGGCGAGCGCGGCCATGCGCTTCAAAGGTGCAAAGGAAGTGGGCAACCCGTTCATGTCCCGTCCCGCTTAGACGCCTTTTCCGGCGGAATCCTGCCGGTATTGCCGCTTAGTCCCACGGCCAGCCCAGCGAGGCAAGCCAGCGAAAGGGCGCGCAGGGGATAATCTACGACGGAATGCAGGGCGATGATGCCGAAGGCCGCGAGCGTGAAGGCCGGCAGGGCGGACGCGATGCGATCGTCGCTCATCGCTCGCCAGATGATCCGCGCCACCAGCGCGAGGCCGATGGCGATGGCAAGTAGGCCGGGAAGGCCCGCCTCCAGCGCTATCTCGAGATATTCGTTATGCGCGCGGTTGGGCCAGCTCTCGTCCACGGCGGAAAGGCGTTCGGACGCCTGGATGACCACGGGGAAGCTGCCAAGGCCCGATCCCATGGGCCAGAACTGGCTGACCGCGTGCCAGCTGTCCTGCCACAGGTCCGCGCGCGCATCGCCAGTTGCATCGAAACGCGCGGCGACCGGAGCGAAGCGGCCCGGCGCAAATACCAGCATTGCTGCCGCTCCGGCGGCTATCGCCCCCACTGCAACCAAAAGCGCGCGCAGGCGGTGCCGCCAGCGCAGCAGCGCAAAGACCAGTGCGCCTGCCACCAACAGGGCGATCCCCGTACGCGACCCGGTCAGCAGGATTGCCAGCGCAAGAATGGCCGCCGGAATTGCAATGCGCGCGGCGGAGGCCTCGCGTCTCCACGACCATGCAGCCAGGGCCGCCAGCGCCAGCAGGAAGAGGTCCGCCGCCGCATTCCGGTTGGCGTTGAGGCCGGACACCCATTGCCTGTGCCCGCCGCCATAGGGCGACCATTCGCCCAGCCACACCGCCAGGGCAAACAGCGCGGCGCCAACCCCCAGCGCTGCGATCACGCCAAGCATGGCCAGGCGTTCGCGTATGCCAAGCATGGAGGCGAGCAGCATGGCGATTACCGGCGGGAGCAGTGCAAGGAGATAGGCAAGCGTGCGCGCCGGCGTAAGGCTCATCGGCATCCACTGGCCCGCCTGCCCCGCCGCAGCAAGCGACGCGGCAGCGGGCGCGCGCCCTGGCAGAGCTTCCCACAGGGACGGTGGCAGTGGAACCAGCTGGAGCAGGGGAGGTGCGGCAAGCACAGCGGCAAGCCAGTAGAGGGCCGGGTCTGCGGGCGAGCCGCGTTCACCGCTTGCAAGGAAAGGCCATGAAGCCAGCAGCACCAGTGCAGCAACCTGCACGGCGAGTTCGGGCAGGGGCACCGGCGTGCCGCCGCCGCCAAGCACGACTGCTATTGCTACAAAAGCCGACAGCGCGAAGAACCGCGCCGAATATCGCTGGGGTGAGTAAGCCGCATCCGCCATCCGCTACACGCCTCGCGCGCGGCGGCGCTCAGGTCAACCCGGGCTGTCGGGCCCGCCAGAGCCGACGCTGCCGCCACCGCCGCCACCAAGGGCGACCAGGCCGAGGCCAAGCAGAAGCGGGCCGATGAGATAGGGCAGGAAGCCCACCGAAGGCGGCGGGATGATGGCCGCAGCGCCTTCTTCCACCCGGATCACTTCGCGGATGTAAGGATTGCTGGCGCCGGTTTGCGGGATCGCATCGGCAGAACGCGTGTCCGCAACCTGCGCCAGGGCAGGCTGCGCCATGGCCAGAAGGGCCACCGACAGGCTGGACAGGACAATCCCGGTCCGTTTCATGGTTCGCGTCCTCATGCTTTTCGGCATTACGTGCCGCGTCTTAGCATATCGCAAACCCGCGCAATAGGCCTGCAATGCGGGGCCATATCGCGTTTTCGCAACGCCCGGCCCCGCACAACAAGGTTAATCAGCCGTCTCGCGCAGGAAGATCTCCTCGATCGCCATCCCGAACAGGTCCGCAATGCGGAAGGCCAGCGGCAGGCTGGGATCGTATTTCCCGGTCTCGATGGCGTTCACGGACTGGCGGCTGACCTCCAGCCGTTCGGCCAGGTCCTGCTGGCTCCAGTCGCGCTCTGCGCGCAGGACTTTCAGGCGGTTCTTCACGCGTTGTCCCCGCGCCGGTCGGACAGGGCCATCCAGCCCTGCGACAGGCCCATGCCCATGGCCCAGACCGGGAAGACCCACCAGGCCCAGATGTGCGGGACCACGCCGAACGTCTCCAGGAAACCCCAGAACGTGCCGAGGCCGAGCACCAGTGCCAGGCCTGTAAGGCTGGCCATGGTGGCGCGGTGGCGCAGGAACTCGTCCTCCTCCTCCACGATATAGCGGGCCATCGTCCAGATCATGCCAAACACCGGGATGATGGGCAGCAGCGCGATCAGCACCGTCTCCCCCGTGCCCAGATCGATGCGATCATTGATCGTGATCGCCAGCCCCAGGCCAAGGACATAGCCGGCAGACGCGGCCATAAACCGCTTGTTATAGCGGGTGATCGCCGGACTGATGAAACCCTGCCGCCGCTGCTCAGCGGACGCAGCGCGCACCATGGGCACCAGCAGCGACATCGAGAGTGCCATGAGGATGAAACCGGTCGTGCCATTGATGGCATCGGTAATGCGCAGGAATGCGATCAGCGCGAAGCTGGCGAAGAAGGATACGCACCACGTCAGCGGGCGCTGGAAGAGGGACGGGCGCGAGCCGCCCTGCGTGTCAGGCGATGCAGGCATCGAAAATTCCTTTGTCGGATGGGTAGGCCAGGTCAGCGGATTTCGCCGAAGGTCCCGTATTTCACCTTGTTGAAGACAGCGCCGACGGCGATGCCGCCGCACCACAGCGTGGGCCACCAGAAGGCTCGGATGTGCTCCACCGGCATGTAGGTTTCCAGGAAGCCCCAGACCGCCGCCGCCGTCAGCGCGATCGTCGTGGCGATCAGGCCCTGCCGCACGTAAAGCAGGCGGAAGAACTCGTCCTGCTCCTCCACGATCAGCGCCCCGAAGGCCCAGATCACGGCAGCAAAGGACAGGCCCGGAATGGAGGCGAGGATATAGGCCGGCGCGCCGGACAGTCCGCCATCCTCGATGAAAGTCTCGGCCGCGAACAGGCTGGCGATGTAAATGACCATCGCAGCGGCAATCCGCACGAGGTAGCGCTTCGTCGCCGCGGTCGGCCTGCGCTGGCAATTGGCTGGTTCAGACATTTCCTGTCTCCTTGGATGCGGCAGTGTGCGCCGCGAGGGATGTGAACATCGGCAGGACCGAAGCCTCGCCGGAAGAACGGGTGGCCGGACCCGAAGGCGCGTCCGGGGCTGCGGCCATGACCATGGCGGCCAGCAGCAGCAGCGCGGCCGCCGCTATCGCTGCCGCCAGCCATTCGCGCCGCCAAGTCATGCTGCGCACCGGCCCGATTGCAGGCGGCAGACCTGCTGGCGCGCCATGGCGAAGGCGATGGTTGGCGTGATGATGAAAGCTGTGACTGCCGCCTTTTCCGAAATGATTCCGAGCGCGCTGAGCGCGGCGATGCAGAGGATGATTGCAGCGACAATGGCCGATGGCTTGTCGAATTCCATGTCAAACTCCCTTGAAACGATGTCAAGGTAACTAGACACGTGATTCGCCAGTGTCAAGCGTCATTTACAAAATGTATGGCTCGCTTGAAGTCGCGCTTCCATTTTTGCAACACGCGCCTATCTCGCGCTCCACCTCTCCCTTTGCCGCGGGCGCTGCCTGTGCCATGGCGCTGGCCAAGCGAAACTGGACGAAATTGCATGACCGAACTGCTCAAGATCAGCCTGCCCGATGGCTCCGTGCGCGAGATGGAGCCCGGCTCCACCCCGGCGGACGTTGCCGCTGCCATCGGCCCGGGCCTTGCCAAGGCTGCCATCGCCGCGCGCGTGGATGGCGAATTGCGCGATCTCAACCGCCCCTTCGATGGCGATGCGGAGCTGGCCCTTGTCACCAATCGCGACGAGGAAGACGCGCTGGAACTGGCGCGCCACGATTTCGCGCATGTGCTGGCCGAAGCGGTGCAATCGCTGTTCCCCGGCACGCAGATCACCTTCGGTCCGGCCACCGACGATGGCTTCTATTACGACGTGAAAGCGCCCGCGACGCGCGATCCCTTCAGCATGGACGACTTGCCCGCAATCGAGGAGGAGATGCGCCGCATCATCAAGGCGGACAAGCCGCTGATCCGCGAGGTCTGGAGCCGCCAACAGCTGATCGAGAAATGGGAAGCGGAAGGCGAGACCTTCAAGGCGGAATGGGCAAAGGAACTGCCCGAGGACGAGGAGCTGACCGTCTATCATTCCGGCCCGGCCGACAGCGAAGACACCTGGCTGGACATGTGCCGCGGCCCGCACCTGGCCAGCACCGGGAAGCTGGACCCGCAGGCCTTCAAGCTGATGCGCGTGGCCGGGGCATACTGGCGCGGCGACCAGGCCAATGCGCAGCTGACCCGCATCTACGGCACGGGGTGGCTGAACAAGAAGCAGCTGAACGCTCACCTGATGCGGCTGGAAGAGGCCGCAAAGCGCGACCATCGCAAGCTGGGCCGCGAGATGGACCTGTTCCACTTGGCTGAAGAGGCGCATGGCAGCGTGTTCTGGCATCCCAAGGGTTATCGCATCTGGCGCGAGCTTGAAGCCTATATGCGCCGCAAGATGGATGGCGGCGGGTATCGCGAAATCAAGACGCCGCAGCTGATGGACATCCGCCAGTGGGAGCAGTCCGGACACTGGGGCAAATATGCCGAGAACATGTTCGCCGTGCCCGACATGGTGCCCGAGGTGGACGAAGCAGGCGACGGCCCGGCAAAGCCTTCGGTCGAGAAGGACGCCGAGTGGATGGCGATCAAGCCGATGAACTGCCCGGCGCATGTGCTGGTCTTCAAGCAGGGCATCACCAGTTACCGCGACTTGCCGATCCGGCTGGGCGAGATGGGCTGCTGCCACCGTAACGAACCGCATGGGGCGCTGCACGGGCTGATGCGCGTGCGCCAGTTCACGCAGGACGATGCGCATATCTTCTGCACGGAAGAGCAGGTGGTCGACGAGGTGCGCAAGTTCTGCAAGCTGGCGGACGAGGTCTATCGCGACTTCGGCTTCAGCTACCACGTCAAGCTGGCCCTGCGCCCGGAGAAGCGTTTCGGCAGCGAGGCGGACTGGGACAAGGCCGAGCAGGAATTGCGCGATGCCGTGGCCGAGGCCGGCATGGACAATGAGGAATTCGGCTGGGAAGAACTGCCCGGCGAAGGCGCCTTCTACGCCCCCAAGCTGGAATGGCACCTGACGGACGCAATCGGCCGCACCTGGCAGGTCGGCACGATCCAGGGCGACCGCGTGCTGCCCGACCGGCTGGACGCGACTTACGTGGGAGAAGACGGCGACAAGCACCGCCCGGTGATGCTCCACCGCGCGATCTTCGGCAGCTACGAGCGTTTCATCGGCATCCTGATCGAGCATTTCGCCGGCCGCCTGCCGTGCTGGCTCGCGCCGGTTCAGGCCGTGGTTGCAACCATTGTTTCCGACGCGGACGAATACGCCAAGGACGCCGTGGCGAAGCTGGAAGCTGCGGGCATCCGCGTGGAAACCGACTTCCGCAACGAGAGCATCAATTACAAGGTGCGCGAACACTCCCACGCAAAGGTGCCGCATATCCTTGTGATCGGGAAACGCGAGGCGGAGGAAGGCACGGTCGCGATCCGCACGCTGGGCGAGAAGCAGCAGAAGCTGGTGAGCCTGGAAGAAGCCATCGCGATGCTTAAGGTGGAAGCGACGCCGCCCGACTTGCGCGAAGGCTGACCGTTTGGAAATCCTCGACGGATTTTCGACCGCGCAGATTGTCGCGGCGGCGGCTGCGGTGCTGGTGTCCGCCTTCGTGCGCGGGCTCACCGGCTTTGGCTTCGGGTTCCTGCTGACGCCGATCCTCGCGCTGGCGCTCTCTCCAGTGCAGGCGGTGCTGCTGGTGAACGTGCTTGCCTTTTCGCTGGCAGCGGCGGAGGTGCGCTACGTGCTGCGCGAGGCGGATCGCTCCGCGATCTGGATTTCGGGGCTGCTCGTTCTCACCGTGATGCCGGGCCTCCTGCTATTGTCCGCAATCCCGGCGCAATATGGCCGCGTGCTGATTGCGCTGGCGGCACTGACAGCCTTCGTGATCGTGGTCCTGCCGCGCCGCAAGCAAGCCGAGCCAGCGCCTCCCGGACCGGTGACCACGGGCGCGACGGGGCTGATCGCAGGCGTCGCGACGGGCTTTGCCGCCATGCCAGGCATCTCGGTCGTGCCCTACTACGTCCGACAGGCCATGCCGCGCACGAGGGCGAAGGCGTCCATGATCGGCATTTTCGGCGTGTCGGCCTTGGCCAGCCTGGTGTCCGGCGCAGTGACAGGGCTGCTGGAATGGAAGCTGCTCTTATTCGGCGTCCTGCTCTTCCCGGTCATGGCGGCAGGCAATTGGGTGGGCTCGCTCGTCTTCGGGCGGGTGAGCGATCCGCTATGGCGCACCTTTGTCGGCGTAATCCTGGGCGCAGCGGCGCTCGCCGCCTTGGCAAGGCTGTAACGCGATGCTGGGCTTCGAAATTGAGGCTGTCGCCGTCGCGCTGGGCGCAGCGCTTGCTGCGGGTTTTGTGCGCGGGCTGGCGGGCTTCGGCCTTTCCGTAGTCCTCGTCCCCGTGCTGCAACTGGCCATAGAGCCGCGCGCCGCCGTGCTGGTGGGGCTGGTCTCACTGTTCCTGATCGGCCTGACCGATGTGGGGCGCATCAGGCGCGATGCGGACCGCTCGGCCCTCCCCATCCTGGCGTTGGCACTGGCGTTCACGCCGGTCGGCCTCTGGGCGCTCGTGACGCTGCCGGCGGACTGGGCGCGCCTGCTGATCGCGCTGGTTTCGCTTGGCGCCTTCGTGCTGGTCGTGGTCCCGCTGGGGCGCGTCACGCTGGCGCGGCATCCCGCCATGGCGCTGAGCGGTTTCTTCACGGGCTTCTTTGGCGGCTTTGCCGGAATGCCCGGGCCGGGAATGGCGCCGTTCTACCTTCGCGGCAGGCTGGAGCCGCGCGCCGCGCGTGCCAGCATGATGACGATCTTCCTGGTGCTGACGCCGGTTTCGGCCATCCTCTTCGCCCTGTTGGGCGTGGGAGGATTGCGCGAGACGGGACTGGCACTGGCGCTGTTCCCCGCCGTGATCGTCGGCGACTGGTTTGGGCACCGCGCATTCGGCAGGGTCAGCGCCGCACAATGGCAGGTGGCCACCGCATTGGTGCTGGGCGCGGCCGCAGTCGGCGCGCTCATCAAGCTGCTGGGATAGCCTTACAGAGTAGGTGCAAGCACGCCGGCGAGGGCCAGCGCCATTGCGCAGCCGCCGGTGATCGCCACGCGCGCGAGATCGGCCAGCGTCACATCGCTGGCTGCAGTCCGGGCGTAGGTCAGGGCGCGTGCCATGCCCTGCATTCTCGGCCCGAAATGCTAACGAAAAGTTAAGGCGCCGCGTCAGGCCACCGGGGCCTGCTGGCTGGAACAGTGGAAACTGCCCCCGCCCGTCAGGACCGCGCTTGAAGGCAGGCCGATGGCCGCGCGGCTGGGAAACAGCGCGCCGATGGCCGCGACGGCATCCTCATCATGAGGCGTGCCATAGGTCGGCACCACGACCACGCCATTGGCAATCAGGAAGTTCATGTAGCTGGCAGGCACCACATCCTCGCCCAGCGTCACCCGGCCGGGCGAGGGCACTTCATGCACCACCAGCCCGAATTCGCGCGCGCGGCGGGCGGCATCGGCATAGATAACCGCATTGGGATCGCCTGGCCCGGTGGCCACGGGCAGGGCCAGTTCGCCGGGCGCAACGAAGCGCGCGAGGTTGTCGACATGGCCGTCGGTATGGTCGCCCACCAGCCCCTCGCCCAGCCACAACACGCGGTCGAAGCCGAGGTCGCGCGCCAGCCGCGCCTCGATATCCTCGCGCGAAAAGCCGGGGTTGCGATTGGGGTTCAGCAGGCACTGCTCGGTCGTGACGGCAAGGCCGGTGCCGTCCGTGTCCACCGCGCCCCCTTCCAGGATCCAGTCGCTGGCATGGACCGGCAGGCCCACCGCCTGCGCGAGGCTTTCGCCCACCTCCTGGTCGCCCGGCATGTCGTCATACTTGCCGCCCCAGCCATTGAAGCCGAAGCGCCGCGCCAGCCTGCCGCCTTGGCCGTCCGGCAGGACGATGGGCCCGGTGTCGCGGATCCAGATGTCGCCATAGGGATGCCGCTCCATGGTGACGGACGCCGTGCACAGCGCCCGCGCCCGCGCCTCATTCGCCGCGTCATGGACCACCAGCCGCACGTCCTGCCCGGCCTCGGCCACGGCGTTGGCAAAGGCTGCCATCTCCTCCTGCGCGGGCGCGAGGTCATCCTCCCACAAATCCGCAGCATGCGGAAAGGCGATCCACAGCCAGTCCTGCCGTGCCCATTCGGCGGGCATGGGCAATTGCCTCGTCGTCATGGGTTCAGCACCCACCGGGCGCGGCGCAGCTTTCGTCGCGGATGCGGCGGAACTCGTCGCCATCGTTCCAGTTCGGCCAGTCCTGCGTGTCCGCCATCATGCGGCCCAGCACATAGAACAGCTCCAGGTCCTGCATCACGCCGGACCAGTCCCAGTTGGCATCGTATTCGTCGCCCGGCCGGTGATAGGCCGTCGCACGGTAAGCCCTCTGGTATGCCGCACCCGCTTCCCGTCCGCCGTTTACGAGATCGTCCCCGCTCTTCACATAGAGCATCGGCACGCCGCGCTTGGCGAGGCTGAAGTGGTCGCTGCGATAGTAATATCCGGCCTGCGGGCTGGGGTTCGGCGTGCCGACGCGGCCCTGCATGGCGAGGCCCTTCATCAGATACGCGTCGAGCTCGCTCTTGCCCGGCCCCACGATGCTGACGTCGCGCGCCGCGCCGGCAAAAACCAACGCATCCATGTTCACGCCGCCCACCGTGCGGTCGAGCGGGAAGACGGGATTCGCGCCGTAATATTCGCTGCCGAGCAGGCCGGATTCCTCAGCCGTTACCGCCAGGAACACCAGCGTGCGCTCTGCCGGGCCTTTATTTGCGTGCGCCTGTGCGAGCGCCACCAGCGCCGCCGTGCCCGAGGCATTGTCGATCGCGCCATTGCAGATGTCGTCGCCCGTCTCGTCCGGCGTGCAGCGGCCAAGGTGGTCCCAATGCGCCGTGTGCAGGACATATTCGTCCGGCCGCGTGCTGCCCGGCAGGATGCCGATCACATTGCGGCTGGAAAAACGGCGGAAGTCGTTCTGGAAGCCGGTCGAGGCGGTCAGGCCCAGCGGCACCGGCTTGAAGCCGGCCTGCGTCGCGGCGGCCTGCATGGCGGCGAAATCCTGGCCCGCGCTGTCGAAGATCGCGCTTGCAGCACCTTCCGTGATCCAGCCGTTCATCATGGTCTGGCTGGCGCCGCCATCCCCGCGCTGGGCGTAGGCCTGCGGACCGGACCAGCTCGATTCCACGACATTCCAGCCGTAGCTTGCCGGTTCGGTCTGGTGGATGACCAGCGCTCCGGCTGCACCCTGCCTCGCTGCTTCCTCATACTTGTAGGTCCAGCGGCCGTAATAGGTCATCGCGCGGCCGTTGAACGTGCCCTCCAGCGTCTCGGAGCGCCAATCCGGGTCGTTGACCAGGATGACGGCGATCTTGCCGCGCATGTCCAGTCCGGCATAATCGTTCCAGCCCTTTTCCGGCGCGTTGATGCCGTAGCCGACGAAGACCAGCTCCGCGTCCGATATCGCGACGCTGTCCACCTCGCGGTAGGATACGCCGACCCAGTCCTGCTGGGGCTCGAAGGTCAGCGCCTGCGCCCCGCCGGTCACGACCAGCGGCTGGAAGTCGCGCCCGGTGATCTCCACCAGCGGCACGTCCTGGCACCAGCTGCCATTATTGCCTGGCTGCAGGCCTGCGCCCTCGAATTGCTCGATCAGGTAAGCGACGGTCTTCTCGCCGCCGGGCGTGCCGGGCGCGCGGCCCTCGAAGCTGTCGTCCGACAGGGTGCGCGTGATGTCCTTCATCGTATCGAGCGAAATGGACTGCGGCGTCACATCGGGGATGCCGCCCTCCGCCGTCTCCATCGTGGGGGTAGCGCAGGCAGCCAGCCCGCACAGGGCAGCGGCGGCGAGGAAGGGGCGAAATGTCATCGGCAGGCCTCTCAATTTCGTGTGGCGCATCCTTGGCAGCGCGGCGCACGGCAAACAAGGTGGCGCTTGTCGCGAAGGTCGCAAGCGGGCAGGCAGGCGGCGATGGCCGACTGGACAAACGCCCTTACCCGCGCGCGCGCTCACGCCCCTTTCCTGGCCAAGGCGCTGGAACGCCAGCCGGAGCTTGCCGCCCTGCTGGAGGCGGGCGAGATCGAGGCGGCGCTGGACTGGGCCCGCGCCCGCTTCGACACCAGCAGCGACGTGGGCGTGGCCATGCGGCGCGAGCGGCTGGCACTGGCCTGCGCGCTGGCCATCGGCGACCTTGCCGGCGCGCTTCCGCTGGCCCGCGTGATGGAGGAGCTATCTGCCCTCGCCGACAGGTCGCTCGACCGCGCGATCCGCGAGGCTGTCTCCCGCCGCGTGCCGGACGCAGAGCCTGCAGGCTTCTTTGCCCTCGCGCTGGGCAAGCATGGCGCACGGGAGCTCAATTACAGCTCCGACATCGATCCGATCCTGCTGTTCGATCCCGAAACCCTGCCGCGCCGCGAGCGCGACGGGCCGGGCGAGGCCGCGCAGCGTTATGCGCGCGAGATTGTGCAATTGCTGAGCACGCAGACCGGTGAAGGCTACGTCTTTCGGGTCGACCTGCGCCTGCGCCCGGCCAGCGAGATCAGCCCGCTGGCCGTCTCGGTCAACGCCGCGCTGACGCATTACGAGAGCAGCGCGCTAGCGTGGGAGCGGGCCGCCTTCATCCGCGCGCGCGCCGCTGCGGGCGATGTCGATGCCGCGCGCGGCTTCCTCGATCATATCCGCCCCTTCGTCTGGCGTCGCAGCCTGGACTTCCAGGCCATCGAAGAGGTGCGCCGCCTGACCGAACGCATCCGGCAGGACGTGGAAGGCCCGGCCGAGCCCGGACCCGGCTTCGACGTGAAGCGCGGGCGCGGCGGCATTCGCGAAGTGGAATTCTTCGCGCAGACGCACCAGCTGATCCATGGCGGGCGCGATCCCTCGCTGCGCACGCGCAGCACGCGCGGCGCGCTGGATGCGCTGGCGGCGGCGGGCCACATCGCCCCGCATGCCGCGCAGGAACTGGGCGAGGCTTACGACCGTCTGCGCACCGTGGAGCACCGCCTGCAGATGGTGGCCGACCGGCAGACGCATACGTTGCCAGGCGGGGACGCGCTGGACGGGGTCGCCAAGCTGGACGGGCTGGAGGATGGCCCCGCGCTGCTGGACGAATTGCAGGGCATCACCGCCCTCGTCGCCGCGCATTACGATGCGCTGCTGGGCGAGGAACCGCAGGGTCCGCCTGCCGAACCGCGCCCCTCCGTCCCGGAAGCCATCACGGCCCGCCTTGCGCGGTGGCCGGAGAAACTGCGCATCCTGCGAAGCTCCGAAGCGCAGCAGGCCTTTGCCGCCGTGCGCGAGGACCTGGCGGAATCGCTCGCCGCCGCGCCTGATCCCGATCGCTCGCTGGCGCGGTGGGAGACGTTACTGGAGCGGCTGCCCAGCGCTATCAACCTGTTCCGCCTGTTCGAAGCGCGGCCGGGCCTGCTGGAGCAGGTTTCGCGCGCCATCGCGCTGGCCCCGCCGCTGGCCGATGCGCTGGGGCGGAGGCTCGAACTGCTCGACGCCCTGATCGATGCCCGCGCCATGGACCTGCCGCCTGCCGCCCCTGAGCTGGCCGCACGCATGGCCCGCGTCGACGGCACCGCTGCCTATGAGGACCGGCTGGACCGCATAAGGCAGGTGGTAGGCGAGGAACGCTTTGCGCTGGGCATGCAGCTGGTGGAGGCGCGGCACGATCCGCTGGCCATCGCCGCGGGACTGGCGCGGCTGGCGGAGGCGGCGCTGGAGACCGGTGCTGCCGCTGCAATCGAGGAATTCGAGGCAGCACATGGCCGCGTTCCGGGCGGGGCGCTTGTGATCCTGGGCCTTGGCCGACTGGGCGGGGGATCGCTCACCCACGCATCCGACCTAGACATCATTTACCTGTTCACAGGCGACATCGGCGTCGAATCCGATGGGCCGCGCCCGCTGACCGCCTCGCTCTATTTCAACCGGCTCGCCGCGCGCGTGACGGCGGCACTCAGCGTGGCGACGGCCGAGGGCGCGCTATACGAGGTGGATACGCGCCTGCGCCCGCAAGGCGCGCAGGGTCCGCTGGCCGTCAGCATGGAAAGCTTTGCCCAGTACCAGCAGCGCGACGCATGGACCTGGGAACATATGGCGCTGGCGCGGGCCCGCCCGGTCTTCGGGCCAAAGGACGCAAAGGCGCAATTGGCAGAAACCGTGCGCGAAGTTCTGTTGTCCAGCCGAGATCCGGCGAAGCTGCGCACCGATGTGCTGGCGATGCGCGCCGACATGGCCGCCGCCAAGCCGCCCCGCGGGCCCCTGGACGTGAAGCTGCTGCGCGGCGGGCTCGTCGATTGCGAATTCCTGGTCCACTTCCTGCAATTGCGCGACGGCGCTGCGCTCGATCCGGACCTTGGCACAGCGATTGCGGGCCTTTGCGAGGCTGGCTTGCTGCCAGTGAGCTTCGCCGCCCATCATGACCTGCTGACCCGCATGCTGGTGGCACAGCGCCTGCTCGCACCCGACGCGAATGAGCCGCCCGAAATCGCGCAGCACGCCCTTGCCGCCGCCTGCAAGTGCGTGGATTACCCCGCCCTCTTGCAAGCATGCAGCGATGCGCGCCATGGGGTGGCGCAAAGCTGGGCCGAGATATTCGGCGAGACACTGGAGACCGACACATGATCACCCGCCCCGACGCCGGAGACGCCTTTCCCGATACCCCGCTGGAGAAGCCCGGCGGCGGCACGGTGAAGGCCTCCGATTTCCGCGGCAGCAAGCTGGTCGTCTTCTTCTACCCCAAGGACGATACGCCGGGCTGCACCACGGAAAACAAGGATTTCACCGCGCTGATGCCGGACTTCACCGCGGCCGGGACGGCGCTGCTGGGCGTGAGCAAGGACCCGCCGGCCAAGCATGAGAAGTTCGCCGCCAAGCATGACCTGCTGGCCCCGCTCGCCAGCGATGCGCCGGAGGCCGGACTGGCGGAGGCGCTGGGCATCTGGGTCGAGAAGAACATGTACGGGCGTAAATACATGGGCATGGAGCGCACGACATACCTCGTCGATGCGGATGGCCAGATTGCGCAGGTCTGGCGCAAGGTGAAAGTGAAGGGCCACGCGGCGCAGGTGCTGGAAGCGGCGCAGGCCCTCTAATCCATGGAAACGCTGGGCGAGGCGATCCGCGAGGCCCTGCTGAGCGGGGAGCCTTACGACAAGGTGATGCGCACGCGGGCGCTGGTCCGGGCGTTTCGCGCCGGGCGACTGGCGGCCCGGTTCCCGGTGCCAATGCCGGAGAGGCCCGCATGGCCGGCGGCGCTGCAACTGCTGCCGCCTTCGCAGATGCCTCGCCGGGGCAAGGCAGGATCGCAGCGCACGCGGATCGCCCTGTGGCATTCGCTGGCGCATATCGAATTCGTCGCCATCGACCTGGCATTGGACATGGCCGGTCGCTTCGGCGCGCAGATGGGCCACGAATTTGTCGGCGATTTCCTGTCAGTGGCGGCGGACGAGGCGATGCATTTCGCCCTGATCGACCGCAAGCTGCGCACATTGGGCAGCCATTACGGTGCCCTGCCCGCGCATGACGGATTGTGGGAAGCGGCGATGGAAACGCGCCACGACGTGGCCGCGCGGCTGGCGGTCGTGCCCATGGTTCTGGAAGCGCGCGGGCTGGACGTCACCCCTGCAGCGCGTGGCAGGATTGCAGCGCAGGGTGATTCGCACGGCGCGAAAATCCTGAGTCGCATCCTTGACGACGAAATTCGTCATGTCGCCGCTGGAACAAGGCATTTCGTCGCACTCGCTAACCGAAACGGCCGAAACCCGCAGAAATACTGGAAAAATCTGGTCGAAACACACTTCCGCGGCTCCCTGAAGCCGCCATTCAACGACTCAGCGCGCGAAGCTGCCGGTTTATCGCTCAGTTTCTACGGTGAGGTTGCTTAACGCCGCAGCGCCTGCATACCTCCAACCTACGAAATCGCGGCGGGTTCCCGCAGTTTCGAAAAAATTTTGGGTCGCTGGGCCAGCCATGGCTGTTCCGGCAAATTGGACGGGAAAAATTCATGGCTTCTGCAAGGTCTTTCAAGGCTGTCCTGTGCACGGCGTTCGCCAGTGCTGCGATTGCCGCCAGCCCCGCCGCTGCCACCACCACCGAAGATTCTGCCCCGGCCGCGGCAAGTGCTGCGCCGGTTACCGGTGCGGTGACGGGCACGATTACCGACACCCGCCTGGACAGCGGGCAGTTCCGCACGCTGTTCGGCGAATGGAAGCAGCATGACGGCGACGGCGCCCTGCCGGGTTCCGCTCCCGCCGAAACGGTCAGCATGCCGCAGGGCATGCCGGTCGAAGGTGTTCGCCTGTCCAGCGGTTACGGCATGCGCAACCACCCGGTTCTGCGTAAGCGCGCCAATCACAAAGGCGTGGACCTTGCCGGTGCACGCGGCACGCCGGTTTACGCCACGGCCGATGGCACGGTGGAAATGGCGCAGTGGTTCAGCAGCTACGGCAAGTATGTGCAGATCGACCATGGCGGCGACGTGGAAACGCGCTACGCCCACCTCTCCCGCTACACCGTCAATCCCGGTGACCGCGTCCAGAAGGGTGAGCTGATCGGCTACATCGGTTCCACCGGCCGCTCCACCGGCCCGCACCTGCATTATGAAATCCGCATCGCCGGCGTTGCCGTCGATCCCACGCCTTACATGATCACCAACCAGTACGCCCTGAACGAAGGCGAAGGTGGCATGGGCGGCGACGACTAAACGTCGCGCAAGACAGTTTCCCTTGGACGGGGATGAAGGGCGGCCTGCGGGTCGCCCTTTTCATTTTGCCTGATCAGCGGGCCAGCAGCCGCTCCGCCATGGCGCGTACATCGCCGCCCATGTCATCGCGCTGCAGCGCCAGCGCCAGCGTCGCTTCCACGAAGCCCAGCTTGCTGCCGCAGTCGTAGCGATTGCCTTCGAAGGTGACGGCGTGGAACGGCTGGTCGCCGATCATCTTGGCCATTGCGTCCGTCAGCTGGATTTCTCCGCCCGCGCCCTTGCCCTGGTCTTCCAGCACCCGCATCACTTCGGGCTGCAGGATATAGCGGCCGGATACGATCTTGTTGCTGGGCGCCTGGTCCACGGGCGGCTTTTCCACCAGCCCCTTCACCTGCGTCAGCGCGCCATTGGCCTCGCCCGGGTCGATTACGCCGTAGCTGGACACTTCCTCATGCGGGACTTCCAGCACGGAGACCAGGTTTCCGCCAACCTCGTCATAGGCCTCGACCATCTGCTTCATGCAGCCCGGCTCGCCCACCATCAGCTCGTCCGGCAGAAGGATCGCAAATGGCTCGTCCCCCACGATGGCGCGCGCACACCAGATGGCGTGACCAAGGCCCATCGGGACCTGCTGGCGCACCGTGATGATATCGCCCGGCGTCGCGCGCGAGGAATCGAGCGCGCCCAGGTCCTTGCCCCGCTCCCCCATGGTCGTTTCCAGCTCGAAGGCGACGTCGAAATGCTCGACAATGGCGGTCTTGCCGCGCCCGGTGACGAAGATCATCTGCTCGATCCCCGCCTCCCGCGCCTCGTCAACCGCATACTGGATCAGCGGGCGGTCCACGATCGCCATCATCTCCTTGGGGATTGCCTTGGTGGCGGGCAGGAAGCGGGTGCCGAGCCCGGCGACGGGAAACACGGCCTTGCGGATGGGTTTGCGGTTGCTCATGCAAAAGGGTTTAGGCAGGCGCCGTGGATGGGGCAAGCTTGCGCGCGCGGCGCGGGCCGCTAAAGCCTGACAGATGGACAAGATTCTCATTCGCGGCGGCAAGCGCCTTTCCGGCACCATCCCCGTCTCCGGCGCCAAGAACGCCGCCCTCACGCTGATCCCCTGCGCACTGCTGACGGAAGAGCCGGTTACGCTGCGCAACCTGCCGCGGCTGGCGGATATCGACAGCTTCCAGCACCTGATGACGCAGTTCGGCGTCTCGGTCAGCATTCCCGGTCGCCGTCCGGAAGACTTCGGCCGCGTCGTCACGCTGGAGGCCACGCGCCTCACTTCCACCGTCGCGCCTTACGACCTGGTCCGCAAGATGCGCGCCTCCATCCTCGTGCTCGGCCCGCTGCTGGCCCGCGCGGGCGAGGCGAAGGTGTCGCTGCCCGGCGGCTGCGCCATCGGCAACCGCCCGATCGACCTGCACTTGAAGGCGCTGGAAGCGCTGGGCGCGGAAATCGAGCTGGCGAGCGGCTTCGTGCGCGCCAGCGCCCCCGATGGCGGCCTGCCGGGGGGCGAGTTCGACTTCCCCGTCGTCTCCGTCGGCGCGACCGAGAACGCCATCATGGCCGCCACGCTGACCAATGGCACCAGCCGCCTGTTCAACGCCGCGCGCGAGCCGGAGATCGTGGACCTTTGCAACCTGCTGGTCTCCATGGGCGCAGAAATCGAAGGCATCGGCACGTCCGAGCTGACCATTCACGGGGTGAAGCGCCTGCACGGCACCACCCACATGGTCATGCCCGACCGGATCGAGGCCGGATCCTATGCCTGCGCGGCAGCCATCACCGGCGGCGAAGTGCGGCTGGAAGGCGCGCGCGAGGAAGACATGGGCGCCACGATCCATGCCCTGCGCAATGCCGGGATCCATGTCGAATGCGACAAGAAGGGCATGCATGTCGCAGCGGGCGGCAAGCTGATCGGTGTGAACCTTTCGACCGCACCCTTCCCTGGTTTTGCCACCGACATGCAGGCCCAGATGATGGCCCTGCTGGCCCGCGCCGAAGGTACCAGCGTGCTGACCGAGACGATCTTCGAGAACCGTTACATGCACGTGCCGGAACTGAATCGCATGGGCGCCAATATCGAGACGACGGGCCGCACCGCCATCGTCCATGGCGTGACCTCCATGACCGGCGCGCCTGTCATGGCGACCGACCTTCGCGCCAGCATGAGCCTGGTGATCGCCGGCCTCGCTGCCGAAGGTGAGACGGAGGTGAACCGCCTCTACCACCTCGACCGAGGATACGAGCGGCTGGAAGAAAAGCTGGCCCTGCTGGGCGCGGATATCGAGCGCGTGGGGGCGGACTGATCGCGCCCGTTTCACGGCAGGCCTGCTGAAACCCTTTCTGTCCCCAACCGTTGATGGGGTAACGAAAGGATACATTTCATGGCCTTGTTGAAACTCGCCGCCCTCGGGGCGCTCGGTTACGCCGGATACAAATATTACGAGAAGCAGAAGATCGACCGCAATGGCGTCGCCTTTGCCGATGGCCAGGCCGTCGGCGCGCACCGCGATGCCGGTCCGGAAGCGATGGGCGATGCGCCCAAGCGCGAATGGACCAAGACGGATGAGGAGCTGGATGAAAGCTTCCCCGCCAGCGATCCGCCGGCGAATTACTGACCGGAACGACCGGTCTTGAAAGGGCGGCCCCTTATCGGGGGTCGCCCTTTTGCATGTCCGCCATCAGCCAGCATCGAATCGCGGAGGCGAGGCCGGAAGGCGTTTCGCTGGCAATCCGCTCCTCGTCGATCTGCGCCACCAGCGCATTGATCGCCATGCCGCGCCGCTCCGCCGCCTGCCGCAGCGCGTCCCAGAATACCGGCTCAAGACTGACCGAGGTCTTGTGCCCGGCGATCCCGATCGAGCGCTTCACGGGTGGGTGGTAGGGGTCGTTCATGCGTGACGTTTAGCGGCGGGCGCAGGGCGCTCCACCAATTTTTCGGGGTGGGATGGGTTCTGCATGCCGAATAAGGGTGGCGAATGGGCGCAGATATCGAACGGCTGACGGAGAAGGAGCGCGAAACGCTGCGCCTGATGCTGCGTTGCCATGACGCGAAATCCATGGCGCGTGAGCTGGACCTGTCCGTCCATACGGTGAACGACCGGCTGAAGGAGGCACGGCGCAAGCTGGGCGTTACCAGCAGCCGGGAGGCCGCCCGCCTTCTGCTGGAACACGAAGGCCCACCCCCCGAATTGCTGGGGGCCAAGACTTTCGGGGATGCGCCGGGCAACGCTTCGTCCGACCCTGCAAGAATGAAGCGGCGCCTGTCGCGCCGCACCATCATTGCAGGAGCCATCGCCATGTCCATCATCTTTGCAATCGGACTGATCCTCACCTCGCAGATGCCCGATGACGGCGCCGCCAGTCAGGCCGCCACAGTCGAGGCGGAAGATGCCCGGGCGGAGGATGCTGCCCGCCGCTGGCTGGAACTGGGCGATGCCGGAAGCTGGGATGCGGCCTATCAGTCTGCCGCCACTTTCCTGCGCGAAGCGAACACGCAGGACAATTTCGTGCGGGTGTCCAGTCAGGTCCGCGCTCCGCTGGGCGAGAACCTGTCGCGCGAGCTCGTGAGCGTGCGCTTCCTCAATGCGCCGCCAGAAGGCTTCATGGAAGTCACCTTCCGCAGCCAATTCTCCGCCAAACCGGACGTAATGGAAGTGCTTACCCTGCAGGAAGAAGCAGGCGAATGGCGCGTGGTGGGGATCCTGCTGGATTGAGAAGATAAGCGGCGGCGGGCTGCGGTTGCGATTGCGACGAGCCCGTTATCGCTCCCCGATCCGCCGGCCCTGATCACCGAAAAGGCCTGGCCGCGCCCGCGTCAAAGGTGGATGATTGCCCCGTCGCGCCGTTCGATCAGCGGCTCGGCCACCTCCAGAACGTTGCGGTACCGGTAGAAGGGGATCCACGGGTAGAGGTGATGCGCCAGATGGTAATTCTGCTGCATCCACAGGGCGGAGCCGATCCGTCGCCAGCGTGCAGGGAGGATATAGGCGCGCGTCGCCGCGAAGCGCCCTTCATGCAGGTACGGCGCATGGACGATGTAATCGAACAGGAAAGCCAGCAGCGTCATCCCGGCGATGGCGGGCAGGACCATGGCGAATAGCAGCACCTGCCATCCGGCCGTCACCAGCACGAAGGCAGCGACGGCGAGCGTCGCGCAGTTTTCGGCCAAGCCCAGCAGCTTGCTGCGCCGGTCCGCGATGCGCCAGCCGATCCGGTAATGTGAGAGGAAGACAGTGGAGCAGCGCGCCAGCACGCTCCACCAGCGCTGCCCGGCGACCCAGTGATCGGCGTCGCGTTCCGGATCGTTGAGGTGCTTGTGATGCGAGAGATGCGTCACGCGGTGGAGCGAGAAGTTGTGCAGCGCAATGAAGGCGGGGAGCAGGCCAATGGCATGGTTCAGCCATTCATGTCGCCTGCGTGCGATACTGCCATGCGCGGCATCGTGCAGCGGGGTGTAGGAAAGGTAAGTCAGCACCGCATTGATAAGGAACGCGGCCCATAATGGCATCGCACCCGCAGCCGCTGCGGCCACGGTGGCGGCCCAGCCGGCAAAGACAAGCAGCGCCAGCGCAATCGTCGGCCAGGCGAGCGGCACTTCCAGCGCGCGCACCCCGGCAATGACCGCGCGCTCTATGTCGCGGGTTTGCGCTTTGGTGGTGGATTCCATCGGCTCGACCTTCGTTACCTACATCAGTGTAAGTAACGAAGGTCGATGGCCTTGGCAAGAACCATGCGCCGCGGTGCCTCGGCACCCCGGCAGCGGGTCAGTACATGTGCTGGCCGCCGTTGATGCTCATGGTGGAGCCGGTGACGAAGCCGGCCTCTTCCGAACACAGGAAAGCCACGCCGCGGGCAATTTCCCCGGCCTGGCCGAGGCGGCCGACCGGAATGCGGGCGACGATCTTTTCCAGCACATTGTCCGGCACGGCGGCGACCATGTCAGTATCGATATAGCCCGGCGCGATAGCGTTGACGGTGATGCCGGCGCGCGCGCCTTCCTGCGCCAGCGCCTTG
Organism: Paraurantiacibacter namhicola; assembly: GCF_001687545.1. Lineage (NCBI taxonomy): Bacteria > Pseudomonadati > Pseudomonadota > Alphaproteobacteria > Sphingomonadales > Erythrobacteraceae > Paraurantiacibacter > Paraurantiacibacter namhicola. Next base: position 563,173 of record NZ_CP016545.1, on the reverse strand, counting down.
GTGAAGCCGTGGATGCCGGACTTGGCAGCGGCGTAATTGACCTGGCCGTACTGGCCTGCCTGTCCGTTGATGGAACCGATGTTGACGAAACGGCCCCAGCCGCGCTCCTTCATGCTGGCGAATGTCGCCTTGGCCATGTTGAAGCAGCCGCCAAGGTTGATGCGCATGACATCGTGCCAGTCTTCATAGCTCATCTTCATCAGCGTGCCGTCACGCGTGATGCCGGCATTGTTGACCACCACGTCGATCGGGCCGACTTCTTCGGCAATCTTCGCGCAGCCTTCCTGGCATGCCTCGTGGTCGCCCACGTCGAATTTGTAAGTGGCGATGCCGGTTTCATCGGTGAACTTGCGCGCCGCATCGTCATTGCCGGCGTAAGTCGCGACGACGGTGAAGCCGTCGTCCTTCAGCGCCTCGCAGATCGCCTTGCCGATACCGCGCGAACCGCCGGTTACAACTGCCACCTTACCCATAGTGCATCCTTTCGCTTTGTTATCTGACCCCGGCATAGGGAACGAGGCCGTCATGACAAAGAAAAACCCCGCCGAAGCGAGGTTCCCTGCATTGCTATTCGTGAGAGGCGGCGCTTGCCGCGGCAGCGCTCAGAAGCGGAACTGCGTGCCTACGTAAACGGCCTGGCTGTCCTGCTGCGAAGAATCGGTGACCGGGTCCAGCCGGTCACGGTCCTGCTCGTAACGCACGCCGGCCGTCACGTTCAGATTGTCCGTGATGCGATAGGAACCGGCGACATCCAGCGACTGGTCTGCCAGGCGGTCACGCGTGCGCGGCGTCGTGCCAGGCTCGCGGCCCTGCTCCAGCGCGATGCGCGCGCCGAACCGGCTCGGGTCCTTCTTCACGCCCGGCGTGGGGCGGAAGGTGGCCAGATCGGGGATGGCGGCGGCAGACAGCGTTTCGTCCAGCTCCACCTTCGGAGTGGCGAATTTCTGGTAACCGCGGGCGAGGCCCAGATTGTAGCGCGTGGGCGCGATCCGCACCGGCAGCGCGGCGGAAACCGGCGAATCGTCGCGGCCCGCCAGCGTGCTGCGCACCGTAATGGCCTGTGCCGTATCGGCACTGACGCGAACGGCCACCGTCACCGGCTTGCCGCCACGTTCCACCATGCCGGCCGGCGTGAAGCGCATCAGGCGCCCCTTGCCCGTGACACGATTGGAGACGAATTCCGCCATGCGAGGATCGACCGAAGCCGGCGTGAAGTTCGCGAAATTACCGGGGAGGGAGAGCGCCGTGTCCTGGCCGAAACCATCGACGGCAAGGCCGGCACTGGGCAATGCGACGAGCACGGACGCGAAAGCAGCCGCGAAAGCGACGCCTTTCCTGCCCTTGCCGTGCCGGTTGCCAGTCATGGTAACAGCCTCTCTCTTCACATTTCCAGACCGATCCCAGGCCCGGAAGTTCCCGATTTCCGACTCGGCCTGCGTGGGCCGGGCGGTTCTCGACTCGCAATAGATAGGGCCTATGCGCGCCGTTCACCAGCAAAACCGGACAAATCTGCGGGCGATTGCCGGCCGGTGTTGCACGGTGTCCACAATCGTCCTGCACGCTTGGTGAACGGGTGCCGGATGGTTCACGGAGCATTCACCGCTTCTCCGGCCTTTCGGCAGCCCCGTTCAGAAGCCTTGAAGCGCCACGTCCGGCGCTCTAGAGGCAATGGCGAAGCTTCACAGGATTACCCATGGCACTGCGCACCACCAATCGTTTCCGTCTCATCTCCCGCCGCGCGGCACGCGCCCTGCTGCTGGCAGGCGGCGCGGCTGCCCTTGCCGCATGTGGCGGCGGCGGCGAACGTCCGGAAGCGGACCTTGCGGCATCGCAGGTCACCTCCATCGGGGTGAATTCCTACCTCTGGCGCGCCAGCCTGGACACGCTCAGCTTCATGCCGCTGCTGCAGGCAGACAGCGCGGGCGGCGTGATCGTGACGGACTGGTACACCAACCCCAGCAACCCGAACGAGCGGGTGAAGATCACCGTTTCCATCCTGGACCAGGACCTGCGCGCCGATGCGCTGCGCGTCGCCGCCAGCCGCGAAGTGATGCAGAACGGTTCGTGGGTTTCGGCCCCGGTCCAGGCTGCCACGGTGCAGAAGCTGGAAGACATCATCCTGACCAAGGCACGCGACCTGCGGCGCTCCGCCGTCAGCTAAACGCCTCGCGCGGCCTGTCTCTGGGGGCAAAATGACAGACCAACGTTTCAATCCGTCGCGGGCCGACGGGCGGTGGCAGCGTGCGTGGGACGAAGCGCGCCTGTTCGAGGCCGACAGCGATTCGCCCAAGCCCAAGAGCTATGTGCTGGAGATGTTCCCCTATCCCAGCGGGCGCATCCATATCGGCCACGTGCGCAATTACACGATGGGCGACGTGCTGGCCCGCTACAAGAAGCTGAAGGGCCATGAAGTCCTGCACCCGATGGGCTGGGACGCCTTCGGCATGCCGGCGGAAAACGCCGCGATGGAAAAGGGCGTGCATCCGGGCGGCTGGACGCGCGAGAACATCGCCAACATGAAGGCGCAGCTGAAGCGGCTGGGCTTCGCGCTCGACTGGTCCCGCGAATTCGCCACCTGCGACCCGGAATATTACGGCCACGAGCAGGCGCTGTTCATCGCCCTGTACGAAGCGGGCCTGGTCTATCGCAAGGAGAGCGAGGTCAATTGGGACCCGGTCGACATGACGGTGCTGGCCAACGAGCAGGTGATCGACGGCAAGGGCTGGCGATCGGGCGCGGAAGTGGAAAAGCGCAAGCTGAACCAGTGGTTCCTGAAGATCACCGACTTTGCTGACGATCTGCTCGAAGGTCTCGGCAATCTCGAGGACTGGCCGGACAAGGTGCGGCTGATGCAGGAAAACTGGATCGGCAAGAGCCAAGGCCTCGAATTCAGCTTCGACCTGTCGAACGGCGAGACGCTGCCGGTCTATACCACGCGGCCCGACACGATCTTCGGCGCCAGCTTCGTGGCCGTGGCGGCGGACCATCCGGTTGCGCAGTCACTCGGCAGCGATGCCGCGCGTGACTTCATCGCCCTGTGCAAGCGCGGCGGGACCACGGCGGCAGAGCTGGAGACGGCGGAGAAGCTGGGCTTCGACACCGGCATCACGGCCAGGCACCCATTCACCGAGACGGAGCTGCCGGTCTATATCGCGAACTTCGTGCTGATGGATTACGGCACCGGCGCCATCATGGCCGTGCCGGGCCACGACCAGCGCGACTTCGACTTCGCCACGAAATACGGCCTGCCGATCCCGCGCGTTGTAGCGCCTTCGGTGGAAGAAGCGGCCAAACCGTTCGATGGCGAGGCCGAAGCGGGTGAAGGCGTGCTCGTCAATTCCGACTTCCTCGACGGTATGGAGGTCGAGGCCGCCAAGCGCGAAATCATCGCCCGCATCGAGGAGCAGGGCGCGGGCCAGGGCAAGACCGTGTGGCGCCTGCGCGACTGGGGCGTATCGCGCCAGCGGTATTGGGGCACACCCATCCCCTTCATCCACTGCTCGGATTGCGGCGTGGTGCCTGCGCCGCTGGATAGCCTCCCGATCACCCTGCCCGAGGACGTCGATTTCCAGACGCCGGGCAATCCGCTGCTGCGCCATGCGACATGGAAGCATGTCGACTGCCCCAAATGCGGCGGCAAGGCGGAGCGGGAGACCGACACGCTCGACACTTTCGTCGATTCCAGCTGGTATTTCCTGCGCTTCGCCAGCCAGCCGGCGGACCGCCCCTTCGATCCTGCCGAAGTCGCCAAGTGGCTGCCGGTGGAGCAATATATCGGGGGTATCGAGCACGCGATCCTGCACCTGCTCTACGCCCGTTTCTGGACCCGCGCGCTCGCCCATGTCGGCATGATCGACGTGAAGGAGCCTTTCGCCAGCCTGTTCACGCAGGGAATGGTGACGCATGAGACCTACCAACTTCCAGTCGATGTCGTCGTCGACGGCAAGGTAGTAAAGACTGTGAAAGCATGGCTCGCTCCTGACGAGGTGGAAGCGCGCGACGGAGTTGTCGTCGATAAGGTCGGCAAACGACCTGTCGAAATCGGCCGCGTCATCAAGATGTCCAAGTCGAAAAAGAACGTCGTCGATCCGGACACCATCATCGCGCAATACGGCGCGGACGCGGTTCGCTGGTTCATGCTCAGCGACAGCCCGCCCGAGCGCGACCTGCCCTGGTCGGAAGCCGGCATCGAGGGCTGTTCGCGCTTCGTGAACCGGCTGTGGCGCCTATTCGGCCAGTTCGAGGCGGAAGCCACCGGCGAGGACAAGCCGCTTGCCCGCAAGACGCACCAGACCATCGCCGCCGTAGCCGAGGATATCGAGGCGCTGGCCTTCAACAAGGCCGTCGCCCGCCTCTATGAACTGGCCAGCGCGACCGAGAAGGCTGCGCCCTCGGCCAGCCGCAGCGAGGCGATCCGCGCCATGCTGGTAATGGCCAGCCCGATGATGCCGCATCTTGCCGAGGAGGCGAATGCGGAGTTCTTCGGCGGCGGGGAACTGGTCGCGGCGGGCCATTGGCCGCAGGTGGACGAGAGCCTGCTGGTCGAGGACGAGGTGACCATCGCCGTCCAGCACATGGGCAAGCTGCGCGACACGGTAACCGCACCCAAGGGCGCCTCCAAGGAAGACCTCGAAGCGCTTGCGCTCGCCAGCGAGAAGGTCCAGCGTTCCATCGATGGCGCGGAAATTCGCAAGGTGATCGTGGTGCCCGACAGGCTGGTAAACATCGTCGCATGAGGCTGCTCGCCGCCCTCCTCCTGCTCGGCACGCTGGCGGCGTGCGGCCTGCGCCCGGTCTATTCCGGCGGGGCTCAGGGGCAGGTGGCGCAGGGCCTTGCCGCAGTGGAGGTGCCTGCCATCGCGGGGCGTGCCGGCTGGCTGGTGCGCAATGCGCTGACCGACCGGCTGGACCCGGCCGGCAGCAATCCTACCCCGCGCTATCGGCTCGACGTGCTGCTGGATGACAAGCTGGAAGGCCTTGGCCTGCTGACCGATGACACCATCGGCCGCGAACGCCGCACGCTGCGGGCGCGCTACCAGCTGGTGGACCTGGAGACGGGCGAGATCGTGCTGGACGCCACTGCAGGCTCGGATGCCGGGATCGACGTCGTCTCCAGCGAATATGCCACCATCGCGGCGGAGGAACGCGCGCTGGAAAACCTGGCGCTGGAAGTGGCGGACCAGATCACCGCACGCGTCGCCCTGTTTTTGGGCGAAACGCGGTAATGCAGCGATGAAGCTGACCCAGCGCGACTTCCGCCAAGGTGCAGCGCGCGCGGCGTCGGAATGCCGCATCTTCTTCTTCTGCGGGCCGGACGAGGCAGGCGCCAGCGCCGCCGCCAATGCCATTGCCGGGCTGATCGAGGACCCGGGCGAGCGGGTGGAATTTTCCGGCGCGGATATGCGCAGCGATCCCGTGCGGCTGGTGGACGAGGCGCGCAGTTCCTCGCTGTTCGGGGACAAGCGCCACCTCTTCATCCGCGCCTCGGGCGAGGAAGCGCATGAGGGGCTGAAACTGCTCACCGCAGCCATCGACATGGGCGAAGGCGACGGCGCCTGCCCCGTGCTGGTCCATGCGACCTCCGCCACGGACAAGAGCCGCACCGCCAAGCTGCTGGCCGGGCGAAAGGATGCGCTGGTGGCGATGTTCTATCCGCCCGACCTGCGCGACATGGCGCGCGAGGTGCGCCAGATGGCGGGCGCTGCGGGCCTGACGCTGAGCGGCGACATCGCCGAACGCATCGCCCGCGGCTGCGGACTGGATGCGCGGCTGGCCCAGTCCGAGGTCACCAAGCTGGCGCTTTACCTCGGCGCGGATCCGCAATCGCCCAAGCAGGCGAGCGTGGAGGCGCTGGAGGAAATCGGCGCGGTGACCGAGGAAGACGGTTTCCAGCCGGTGGTCGATGCGGTGCTGGGCGGGCAGGTTCGCAGGCTGCCGGCAGAGATAGCCCGCATGCGCGAACTCTCGTTGAACCCCGTCGGCCTGCTGCTGGCCATGGAACGCCGCGCGGCGCAACTGGCAGGTCTGGCCGGCAGGCTCGGCCGCAGGCCCGACGTGCAGGCCTTCATGAACGAGGAGAAGCAGGCGCGCCGCATCTTCTTCAAGGACCAGCGCGCACTGGCCCAGCAGCTGGAACGCTGGCGCGGCCGCAATCTGGAACGGCTGGTGGACCGGCTGACCGCGCTGCACCGCCAGCTGCTGACAAACAGCCAGGCCGCCGAACTGCTGCTGGCGCAAGAATTGACCCAGATCGCCCGTTTCGCCGCAAGAAAACGCTGAATTCGCTGCGTTTATCGGCCCGGCGCGGCACATCATCGTTTCAGGCTTTGGCATTTTGCCGCCCCAAGAGTATAGGGCCAGCTTCGCATTTGGGGTTAACATGAATTACCAGTCGACCAATGGCAGGCCTGCCGGCGGCCGGGTGCTTTCCGCGCCCTCGGCTGGCTTTGCCCCGTCGCTGGAGCGCAAGCGCATCCAGATGTACCTGCTGGAAGTGGTGCTGGATTCGCTGCTGGTGCTGTGCTGCTTCGCGCTGGTCGGCTACCTCGTTCACGGCGAATATCTGCGCGGATCGCCCTGGCTGATCGGCATGCTGGCCCTGCCGATCTTCCTGACCATCGCTTTTCACAACGCGACCTATTCCATCGCCACGCTGGCGGATTGGAAAAAGGGCGCATTCCGCGCAATTTCCGCGCTGGTCCTGTCCGGCGTGCTGCTGAACTTCATGGCCTTCTTCGTGAAGCTGAACGAGACATTCTCGCGCCTCGCCTTCGTGGGCGGCATGGTGCTGGCTGCCGCGCTGATGCTGGCGTACCGCGTGGCGGTTGCCCGGGTGGTGAAGAACCGCTGGGGACCCAATCCGAAGAACGTGCTGATCATCCAGGCGGGTGGGCCGAAGGTGAAAATCCGTGATGCCTACCGCGTCGATGCGGCGGAGCACGGACTGACCGCCTCGCTGGACGATCCCCACCTGTTCGACCGGCTGGGCAAGTACCTGCGCAACATGGACGAGGTGATCGTCAGTTCCGACAGCGAGCATCGCAAGATGTGGTCCACCATGCTGAAGGCGAGCGGCATGCATGGCGAGATCGTGACCAAAAGCGTTCGCGATATCGGCGCGCTGGGCGTCGTGAACCACGAGGGCGACCTGTCGACCCTGCTGGTGTCCGCCGGCCCTCTGGGCTTTCGCAGCCGCTTGCTGAAGCGCGGGCTGGACCTGGCGGTGGGCGGGCTCGCGCTGGTGCTGCTGTCCCCGATCATTGCGCTCGCCGCCTCGCTCATCAAGCTGGAGGATGGCGGGCCGGTGTTCTTCCGGCAGGACCGCATCGGCCGCGCCAACAGGCTGTTCGGCATCTGGAAGCTGCGCACGATGCGGCAGGATGCCTGCGATGCGCACGGTACCGTCTCCACCGCCGGGCGCAGCGATGCGCGCGTGACCCGGATCGGCGGCTTCCTGCGCAAGACCTCGATCGACGAGCTGCCGCAGCTGATAAACGTCCTCACTGGCGACATGTCGCTGGTGGGGCCGCGCCCACATGCGATCGGCTCGCAGGCCGGCACCAAGCTGTTCTGGGAAGTGGACGACCAGTACTGGCTGCGCCACTCGCTGCGCCCTGGCCTGACCGGCCTTGCCCAGATCCGCGGGTTTCGCGGCGCGACGCACAAGGAATCGGACCTGTCCGACCGATTGAAGGCTGACCTGGAATACCTGCGCGGCTGGACGATCTGGCGCGATATCGGGATCCTGCTGTCCACCGCCCGCGTGCTGGTGCATCACCGCGCCTTCTGATGCCTGTTGATGCAGGCGGCGCGCAGGTCCATCATCCTGCCATGAACGATCAGGTCCAGTTCCACGCCATGCCGGACGGGCGCAAGATCGCCTTCCGCCACGCCGCAGGCAGCGGCCCGGCCGTGGTCTTCCTGCCCGGCTACATGTCCGACATGGACGGATCGAAAGCGACCGAGATCCATGGCTGGGCACAGGCCCAGGGCCGCGAGTGCCTGCTGATCGACTATTCCGGGTGCGGGCGCAGCGATGGCGACTTCGCAGATGGCACGCTGTCGCGCTGGCGGGACGAAGTCATCGCCCTGGTCGAGGCGCATGTGTCAGGGCCCGTCATCCTCGTCGGGTCCTCCATGGGGGGCTGGCTGATGCTGCTGGTCGCGCAGGCCCTTGGCGACAGGCTGCAGGCGATGCTCGGCATCGCTGCCGCGCCGGACTTCACCGAATGGGGATATGACGCAGCGCAGAAAGATGCGCTGGCGCAGGGCGAGACGATCTTCGAAGACAATCCCTACGGGCCCGAGCCGACGCCGACGCATGCCGCTTTCTGGCAGGACGGGCAGGCGCAGCGCCAGCTCGCCGCGCCCATCGCGCTCACCTGCCCGGTGCGCCTGCTGCACGGGCAGCGCGATACGGATGTGCCGCACGGCATATCCCTGGCGCTGGCGGACAAGCTCTCTTCCGAGGATGTCGAAGTAACACTGGTCAAGGACGGCGATCACCGCCTCTCGCGCCAGCAGGACATTGCCCTGCTCCTCTCCACGCTGGAGCGGCTGGCATGATCGGCGCGGTGCTTCTCGCTTTGGCGCAGGCTGCACCGCTGCCGCAGCCTATCCTCACACCGGCGCAGGCGCGGCTGGAAAGCTGCCTGCAGACCGCGGCTGTCGATGCCACCACCGCGCTGGTCGAGGCCGCCGAATGGCAGGAAGGGACCGTCGGGACGGAACGCAGCTACGCGCTGCAGTGCCAAGGTCAGGCGCTGGTCTTCCTGCTGCGCTGGGATGCGGCGGCACAGAGCTTCATCGCTGCGCGCGACGCCCGGCTCGCCAGCTCTTTCGATGCGCGGGCTCGGCTTGGGGCCATGGCGGGCAATGCCTTGCTCGCAAGCGGCGACGCCGAAGCGGCGCTGGTCGCGCTCGACCAGGCGCGCGGCGATGCCATGACGTGGGGTGATGCCGTGATGCTGGGCGGGATCGAGGTGGACCGGGGCCGCGTCCTCGTGGCGCTTGGCCGCCCCGTCGACGCCGCAGCCGCATTGCTCGACGCACGGCGCAATGCTCCGCAAAATCCCGAGGCCTGGCTGCTGTCCGCAACACTGGCGCGGCGGCAGGACGACCTGGCCCGCGCCTCGGGATGGATCGGCACCGCGCTGGCGCTGGACCCGCGCAATCCGGACATCCTGCTGGAGGCCGGACTGATCGATGCGCTGCTGGGCAATGACGAGCGCGCCCGCGAATACTGGGCCGCCGCGCGGCAGCTGGCTCCCGGATCGCAGCAGGCCGAAACCGCCGCGCAATATCTGGCGCAGCTGGACGGGGCGCCTTGATCGGGGGGCCCTCCACTATGACCAAGGCAACGTGCCGGTTTTGCCTGTCGGGCGAAAAGGGGCTGTTGGCGCAGGTGAAAATTGCCTAGGGGCGCACGATAATTCTATCGCGGTGAGCGAATGTTGCACCGCAACATGGGAGGCTGGGCCATGGCGGCTGGCAAATCGGCAAAGAGCGATACGGCAACATCCGAACTGGAGGGCCTGGCCAGGGAATTGCGCGGCCGGATCGGCGAATCGCTGCTGCCCGGGGAGCCCGTGCCCGAAGGTGCGAACCTGGACGCGGCGGCGCAGTTCCTGTTCGCCGCTGCCGAAAAGCGCGAGTCCGAAGACGCCGTGATCCATGTCGATACGGCGGCCGGCACCGAGGCAGCACGCCGCTTCATGCGCATCGCCATCGTCAATGACGACATGCCCTTCCTGGTCGATTCCATCGCCATGACGATCGCCGACCAGGGGCTGGCCATCGACATGCTGGTGCACCCCATGGTTTCCGTCCGGCGCGACAAGAAGGGCACCCTCACCGCCCTGCCCGGCCCGGAAGAGAAGGGCGAGAAGACCGAATCGCTGATCTATATCGAGACCGCCCGCGTGGACGCGAAAGAACGACGCGCCCTGGAGCAGGCGCTGGCCACCACCATGGGCGATGTGAACGCCGCCGTGGAAGACTGGCCCCGCCTGCGCGAAGCCATGCTGGAAGATGCCGACCGCGTGGCCGATGGCGAAGGTGCCGCGCTGCTGCGCTGGCTGGGCAGCGGCATGCTGACGCAGCTTGGCCACATGACCCGCAACCGCGAGGGCAAGCGCTCCGGACTGCTGGGCATCTGCCGCAAGAGTGCGCGCGACCTGCTGGCCGAGGAAACCTACGAACGCGCCTTTGCCTGGTTCGAGGAGCACGAGGGCGGTCACGGCCGCGCGCCGCTGATCATCAAGGCCAACCGGCTGAGCAATGTGCACCGCCGCAGCCCGCTGGACATCTTCATCGTGCCGGTGGTGGAAGACGGGAAGGTCACCGCCCTTTCGGTCCATGCCGGCCTCTGGACCAGCGCCGCGCTTAACACCCCGCCCGAAGAAGTGCCGGTGCTGCGACGGCAGGTCGAAAACATCATGGACCGGTTCGATTTCGCGCCCAAAAGCCATGATGCCAAGGCCCTGCTCCATGCGCTGACCGTGCTCCCGCACGACTTGGTGATCGGCTTCACCGAAGACGATGTCAGCCGCGTCGCCACTGCGATGATCGGCGTCGGCGACCGGCCCAGGCCGCGCCTCGCCCTGGTGACCGCGCCGCTGCAGCGCCACCTTTTCGCCTTCGTCTGGCTGCCGCGCGATCTGGTCTCCACGGCGCGCCGCCAGCAGATCCAGAGCCTGCTGGAAGACGGTGCAGGCGGCGAGACGCTGGAGTGGAACCTGGTGGTCGAAGGCGGCAGCCTGGCCATGCTGCGCTTCGTGCTCGACATCCGCGATGCCGGCTCCGTGCCCGACGACGATGCGCTGGACCGCAAGTTGCAGGAATTGCTGCGCGGCTGGGGCGATGCGGTAGAACAAGCCCTGCGCGAGCATGAGGAACCTGGCCGTGCCGCCGCTCTCGCCAGCCGCTTCGCCAACGCCTTTCCCGGCAGTTACCGCGAAGTCTACGGCGCAGAGGAGGCTGCTCGCGACATCGAACGGCTGCACACGATCGCAGGCCGCGACGACTTGGCAGAAGGCCGCGATGCGCGCCTCTACCACCTCGACGGTGACCCCGAAGACCAGCTGCGCCTGAAGATCTACCAGCGCGATGGCACGATGGCCCTGTCCGATGCCGTCCCGGCGCTGGAGAATTTCGGCCTTAGTGTATTGAAGGAAATCCCCACCACCCTGCGCGGCGGGGAAAGCGGGACGATCCACGATTTCACGCTGGGCCTGCCCAGCTGCGCCGGCGCGCGGGACGCGCTCGCCCGCGCCGACGTGATCGAACAGGCCATCGTGGCGGTCCTGAACGGCCGGGCGGAAGACGACGTCTTCAACAAGCTGGTGATCGGCGCGGAGCTAACCAGCTGCGATGCGGACTGGCTGCGCGCGATCTATCGCTACCTCAGGCAGGGCCGCATGGCCTTCACGATTTACACCGTGGTCGATGCGCTGATGGCCAGCCCGCATGTCACGCGTAATCTGGTGTGCCTGTTCGCCACACATCACGATCCCGATTTCGATGGCGACCGCGAAGAATCCGCTGCGGGCTGCGAGGACGAGATCCGATCGGGCCTGGCAAAGGTTTCCGCCATCAACGAGGACCGCTTGCTGCGCCTCTACTGGTCCACCATCAGCGCGGTGCTGAGGACCAATGCCTTTGCGCCTGCTGCCGAGGAAGCGCTGGCTTTCAAGTTCGATTCCACGCTGGTGCCCAACCTGCCCAAGCCCGTGCCTTGGCGCGAAATCTTCGTCTATTCGCGGCGGCTCGAAGGCATCCACCTTCGTGCGGGCGCGGTGGCGCGCGGGGGCCTGCGCTGGTCCGACCGGCGCGACGATTACCGCACCGAAATCCTGGGCCTGATGAAGGCGCAGCGCGTGAAGAATGCCGTCATCGTGCCAACCGGCGCGAAGGGCGGCTTCTATCCCAAGCAGCTGCCCAACCCGGCCGAAGACCGCGATGCCTGGTTCGAGGAAGGCAAGGAAGCTTACCGCATCTTCATCCGCACGCTGCTGTCCGTCACCGACAATATCGTGGACGACAAGGTGGTGCATCCGGACCGCGTGGTAATCCGCGACGGGGACGATCCCTATTTCGTGGTCGCCGCCGACAAGGGCACGGCCAGCTTCTCCGACGTGGCCAATGCCATTGCCGAGGAGCGCGACTTCTGGCTGGGCGACGCCTTCGCCAGCGGCGGCTCCAACGGATATGACCACAAGGTGATGGGCATCACCGCGCGCGGCGCGTGGCTTTCCGTCCAGCGTCACTTCCTGGAAATGGGCGTGGACGTGCAGACTGACGAGACCACCGTGGTAGGCTGCGGCGACATGTCGGGTGACGTGTTCGGCAACGGCATGCTGCTGTCCAAGACGCTGAAGCTGGTGGGCGCTTTCGACCACCGACATATCTTCATCGACCCCGATCCCGATCCCGCAGCCAGCTGGAAGGAGCGCAAGCGCCTGTTCGAAATGGGTCGCTCCAGCTGGGAAGATTATTCCAAGGACGTGATGAGCAAGGGCGGCGGCATTTATCCGCGCCACGCAAAATCCATCAAGATCAGCAAGCAGGCGGCCGATGCTTTGGGCACGGACCAGCGCGAATTCGACCCCGAAACGCTGATCTCCACCATCCTGAAGGCGCCGGTGGACCTGCTGTGGTTCGGCGGCATCGGCACTTACATCCGCGCCGAGCGCGAGAGCGATGCGCAGGTGGGCGATCCGGCCAATGACGGCGTGCGCGTGACGGGCGAGGAGCTGCGCGTGAAGGTCGTGGGCGAAGGCGCCAACCTTGGCGCGACGCAGGCCGGACGTATCGAATTCGCGCTGCAGGGCGGGCGCATAAACACCGATTTCATCGACAATTCGGCCGGCGTGGACTGCTCTGATAACGAGGTGAACATCAAGATCGCGCTGACCGCGGCGCGCAAGGCCGGGCGCCTGTCCGAGGAGCGGCGCAATACGCTGCTGCAGGATATGACCGAAGAGGTCGCCGAGCTGGTGCTGGAGGATAACCGCCTGCAGGCGCTGGCGCTTTCCATCGCCCAGCAGGGCGGCGCGGGCGCGGTCGCCAGCCAGATCCGCCTGATCGAGACGCTGGAAGAAATCGGCGGGCTGGACCGGCAGACCGAAGGACTGGACCACGCCGAGGGGCTGGCCCGCCGGGCAAGCGAGGGCGTGGGCCTGACACGGCCCGAACTCGCCGTGCTGCTGTCGAGCAGCAAGCTGGTGCTGCAGGACGCGGTCGAGCAATCCGACCTGGCCGATGACGAGGCGATGGTGCCTTACCTCGTCGGCGACTTCCCCGAGCCGCTGCGCAGCGAATTCGCCCGGCAGCTGGAGAACCACCAGCTGCGCAAGGAAATCATCGCCACGGTGATCGCCAACCGCGTAATCAACCGCATGGGCCTGGTCCATCCCTTCGAATTGGCCGAGGAAGAAGGCGCCGGCCTGGACCAGATCTGCGCAGCTTTCGTCACCGCCAGCCAGCTGCTGGGCATGGACCAAATCTGGGCCGAACTGGATACGGCAAAGATGCCCGAAGATGCGCGCCTCGCGCTGTTCGACCGGGCCGCCCGCAGCCTGCGCGGGCACATGGCGGACCTGCTGCGCATTTCCGGCACCATCCAGCCAGGCGACGTGATCGGCACGCTGGGCACATCCATCGGCAAGCTGAACGAGCAGGTGGACGATCTGCTCGCCCCGCAGGCGCGCGATCATGCCTCTGCCATCGTGCAGGAGCTGGAAGAGATCGGTGCACCGCGCAAGCAGGCGCATTCGGTCGCCAATCTCTACGCCATCGACGGGGCCATCGGCCTGGCGCAACTGGCGGTGAAGACGGAGCTGGCGCCCACGCTGCTGACGCGCGCCTTCATCGACCTGGGCGAGCGGCTGGGCCTGGACTGGGCGCAATCGCGGGCCGCGGTGATGAACCCGTCCGACCCGTGGGAGCGGCTGCTGGTGGCGGGCCTTGCGCGCGATTTCCAGCAGATGCGTTTCGAGTTTCTCTCCAGCCTCGCTCGTCGCAAGGCCGGGAAGGACGACATGGAAGGCGCCATTGCCAGCTGGGCGGAAAAATACGCCATCCCCATCAAGCAGTTCCGCGCATTGATCGGACGGGCGCAGGCGGCCAGCCCGCTTGCCCCGGCCATGCTGGCCCAGATCGCCAGCCAGGCGCGCAACCTCCTGCAGCGATAAGGGCACGCCGCGCATCGCCGGGCTTGACGCAAGGGCGATGCGCGGCAACCACTTGCAGACATGAGAACATGCGATGTCCTGATAGTCGGCACCGGCCACGGCGGTGCGCAGGCTGCGATCATGCTCCGCCAGCTTGGCTTCAAGGGCTCCATCCGAATGGTCGGGCGCGATCTTGCCATGCCGTATGAGCGCCCGCCGCTGAGCAAGGAATACCTCGCCGGCGACAAGCCTTTCGAGCGAATCATGGTCCGGCCCGAAAGCTTCTGGGCGGAAAAGGACATTCGCCTCCACCTGGGCAGCGCGGTGCGCAAGATCGACGCGCGCAAGCGGCGTGCGGAGCTGGGCACTGGCGAGGAGATCGGCTTCGACAAGCTGATCTGGGCCGGCGGCGGCGATGCGCGGCGGCTGCCCATTCCCGGCGCGGAGCTGGAAGGCGTGCACTGCGTGCGCGACAAGGCACATGCGGACCTGCTGCGCAGCGAGCTGGACGCAGGGCGCAGGCGCGTCGTCGTGATCGGCGGTGGATATATCGGGCTGGAAGCAGCCGCCGTGCTGCGCAAGTCTGGCTGCGAGGTAACCCTGCTGGAGATGCAGGACCGCCTGCTGGCCCGCGTCGCCGGGGATGAGCTGTCGGGGTTTTACCTGGAAGAGCACCGCAGGCAGGGCGTCGATATCCGCCTGTCGACCTGGGTCGAGAAGCTGGACGGCGACGATACCCGCGTCACCGGCGTGGTGACCGATGCGGGCGAGACCATCCCGTGCGATTTCGTGGTCGCCGGCATTGGCATCGTCCCTGCCGTAGGCCCGCTGATCGCGGCCGGGGCTGCCGGGGCGAACGGCGTGGACGTGGACGAACATTGCCGCACCAGCCTGCCGCACATCTATGCCGTGGGCGACTGCGCGGCGCACGCCAATCCCTATGCCGCGGGCGAGGTCATCCGGCTGGAAAGCGTGCAGAACGCGCATGACATGGCCAAGACCGTGGCCCGGCACATCACCGGTGACCCGCTGCCTTACGACGCGCTGCCGTGGTTCTGGTCAAATCAGTACGATCTGAAATTGCAGACCTGCGGCCTCTCCTTCGGCCATGACGAGACCGTGCTGCGCGGCAGCATGGAAGAACGCAGCTTCAGCGTCACTTACCTGCGCGAAGGGCGCGTGATCGCACTCGACTGCGTGAACCGGGTGAAGGATTATGTCGCGGGCAGCAAGCTGGTGGCAGAGCGTGTGAGCGCCACAGCCGAACAGATCGTGGAGGCTGAAAGCCTTAAGGAATTGCGCTAGGCCTCACTGAGGCGTGCAGCTGCCCAATCCGCCGCTTCCGCCACCACCGGGTCGGGATCATCCCGCAGGGTCTCCACCATGGCCAGCAGCGCGCCATTGCCGCTGTTGCCAGCCGCGACCAGGCAATTCCTCACGAAGCGGTCCCGCCCGATACGCTTGATCGGGCTGCCGGAGAATTTCTGCCGGAAGCCCGCATCGTCAAGCGCCAGCAGCGCGGCGAGGTCGGGTGCCACCAGCTCCTCTCGCGGCACGAAGGCTTTGTGGCGCGCCGCGCTGTCGGCAAACTTGTTCCACGGGCACACGGCCAGGCAATCGTCGCAGCCATAGATGCGGTTGCCCATTGCCTCGCGGAATTCGTGCGGGATGGGGCCCTTCAGCTCGATGGTCAGGTAGGAGATGCAGCGCCGCGCATCGACCACATAGGGCTGCGGGAAGGCGTCCGTCGGGCAGGCCTGGTGGCAGGCGGTGCACGATCCGCAATGGTCGGCCTCCGCCGCGTCCGGCTCGAAGGCAAGCGTCGTGTAGATCGCGCCCAGGAACAGCCAGCTGCCATGCTCCCGGCTGACGAGGTTGCTATGCTTGCCCTGCCAGCCGATGCCAGCCGCCTGCCCCAGCGGCTTTTCCATCACCGGGGCGGTGTCCACGAAGACCTTCAGCTGCGTTTCGGGCGCCTGTTCCACCAGCCAGCGGGCGAGCGCCTTCAGCGCCTTCTTCACTGTGTCATGATAATCGCGCCCTTGCGCATAGACGGAGATGCGGGCCTTTGCCCCGTCTCCCTCCAGCGCCAGCGGGTCGGCATCGGGCGTATAGGCCATGCCCAGCGCAATGACGCTCTTTGCCTCGGGCCACATGCTGGCGGGGCCCTGCCGCACATCGGCGCGGTCTTCCATCCACGCCATATCGCCGTGATGGCCCGCCTCCAGCCATTCATGCAGGCGGCGCGCACGCTCCGGATCGTCGGCCGCATGGGTGAAACCGACCGCTACGAAGCCCAGTTCACGCGCCTTCTCCCGCAAGGCTTCCTGCAGGGCGGCAATAGGCTGATTTCGCGCCATCTTACGCCTTGCCCCTCCGGCCCCGCGCTGTGTAGGCGTGTTGCATGGACGCAGCGCTAGGCCAACGGGCCGCATCTCACAACACACCAGCCACCCCGCGCCTTGCCATAGAGGCACGCGGGCTGGTCAAACGCTTCGGCGGCACGCTGGCCGTGGACGGGGTGGACCTGTCCGTGCCCGAAGGCGCGATCTACGGCATCCTGGGCCCCAATGGCGCGGGCAAGACGACCACGCTGCGCATGCTCCTGGGCATTATCGACCCGGACGAGGGAGAGCGTTTCCTGCTGGGCCATGCGCGCCCGCAGGAAATCGCCGGCGCGGTGGGTTACCTGCCCGAAGAGCGCGGCCTGTACCCCGCGATGAAAGCGCCCGACGCCATCGCCTTCATGGGCGCGCTGCGCGGCCTGCCCTTGGCCGAAGGGCGCAAGCGCGGCATCGCCATGATGGAAGAGTACGGCCTCGGCCACGCGGTGGATCGCCAGATCCGCCAGCTGTCCAAGGGCATGGCGCAGACCGTACAATTGCTGGGCACGCTGGTGCATGAGCCGCGACTGGTGGTGCTGGACGAGCCCTTCAGCGGGCTGGACGCCATCAACCAGGGCAAGCTGGAAGGTCTCATCCGCGACCTCGCCGCCAAGGGCACGACGGTGATCTTCTCCACCCACGTCATCGCCCATGCGGAGCGATTGTGCGAGCAGATCGCCATCATCGCGGGCGGCAAGGTGCCCTATGCCGGCGACGTCGACGAGGCGCGCGACCGCATCCCGGCGCAGGTCCGGCTGGAAGTGGCGCAGCGCGAGGGCGAATGGCGCAAGGCCCTGCCGAGCGATTACCGGCGCGAAGGCGACTTCTTCATGTTTTCCCTGCCCGATGACGGGGTGGAGCCGCTGCTGCGCGCCCTGATCGAAGGGGATGCGGGCATATTGTCGCTCTCCATCGAGCGGGCCGGGCTGCACGATGCCTTCGTTGCCATCGCGGGCGAGGCAGCCGCGCGGCAGCTGGAAGCCGACCAGGCAGCAGGAGTGGCGGCATGAGCGATCCCTTCATCGATGCCAGCGGCAATAAGCCAAAGGCGCGGCTGTCACTGCTGCAGGCGGCATGGGTTATCGCCCGGCGCGATTTCTTGGCGATCCTGTTTTCCAAGAGTTTCTTTTTCTTCCTCCTCGGCCCGCTGTTCCCGCTGGTGGTGGGCTTGCTTGCCGGCGGAATCGGCAGCACGATCCGCGACAGCGCGGGCGCACCGCAGGTTGCGGTAGTCATGGCGCCTGGCGATGCGGCGGCGATGATGGAGGGTTATGACGCCCTCAAGCGCCAGATGGGACCGGACCGCCTGCCCGATTTCGTGGTGCGGCCGGACCTGATGGCCAGCCAGTCGGACACCATCGCGCTGCTTGAATCCAGCGAGGGCAATCTTGCCGCCGTCATCTCCGGCAGCCCGCAGGCTCCCGTGCTCACCGCCACGCCGGAACGGCTGCAGCGTTACCGCGGCACGGTGGCGCTGGTCGCCTCCATCGCGTCGGGCAAAGGCCCTGCGGATTTCCCGCCCGTCTCGCTGCAGGCCGCCGCGGGCAGCGGTGCAAACCAGCAGGATGCGCAGCGCGCCACAGCCATTGCGGGCCAGACCGTATTGTTCCTGCTGATCATGCTGCTGGCGGGCATGGTGCTGTCCAATTTGGTCGAGGAGAAGGGCAACAAGATCATCGAGATCCTGGCCGCCGCCATCCCGCTGGACGCACTGTTCCTGGGCAAGCTGTTCGCCATGCTGGGCGTGTCTCTGGTGGGGGTCGCCGTCTGGGTCGCGGTGGGTGCGCCCATCGTCTATTTCGCGGGTGCCGCCATCCCGGACCTGCCGCAGCCCGGCGTGGGCTGGCCTGCCTTCATCCTGCTGGGCGTTGCCTATTTCGGCATGGGCTACCTCCTGCTGGGATCGCTGTTCCTGGCCATCGGCTCGCTCGCGACAACGGTGCGCGAGGTGCAGACGCTGTCCATGCCCGTGACCATGGCGCAGGTTCTGCTGTTCTTCTTCGCCAATTACGCCCTGGCCGAGCAGGGCACGATGGTGGAGTGGATCGCCATTGCCTTCCCGCTCTCCAGCCCCTTTGCGATGCTGGCGCAGGCCGCCACGCAGGAAGGGTATTGGCTGCACGCGCTGGCGCTGGCCTGGCAGGCCATGTGGGTGTTGATCGCCGTGAGGCTGGGATCCGGCCTGTTCCGGCGGCGCGTCATGCAAAGCGGGCCCGCCGTGAAGGAGAAGGGCGGCAAGGGCATGCTCGCCCTGCTTGCCGCGCCGTTCAGGAACGGTTCGCGTGCCGGCGGGTAAATCCCGTGTGATGACCCAAAAACAGATCAATCGCCGCGGTGTGCTGGGCTGGCTCGGAGCCGGCAGCGCCTTCACCGTGCTCGCCGCCTGCGGAGGCTCCCCCGCCGAGGCCAAGAATTTCCCCGTCAAGCTGACCGCTGCCCAGTGGCGCAAGAAGCTGACGAAGCAGGAATTCTACGTCCTGCGCGAAGCGGGGACGGAGCGGCCCTACACCTCCCCCCTCAACAAGGAAAAGCGCGCCGGGACCTACGTCTGCGCAGGCTGCGGCAACCGGCTCTATTCCTCCAGGACGAAGTTCGAGAGCGGCACGGGCTGGCCCAGCTTCTACGCCGCCATCGACAAGGGCGCGGTGGGGACCAGCACGGATTACAAGATCGGCTATCCCCGCACCGAAGTGCACTGCGCCGATTGCGGCGGACACCTGGGCCATATCTTCGATGATGGACCCAAGCCGACCGGCCAGCGCCATTGCATCAATGGCGTCGCGATGGATTTCAAGCCGGCATAAGCCGGCGGGGGATTCCAAGCCGGCTTAATCCCGCCCATTCCTGACGCGCCAGACGCGGAATTGCGGCGGCGCGCCGATATCGACCGGCTCCAGCCATTCCGGCGTGCTGCCCCGCAACAGCATCGCAGCGAAGCCCCGTCCGTTCGCCGTCCGGTATATCTCCGGTTCCGCAACATCGCTGCACAAGGCGACATAATCGGCCCCGCGCGCCGCGATTGTCTTTCGCGCCTCTTCAGGTGACTGTGTAAAGGCGCCGATCACGTCGGCCATGGCGTCATTCGCGCGGTGATGGCTGGTCGCCACGACGCTGTGCGAAGATCCCAGCAGGATTGCAGGCCCGAGATCGAGCGGCGCAAACACCGTTCCGGTCGGCAGGCTGTCCAGCTTCCGTGCGCTGCCCGTCACGTCGCAGGCCGAGTGTGCCAGGCTGAGGATGGGCGCAGCTCTTTCTCCCGGTGCTGGATCGCCAACCGGGGCATCCTTGCCGCCCGAGCCAATGCGCTCGGCAATCAGGAATGGCGCTGCAGGCAGAAATACCAATGTGAGAAGCGCCGCGAGAGATAGCTTGGAAATGGCACGCGTAGCAGCAGATATCCGCTCCAGCAGTCCGGCCGCCAGCATGCCGAGGATAGGCAGCGCGAGGAGCTGCGCAAAAGCGACCGAACGCCAGGTGAGCAGCGCGGCAAGCACAGCCAGGGCGAGCAGCAGCACATGGTCCACGATGGCACTGCGCGCGGGGCCGCGAGATCTCGCGGCCAGCACGGCGCCCACCGCCAGTGCGACGGCCAGCTGCGCCAGTGCGGGCAGCGCCTCCGTCCAGTCCTGACGCCAGGCGGGCATGCCCTCCGCGATGTTCGCGTACCAATATCGCTGCACCAGCGGGTCGAGCGATCCGAAGGGTGAGCCCACGCATTCGGGCGCTTGCATGGCAAACACGGCGAGTCCCGCAGCGCCGCCCACGGACAGCACGCCAAGCCAGACGAATTTCGATGCCGAGCGGGACAAGCCCGCAGCCAACGCCGTGATCGCGAAGAATGCGATGTGCGGAAGCGAAATCGCATCGCAATAAACCACCAGGTCTCCCGGACCGCGCAAGGCCAGGAACAGCCCGATCATCGAGATGGCCAGTCCGGACAGGTAAGACGTCAGCCAGCGGCGGCCTTCGCCACTCCGCAAGCCGCGCAGCAGGAAAACCAGACCAAATGCGGCGGCGAGCGGCAGGAGCTCGATGGACACGAGCAGCCCGGCGGCCATCGACAGGCCGGCCAGCGCGCCGCCCATCCGCGCCGAGCGCATGCTTGAGGCCGCCATGGCCAGCGCCACCAGCGCAATCTGCCAGCCATGGTGATCTATCCGCAGCGGTTGCAGCTGGAACACGATCATCGGCATGAAGCCGGTGAACAGCGCGGCAAGGATCGCCGCCTGCCGCCCGAACATCCGCCGCGTGGCCACTCCGACGGAGGCAATGGTCACCCCCAGCAGCAGCAGCGGCACGATGAGGGCGGCCGCCATCTCCGCCCCGGCCTGCCCCAGCAGTGGTGTCAGCATGGCTATCAGCACAGCAAGGGGCGCGTCGACAAGGCGGGACCAGTGCATCGGCGTCCCCTCCGGCGGGGCGATGCGGTATTGGGTGAGATCGAACCAGCCCTGGCCTGCCAGCAGGTCGCGCACCTGGATCAGGCGCAGCGTATCGTCGGGATCGGGAAAGCGGCCCAGCCGGATATTCGCCAGCGCGCCCAGCACCAGCAGCGCAGACAGCCCCAGCCAAATGAGGAGGAGAGGCAGCCGGAGCCCGCGTCCTTGCCGATCGCTTGCCACTGCCCGCCCCTCACCGGAACACGATTTGCTTGCGCAGCCAGTATGTCGTGCAGAAACTCACCCCCACGGCCAGCACCTTGGCCAGCCGGGGGTCCCAGCCGCCCGCCTGCCCTGCGGCCACGATCAGCGTGGTCAGGCCAAGGCCGACCAGCGCCGACATAACAAACAGCGCCTTCTGCCGGTGCCTGCGAGAGCCGCGCTCCGCGGCATTGTCCGCGAACACCGCGCGGCTGGACAGCAGCCAGTGCGCTGCCATGCCGAGGGAATAGCCACCGGCCGCAGCGGGCGTTGCCGCCACACCGACCTGCAGCATGGCGAGGAAGCTGCCGAAATCGACCGCCAGTGCGCCCGCGCTGGCGAGCACGTATCGCACGAAGCGGATATCGCCCATGCGCGAGGCAAGCGATCCGATGCTGGTGAGGCTCACCGCGCGCCTCCTCAGGCGACCTTGCGCGTATCCGCGCCCGCCGCAACATTCGTTTCGGCAGCAGGCTTCACCCGCTCCGGCACATCGCGCAGGGAGGCAAGCGCGGCGGCCTGGTCTTCGGACACTTCGCGGCGCGGCAGCGCACGCTCGGCGCCCTCGTCCCCGGCTTCATGGTATTCGGCATCTTCATTGACGCACCAGGTGTCATAGACCCGCTCGCCGGCGAGGATATTCTCCACCGTCAGCATGGCGGTCATCATCGCGTGGTCCTGGTTGTTGTAGCGGTGCATTCCGTTGCGGCCCACAAGGTGCAGCGTGGGGTGCCTGTGTTCCAGCTCGCGGCGCATTGCCTCCACATTGGCGGCGTAATCCTCGTCATAAACGGGGTATGCCTTGGGCTGGCGCACGACGACCCCGCCCTTCACGCGGGCAGGATCGAGCAGGCCGAGCGTCTTCATCTCCACTGTGGCGAGATCGACCAGGGCCGCGTCTTCCATGTCCCACAGGCCGTCACCCTCGAAGCAGAAATACTCCAGGCCGATGCAGGCCATGTCTTCGTCCGGAATTAGTTCGGGCGACCAGCTGCGGAAGTTCTGCACGCGGCCGACCTGGACCTTGGAATCGTGGATGTAGATCCAGTTGTCGGGGAACAGGTCTTCGCCTTCCACCATCAGCGCGACGGTCAGGAAATCGCGGTAATTAAGCTCGGCCGCATTCAATCCTGTGTCCGGCAGCGGGTGCAGGCGGCGGCCCAGCTCGCGCATGGGGGCGGAGCTGATGGCGTGGTCTGCCGCAATCACCACCTCGCCGTCAGCTGTGGTCGCACTCATGCGCCACCCGCCACGGCCATCGGCGGACAGCTGCTTCAGCGAATGGCCCATCAATACGGTGCCGCCCATTGCCTCGATCTTGTCGCGCGCGGCTTCCCACATCATGCCCGGGCCAAGGCGCGGGTAGCGGAAGTTTTCCAGCAGCGTCTTGGCCTGCATGCCGTCATTGGGTTTCTTGTTCAGGCCAAGCGAACGCTTCAGCCCGTCCACCACCGCGCTCCAGAGCGAGAGGCCCTTGATGCGCTGGGCGGCCCAGTCCGCGCTCATCTCGTTACACGGCATGCCCCACACCTTTTCCGTGTAGGTCTTGAAGAAGATGGAATAGAGCTTCTGCCCGAACTGGTTGATCGTCCAGTCCTCGAAGCTCTTCACATCCTTCTTCGGGAACAGCTTGAACCAGGCATAACTCGCCATGCAGTGCGCCGAGCGCAGCAGGCCCAGATTACGCAGCGCCTCGAAGGCGCGCAGCGGGTAGCTGTAGAACTTGCCCTCGTAATAGATGCGGCTCATGCGCGGGCGTTCGATGAAATCGTCGGGCAGGATCTCGTTCCACAGGTCCACGACAGCCGCGCTCTTGGAAAAGAAGCGGTGGCCGCCGATATCGAAGCGATAGCCTTCGTGCTCCACCGTGCGGCTGATGCCGCCGACATAGGTCTCGTCCTGCTCGATGATGACGACGGACTTTCCAGCCTTGGCCAGCAGGTAACCCGCCGTCAGGCCCGCAGGTCCTGCGCCGATGATCGCCACATCCGCGCGGCGCTCGCCCCCTGCCGTGCCGCCGATATCCGCCTGTTCGAAAGCCATTCTTCACCCCTGGTCGCGTGTCTTGTCCGGGAGTGAAGGAAATTGGTTAGGAGATGGTTAAGTCCGCGCGGCCTGCGGCGGCCTTATCGGAATTCCAGCGGGAAGGCCTGCACCTGCGCGGCAAGGCGGGCCAGCTGCGCAAAGGTCAGCACGTCATCGAACACCAGGCCATATGTGTCCTCGTGCCGCCAGCGCACATTGGCTTCCAGTTCCGGCAGCGTCTCGGCCTGTACCCGCAGGCGCTGGTCGATCGACAGGCGGTACGATGTGACCACGCTGGCGCCCTGCTGCGATATGTTGCGGATTTCCGCCATGTGCTTGCCCTGGCAGTCCACCAGTTCCACGCCGAAGCGGATGTTCAGGCGCAGCGGGCGGCGCGGCATGTTGCCGACGCCTGCGATCAGTTCGGCCAGGTCCACTTCGCCGGCAAAGCGGAAACCGGCACGCTCACCGCTCTGCCACACGGGCAGCAGGCCATGGCGCGTGCCATCGGCCATTTCCAGCGCCAGCGCCTTCTGGTCCGGCAGCGGGTGGAACAGCTTAACCGCCACGCCCGTGTCCGAAATGTCGCGCACGACGCACAGCATCTCGCCCCGGCGCGCCACCAGCTTGGCAGTGCGCATCATGGGCGTAAAGCGTTCCGCCCCCCGCTGGTCCACGGAGGCGGACATCTCCTGATGACTGTCAAAACCGGTCGGCATACTTGCCATGGACGTGTGGTTCCCTGTCTGGGCCATGGTGGCATCCTGCTGCGAATATCCATCGATTGCCCGCAGAGGCCTTACAAACAGCCCTAACCGCAATTAGGGATTTGCCCGTGGTTGGCTGCGCGCTGCCCGCCGCCTGCCCCGCAGCATCGTAAATATTTCGCGCCGCGGGATGGGCAAAAGGGGCATGGAGCCGCTAAGCGGCTGTAAGCATGAGCGGCCGCGTCCACACTTTCGACAGCTTGCCGGAAATGAAATCCGGCTCCGCCCCTGCCGCGGCGCGGGCTGGCGAGCCGGCGCGCGAAAGGCCGCTGATCGGCCTGATACGCAACACCCGCAGCCATCTGGAAGGCGGTCCGCTGCCGGTAGAAGGCCTGGGCGCGGACGTGATCTCGCAGGTGCCCGACCGGCGCGAGCTGCTGCACGGCGTGCTGCAAAGCTTTGCCGACCGGCATGTCGATGCCATCGCCATTTCCGGCGGTGACGGGACCGTGCGCGATGTGCTGACCAGCGGCATGGCCGTGTTCGGGCATGACTGGCCGCCCATCATCCTGCTGCCATATGGCAAGACCAATGCGCTGGCCTGCGACCTGGGCCTGGCGCGCAACTGGGCGCTGCCCGATGCGATCCGTGCGCTGCAGGGCGGCAAGACGTCGCAGCGCAAGCCGCTGGTCGTGGCCGATGCGCAGAATGCCGCCGCGCGCGTGGTGGGCTTCGTGATCGGTGCGGGCGTGTTCACCAACATGATCGAACTGGGCCAGCGCGTGCACGGCATGGGGGCCTTCAACGCCTTCGCCGTGGGCATGACCACTGTGTGGAGCGCGCTGCAGATCGTATTCGGCCGGGCGGAGAACCGTTGGCGCCAGCCCGTCGGCATGCGAATCGTGGTGGAAGACGGCCAGCCCCTGCCGCACCGCGAGGAGGACAAGAATGACGGCGATACCGCGACGCGTTTCCTGATGTTCGCCTCCTCGCTCAAGCACCTGCCATCGGGCATCGCGCCCTTCGACCATGTCTCCGGCCCCATCGGCCTGGCGGCGATCGACCGGATGACCGCGCGCCTGATGCCGCTGATCCTGAAGATGCTGCGCGGCGGCCAGTCGGACCGGGCGCAGGAAAACGGCATCCACATCGTGGGCGCGGACGGCTTCGCCTTTTCCTGTGAGAAGCCCTTCATCCTCGACGGGGAAGCCTTCCCGGCAGGCGATTACGAGGTTGATACCGGCCTGACCCTGCATTTCGTGGTCCCATGACGGGGCCGCACGGCGCGGCGCCTTCCCGCGGCATCCAGCCCGAGGTGCGCGATATTGCCGGGACACTGGCGCGCGAAGCCAATGCGCTTGCCGTGCTGTTCTACGGATCGAACCTGCGCACCGGATCGCTCGAAGGCGTGTTGGACTTCTATGTCCTGACCGGCGGCGCGCGCGAGAAAGGCATCTGGCCGCGCGTGTCCTACCGCGAGTTTGACCAGGCCGATGGCACCAGGCTGCGGGCAAAGATTGCCACGATGAACATGGCGACCTTCGCCCATGCCGCCAGCGGTACATCGCGCGACACCACTATCTGGAGCCGGTTCGTCCAGCCTTGCGCTGCGATCTGGACGCGCGATGACGCGGCCGCCCGGAAGCTGGAGGCAGCGCTGGATGACGCCGCGCAGACTGCCGCGCTGCTTGCGGCGGCGCTCGGCCCGCCATCCGCGCCGGAGCGCGCTTATTGGAAGGGCCTGTTTCGCGCCACATACAAGGCAGAACTGCGGGTCGAGGCACCGGGACGCGAGGCGCAGATCCTTGACGTCAATGCCAGCCATTTTGACGGACTGCTCGCCCCCGCGCTGGAACGTGCGGGCGTACCCGTTTCACAGGAAGGCGATATGCTGCATGTCACCATGGCGGAGAAGCGAAGGGCCGAAGTGCTGGCCTGGTGGAAGAAGCGCCAGCGGCTGGGCAAGCCGATCAACCTGCTGCGGCTCGCGAAAGCGACGACCACCTTCGAAGGGGCTGCGCGCTACGGTGCGTGGAAGCTGGAGCGCCACAGCGGCATCGCGCTGGAGATGACGCCCTTCCGCGAGCGCCACCCGATATTGGCGGCACCCGGCGCGGCGCTGGAATACTGGCGAAAGAAGCGCACCCGCGCGGCGTCCGAAGACGCCTAAGCGCGCTTACATCGCGCGGTCACATATACCGCATCTTGATGGTGATGCTTTCCACGCCGTCGACCGTGAACCGCGTCTTCTTGTAGCTCGGCTTGCCAAGGTTGAAGATGTTGATGCTGGGGTTGTTCGACATCGCGCCGCCATCCTCGGAAATGTCGGTCTTGCCATTGCCATTGGCGTCGTGGCGCACGGCGATCCCGTAAACACCGGCGCCCGGGGTCGGCATGCAGAAACTCATCGTGCCGCGGCTGGCCGGAACTTCGATCCGGTTGATCCAGCGGCCCTTAACCAGCCAGTCCGCCTTCGTACCGTTGTACAGCTGCAGGCGCACCTTGCCGGTGGAGCTCTTCACGCCCGTAACCGTCACGCGCACGGCGGTGCCGGAGTTGCATTTCGACATGGAGTTGGAGATCGTCTGGCCATAGGCGGTCGGCGCAGCAGCAGCCGGGATCGCCGCCCCGGCAGCCATCGCTGCGGCTGCGGCAAGCGCGATCGCGCCCTTGGAGAGAGTGTGAGTCGTCATACAAAATTTCCCTGTGTTGGACTGCCGTATGCGGCAAACGCACTGAATATGCGCTGAATTGGCTCAGGCCGCCGCATCGTTGCGACCCTCCACCCAGCGTGCAAACCGGCTCACCATGACCGCCCCCGGCAGGGCATGGAGCAGCTGCGCCGCGACGCGCGGGTCCGCCGGGGCATGCTGCGGCCACTGGCGCAGCAGGGTGCGCGCCCGCGCCGTATCGACCAGCGCCGACAATTGGGGGTGCGACTCGATATCAGCGATTGCCGCTTCGATCTCCGTGCGCCGCGCTGAAAGCCCGGCAAAGCGCCCGGCATTGTGCAGGCCGATCCGGCGCTCCAGCCGCTGGCTTTCCGGCATGCGTCCCTTGGCCAGCTGCCGTGCCAGGAACCGCGTCTGCCCTCCGCGAACGAACTGGCTGGTGGGGAGGCCTGCGCAGAATTCTATCAGCGGGCGATATGCCAACACGTCGCGCTGGCGGATGCCGAAGACCTGTTCGAACCCGTGGTGTTGCTCCGTGCCCATATCCATGCCGAGCCAGAACCGCTCCAGCCACTCGCGGCGCGAGGCGGGCCATTCACCCGTCTGAAGATCGCCCACGCGCTGCGCCCGCGCGCCATGGGCGGCAAAGGCAGCACGCGTCATCAGGCTGCCTCCGCGCGCGATGTAATCGGGCGATCCGTGCACCAGCTGGCGGGCCATGCGGCGAAGGGCGCGCGGCAGCAGCGGCAGCAGGGAGCGGGCGGCAAGGCGGCGGGCGAAACTGCGCGCATCGTCCGCAGGAGGGTTGCGCGTCAAGGCGGCCAGTTCACCCCATTTGCCGGATTTCAGCAGTTCCACATGCGCCCAGCGCGCATCTTGGCTGATCGTGTCATTGCCGCAGGCCGCGTCCAGCACCCAGTCGCAGCCATCCTCCGCAGCCGTGCGGTAGCAGCCGTGATAGGCGGTGGACGCCATGCGCGCCGCAGGGCCGGTATCGGTCGCGGCAAAGAACGCCTCCGCCCGGGCATCGAAACCGCCGCCTGTATCCTCCACGAAGCGCGGATCAAGGCGGGGATGCATGGCGGCAAAGGCCTCCACAGCCTCCCGCTCGTCCAGCACCATGCCGGGACGGCGGTCGGACAATACATTGGCTGCGGGCACGAAGGTATAGCTTCGCAGCCTGCCCTCGTCCGGCATGGCGCCCAGCAGCGCATCGGCCACCAGCGCGCTGTCGAGACCGCCGGACAGCATCAGCCCGGGCCTCGCTGACCGTGCCAGCGCCGCCTCCGCCGCCTCGTGCAGCAATTTATCGGCCCGGCGCTGGTAATCCTGATCCGTCGGTAGCCTTGTCTCAGGCAGCGCATGCGGATCGTACCATGTGTGTGAAATTGCAGCTTCGCCCGGGCGCAGCGTGACGATTGTTCCCTGCGGCACGCGCTCCACACCCTCGTACCAATAGCCGCCTTCATCGTCGAAAATGCCCAGCAAGGCGTCGGCCAGCTGGTCGCGCTTCGGCACGCGGCGATGGCCTGCCGCAAACAGGATGCGCGGGAGCGATGCGGCGGCGACGGCGCTGTCATCACCTGCCCAGAACAGCGATGGCCCGCCCCAGGGGCTGCGCGAGAGGCGCAGCGTAGCGTCCGGCAGGCGGCAGATCGCGGCGTAGGAACCGACCGCCACCCTGTCTGCGCCCTCGCCGAAGTGTTCCACCGCGTGCGCAAACAGTAGCGCATCGGGCGTATCCGCCGCGCATTCCAGCAAGCGAGCGAGTTCCGCCCTGTTGTCCAACCAGCCTTCGAGCAGGCACAGAGTGCCATCAGGCGAGATCGCGGGCGTCCAGCCGCGGCGCGCCGGCTGGCGCGGGCCGCGAAGCTGGGCGGCGATACCCCCCTCCACGGCAATCTGGTCGGCAGGCCCGCCTGCGAACACGCCAAGCGATGCGGCAATGTGATCGGGCCGTAGCCAGCTGCTTGTTTCGGAAATCCGGAGGGCGAGCGCAATCATGCCGGGCCAGCCGGCGCAGCAGCCTTAGCTGCGGTTAGTCTGGTTCTTGCCGTTGCCCTGGTCGCGAGCAGTGCCGGAGCCTGCAATGTCGCGCACGCCGCCTGCGCGCACAAGGCGCGGCGTCGTCCAGCGATCGGATCGCTCGGCGCGCTCATTCGGCAGATGGCTCTTCTTCGACATGGGACCTCAAATACGCGGAAATCCGCCATTTTGCAATTATGGGAGTGCCGCAGATACGCGCGCGGGCCTTGATGCGTCCTGAATGCGCCACGCCCTATCCCGCTTCCAGCAGGCCTGCCGCATGCAGGCGTTCCAGGAAGGCGTCGGTCTCGCGCTCCATTTCCGGCACATCGCCATAACGTTCGCGCAGGGCTTCCAGCAGGGCGTCGCGGCTGCGCGTACCGTCCAGCATGGCCCAAATCGTGCGCGCTGTGCCGGTCATCTCGAAAAAATCGCCATCGGACAGCCGCATTACGACGATATCGCCTTCCACGCGCGTCTCGATCGTGGCCCCCGGCGTCTTTTTCAGGATCTCGCTCATCGAACCGCCTCCTCCAGCCCCATACGCAGCATCGCCGCCGCCTCTTGCGGACCAGTGTGCTCCACCGGGCGGGTGAAGACGAAAGCCGGGCACGCCGCAACCTTCTCGGCGGCATCCTTGAACCTGTCCGCCGCCGTCCAGCCGCGCGCTGCCGCTAGCAGGGCGCTGGAATAATGCTCCTGCGTCCAGGCAGCCATGGCCTCGCCTGCGCTGGCTGCGCAAAGCCCTGCCAAGCCGTCCGCCAGGATGACCAGGGCCGATAGCGGTGCGGCCGTGTCGGCACGCGGTACATCGACGAAATGCTTGGGATATTCGGGCGACACCATCGGTCCCGCCGCAAGCCCGAGCGCTTCGATGATATCGGGCCACAGTTTCAGCCGCTTTCGCCAAGGCAGGACGTGCTGGCGTCCCTCATGCGGCAGCAGGATCGAAAGATCGTCCGCCAGCAGCGGCCAGCCGGACAGGGCGAGGGCCGCCGCAAGGGTCGATTTGCCCGCGCCGCTCGTACCCGCCAGCATCACTGCGCCCCGCGGGCCCAGAACCGTGCTGGCGTGGAAGGGATACAGGCCGTTCAGCGCAGTCACGGCAGCGGCCATCGTACCTTCGCAGAACAGGTCGATCTCCTGCGCGTGGGTCTGCTCGCCCCGGTCCACGATTATGCCTTCGCCCTGCGCATACCCCAGCATGCTGTCGGGCTGCACGCGCATGCGGAAGGCGGGAGGGTCGAGCTGCCAGAGCTGCCCTTCCGGCAAGGCGGCGACCGCGCCGCCTGTACGCCGCATCGCCGCCTCAAGCCGCATTTCCGCCTCCGCCGGGCTCATTTTGCGGCCGTCCCATGTGGAAAAGCGCCGCGACCCCGCTTGTGAGCACGAGTCGCGAGGTTTACGCGCAGGAGGCACATATGGCCCCGCCACTCATCTCGCCCTCCATCCTGTCTGCGGACTTCGCCGCACTCGGAGAGGAAGTGCGCGCCATCGATGCGGCGGGGGCGGACTGGATCCATGTCGATGTGATGGACGGGCATTATGTCCCCAATATCACGATTGGCCCCGCAGTCGTGAAGGCCCTGCGCCCGCATACGAAAAAACCCTTCGACGTCCACCTGATGATTTCACCGGTAGATGGCTATCTGGAGGAATTCGCGGAGGCAGGCGCGGACATCATCACCGTCCACCCCGAGGCCGGCCCGCATGTCCACCGCACGGTGCAGGCCATCAAGGCGCTGGGCTGCAAGGCGGGCATCTCGCTCAATCCCGGCACGCCGGCCAAGATGCTCGATTACCTGATCGACGATATCGACCTGGTGCTGGTGATGAGCGTCAATCCCGGCTTCGGCGGGCAGAGCTTCATCCATTCGCAGCTGAAGAAGATCGAGGCGGTGCGCCGCATGATCGACAAGACGGGCCGCGAAATCCACCTGGAGGTGGACGGCGGCGTCAATCCGGACACGGCCAAAAAGTGTCTCGAAGCGGGAGCAGACGTGCTTGTGGCAGGCTCTGCCACTTTCAAGGGCGGCCCCGATTGCTATGCCGCCAACATCGCGGCCCTTAAGGGGCAGGGGTGATGGTCGATTACGCCACCCAGGGCCGCCTCGTTTTCGACGAAGGCAGTATGTCTGGTGGTGATAGTGACATTGCGGAAGCAGACGGCACGCAAAGCGCCATCCCGCTGGGCACTGGCGGTTCGGCCGACGACGCGCATGTCATGGCGCGCGAGGATGTTCACGCCCAGCACGCCCCCGCTCCGCTGGCCCCTGGCAAGGCGCTCGCCCTGACCGATTTTGCCCCGCCCAGCATTTCCGCAGGCGAGCGGCTGGTGCGCATGGCGTACCGGCTGGGCGTGCCGGGCAGCACGCTGTCCGCGCCCTTCGGCAAGAAGGGCAAGCTGCGCCTGCTGGCAACCGTGGAAAGCCCGCTGGCGGGCGAACGCGTGGGCGGCATGGCGCTGCGGGCCGGGCATTTCCTGATCCACGGGGTGAAGGCCCCGGTCGCGCAGGTCGATTTCAAGCCCGGCGCGCGCCTGACCCCGCCCTTCGAGCGGGTGGTGCATGGCTTCACTTGGCTGCGTGACCTGCATGGCTGCGCGCCGCGTCCGCAATGCCTCAACACCGCGAACCGCGTGATGACCGCCTGGCTGGACGCGAACACCAAGCCGGGCAAGGGCGCGGCATGGAATGTCGGCAATGCCGGGCACCGCCTGCTGAACTGGCTTGTGCACGCCCCGCTGACGCTGGGCACGCAGGACAAGGCGATGCGTGGCCGCGTGCTGGGCGCAATCGACGAGACGGCTCGCTGGTTGGACCGCAACATCAGCCGCGCAGATGACCGGCTGGCGGAGACTGCGGGCTGGTGCGGTATCGTGGCCGCCGGACTGCTGCTGCCCGATGGCAAGCCGCGCCGCCTGTTCGGCGAAGCCGGCCTGGTCCGCGCGCTGGGCGAGCTGGTGGGCGAGGATGGCGGCGTTCTGTCGCGCAGCCCGATCGACCAGATGGACGCCGTTGCCCTGCTGGTGGACGTGGCCGCCTGTTACCAGGCCGTGCGCCGCGACGTGCCCGATGCCATAGGTGCCATGCTGAACATGCTGGTCCCGCCGCTGCTGGCGCTGCTGCATGCCGATGGATCGCTGGGCAGCTGGCAGGGCGCGACGCCCGTTTCGGCCGACCGGATCGCCGCACTGGTGGAGGCGAGCGGCGTGCGCACCCGCCCGATGAAGGAATCGCGCCGCTGGGGATACCAGCGCGTGACCGGCGGCAGCTCCGTGCTGCAGATGGATGCCGCTCCCCCGCCGCTGGCGCGCCATACGCGCCATGGCTGCGCCTCCACACTGGCGCTGGAATTCAGCCGCGACGGGCGGCGCATCTTCGTCAATTGCGGCGGCGCGCATGCCGCCGGAGGGCAGGTTCCAGTCCGCATCGAGCAGGGCCTGCGCGCGACTGCTGCCCACTCCACGCTGGTTCTGGGGGATTCGAATTCCACCGCCGTGCTGATCCGCGGAAAACTCGGCGCGGGCGTGGACGAGGTCGAAGTTGACCGCCGCGCCATCGACCTGAAAGATGGCGGCGCGACCCGGCTGGAGGCGAGCCATGACGGCTACGTCAACCGCTTCGGCCTGGTCCACCAGCGCATCTGCATCCTGCGCGACGACGGCACGGAACTGCGCGGCGAGGACCTGCTGGTCCCGCGCGGCAAGAAGGGCAAGCGCGGCAAGGTCCCCTTCGCCATCCGCTTCCACCTCGGCCCCGATATCGAGGTCAAGATCGGCGATGGCGGGCGCAATGCGGGCCTGGCCCTGCCCGATGGCACATATTGGCAATTCGTCAGCGGCGCGGGCGACGTGCAGCTGGAAGAAAGCCTGTGGGTCGATGGCGATGGCCGTCCGCGCCCGGTGCAGCAATTGGTGATAGAGGGCATGGTCTCTCGCGGCGGGGGGAATTTCTCCTGGCTGCTCAAGAAAATGGGCTGATTTTGAATGTCTGATGTAGCGATCAAGCGGGCACTGCTTTCGGTGTCCGACAAGAGCGGTTTGGTGGAACTGGGCAAGGGCCTGGCGGAAGCGGGCGTGGAGCTGGTTTCGACCGGCGGCACGGCCAAGGCGCTACGCGATGCGGGTCTTGAGGTGAAGGACGTCTCCGACCTCACTGGCTTCCCCGAAATGATGGACGGGCGCGTGAAGACGCTGCACCCAAAGGTCCATGGCGGCTTGCTGGCGGTGCGCGACGACGCCGCCCATGCCGCCGCAATGGAAGAACACGGCATCGGCGCGATCGACCTCGTCGTGGTCAATCTCTACCCCTTCCAGCAGACCGTGGCGAAGGGTGCAGGGCGCGACGAAATTATTGAGAACATCGATATCGGCGGGCCGAGCATGGTGCGCAGCGCAGCCAAGAACCATCGCTACGTCACCATCCTGACCGACCCTGCCGATTACGACGCCATGCTGGCGGAGATGGGCGAGAAGGGCGGCGCGACCTCGCAGGACTTCCGCAATCGCATGGCGGCCAAGGCCTTTGCCGCCACCGCCGCCTATGATGCCGCGATCAGCCAGTGGTTCGCCTATGCCGACCAGGGCAAGCGCTTCCCCGCACGCCGCGCCATGGCGAGCCGCCTCGTCACCACGCTCCGCTATGGCGAGAACCCGCACCAGAATGCCGCGCTCTACGTGCCCGAAGGCCCGCATGCCGTTGGCCTGCCGCAGGCCGAGCAGGTGCAGGGCAAGGAGCTGAGCTACAACAATTACAACGACGCCAATGCCGCGCTGGAACTGGTCGCCGAATTCAAGGGGCAGCAGCCCGCCGTGGTGATCGTGAAACACGCCAACCCCTGCGGTGTCGCGCAGGCGGGCAGTGCGCTGGAGGCTTGGAAAGCCGCGCTGGCCTGCGACGATGTGAGCGCATTCGGTGGCATCGTGGCGCTGAATGTGCCGCTGGACGGTCCGACGGCAGAGGCGATCTGCGAGATCTTCACCGAAGTCGTGGTAGCGCCGGGCGCCGACGATGCGGCGCGCGCGGCCTTTGCGAAGAAGAAGAACCTGCGCCTGCTGATCGTGCCCGACCTGCCCGATCCGCGCCGCCCGGGCACCATGCAGGTGGTGATCGCAGGCGGACTGCTCGCGCAGGACCGCGACGCCGCCGCCATCACGCGCGATGACCTGAAGATCGTGACCGATCGCGAGCCGACCGAGCAGGAAGTGAAAGATTGCCTTTTCGCCTGGACGGTGGCGCGCCACGTCAAATCCAACGCCATCGTCTATGCCAAGGACGGCGCGACGGCAGGCATCGGCGCAGGCCAGATGAACCGGCGCGATTCGGCGCGCATTGCCGCCATGAAGGCAGCCGAAGCGGCGGAGAAATATGGCTGGGACCAGCCGAAGACCGTCGGCAGCGCGGTCGCCTCCGACGCTTTCTTCCCCTTCGCGGACGGATTGCTGTCAGCCGCCGAGGCAGGCGCGACAGCGGTGATCCAGCCGGGCGGCTCCATGCGCGATGCTGAAGTGATCGACGCGGCGAACGAGGCGGGCCTCGCCATGGTTTTCACCGGGATGCGCCACTTTCGTCACTGATCAGTCCGCGCGGCAGAGCGTCAGCGTGCGGCCATCGGCGGCGCGCATGACCAGCTGGCCGGTCTCGTCGAAAGCCAGCGCATCCGGGCGCAGCAGTGCCAGCGTCGAGACCTCGCGCCCCGCATAATCGCGCCCTTCGTCCCAACGGTCTATCCGCGGGGTCGAACAGGCCGGGCTGTCGTCGAAATCAAGCGAGAGCGCGGTCCCGTCCACCGAGTAGCTGGCGCGGCATCCGGCCTGGTCGGTCGCCGTGTCGCTGGCGAAGTCCATCGTCAGCTCGCCGCCATACAGGCCGATTATGGTGTTGCCGCAGCCCCTGTAGCGGCCCTTCAGCCGCGCACTCGGCGCCGGCGGGCGTTCCAGCACAATCTCCTGCCGCCCGGTCAGGACCATGCGGCCTTCCGCGCCGGCCTCGTAACCCGTGACACCTGCAAGAGCGCCGAACAGGCGGCTGTCCGATTCTAGCAACTCCTGCGAACAACCCATCTGCGTCGCGGCGAAGCTGCCGACCGCGATGCGGCCCGGTGCGGGCGCGCTCCATTGCGCGCCGCCGGTATTGCAGCCTGCGCTGCCGCTCATCCAGCCCGGCTGGAACTGGACAGTAGGCGTGACAGAACCGGTCCATACCTGCCCGCCGATGGTAACAATTTGCCACCGTCCCGCTAGTGCCGGAACGGGGTCGGCCGGGCGCTCGAGCACGGCGACCTGGCCGTCGCTGTCGGTGAGCCGGAGGACATCGCCATCGCGCGACCAGGTGGCAGCCTTGTCGAAAAACGCCGCGAGCCGCCTCTCGAAATCCGGCGCCCAATCGCCTTCGCATTTGCCAATGCGGACCGCTTCGCGCCGCCGCACCTCCAGCGTGCCATCGGCCCTCGCCTGGTAGAAGGCAGGATGGCCGCCGCCGCAGCCCGCTTCATGCGTAAAAAAGCCGCCGCCGCTGAAATTGACCCTGCCCCAGTCGCCCGGAAAATCCCGCATACCCACGCTGCGCACGATCCACGTGCCGCCCAAAGGATCGATCTGCGCCAGCGCAGCCTCGCCCATCGGAACGGTGGTCGCGGCCATATCGCCAAGTGATTCGCTGGAGGTGCCAGCATCGGCCACCGGCCCCGCCCCCGCATTGCAGGCGGCCAGTGCCAGAACGGAAATCGCCAAACAGGCTCCACGCATCGTCTCTCTCCTTGAAAGGCCAACGTTCACGCCCAGATACGGCTCCCGGCCTGCGTCAGGTCGCCTGAACGGATGCTGCAAGCCGGTTCAATCTTTCAGAAAGCACTCCTGCGCTAGATGTAACCTTTCACGCATTCCGTTCGAAAGACAGACCATGGAACTCTTCACCGCAGACCTCTTCCGCAACTTCGCCATCGGCTTTGGCCTGACCGCGCTGGTGCTGGCTGCCAATATCGTGCCGCAGCTGGTATAAGCCGCACGATGCGAACACCCGTCCTCCTGCTGGCAGCCGCGCTTGCGGCCTGCATGCCCGCCACCGGCGCGTCGGCGGAGAATTACGTGAACGCCCCCGCCGCGCAGCGCGTGGCCAAGGAAAGCGGCCTGAAGACGGCGATCTTCGCCGGCGGCTGTTTCTGGGGCGTCGAGGCGGTGTTCAGCCATACCAAGGGCGTGAAGAGCGCCATTTCCGGCTATCACGGCGGCACGAAGCGGCAGGCGACTTACGACCTCGTCTCGGGCGGGATGACCGACCACGCAGAAGTGGTGAAGGTCACCTACGATCCGCGCGTCGTGCGGTATGACCAGCTGCTGCAGGTCTTCTTCTCCGTCGTCGCCGATCCCACGCTGAAGAACCGGCAGGGTCCCGACGTTGGCCGCCATTACCGCGCCGCGCTGATCCCGGTGAGCAAGGAACAGGCCGCCGTGGCCCGGTCCTACCTTGCCCAGATGAAGAAGAGCGGGAAGTGGAGCCGCCCCATCGTGACGGGGATCGAGGCGTACAAGACGTTCTATCCGGCAGAGACCTACCACCAGGATTTCGCCAAGAAGAACCCGCGCCACCCCTACATCCGCCGCTGGGACGCGCCCAAGGTCGCTGCCTTCAAGCGGATGTATCCGGGGCTGTACCGCAGCGGCTTCGTCACCGGCTGATTGCCCGCCCGCCGCGCGCACCCTATATCGGGTGGCATGAGCGGACATACCCATACCGAACTTAGCGGCGACAGCCTGGTTTCCGAGGCCGAGCGCGTCCTGACCAATTCCGGCGAGCAGTGGACCGGCCTGCGGGGAGACACCTTCCGCGCGCTCGCCGCTTACGACAAGCCTGCCAGCGCCTATGACATTGCCGATGATGTGGGGAAGCTGCGCGGCAAGCGCGTGGCCGCCAACAGCGTCTATCGCATCCTCGACCTGTTCGTGCGTACCAACCTCGCCAACCGGATCGAGAGCGCCAACGCCTATCTCGCCAACACCCATCCCGGTTGCCGGCACGATTGCATCTTCCTGATCTGCGACGATTGCGGGAAGGCGATCCACGTTGACGACCACCGCGTGACCGACGCGCTGCGCGAGGCAGGCGGCCGCAATGGCTTTGCCGACGTGCGCCCGGTGGTGGAACTGCGCGGGCTTTGTCAGGATTGCGCGGAATGACCGCGCGGGGCGAGGAATGCGCGAGCTGATCCCGCCCGGGCTGCGACGAAGCGTTCCTGTGCATCGACAAACCGTTCATGGACGCGCCACAATTTCCGTTGTAACCACTCTGCCATGACAACACGGCCAGACACTCCACTGCTCGACACCGTCGACACGCCCGCAGACCTCCGCAAGCTCGATCAGTCGCAGCTTCGCCAGCTTTCCGACGAGCTTCGCGCCGAGATGATCGACGCGGTCAGCACCAGTGGCGGACACCTGGGTTCCGGCCTCGGCGTGGTCGAACTGACCACCGCGATCCACTATGTGTTCAACACGCCGGACGACAAGCTGGTCTTCGACGTCGGGCACCAGTGCTATCCCCACAAGATCCTGACCGGGCGGCGCGACCGCATCCGCACCCTGCGCCAGGGCGGCGGCCTGTCCGGCTTCACCAAGCGCAGCGAAAGCGAATACGACCCCTTCGGCGCGGCCCACTCCTCCACCTCGATCAGCGCAGGCCTGGGCTTCGCCATCGCCAACAAGCTGAAGGGCCAGCCGGGCAAGGCCATCGCCGTCATCGGCGACGGCGCGATGAGCGCAGGGATGGCCTATGAGGCGATGAACAATGCCGAACAGGCCGGCAACCGCCTGATCGTGATCCTGAACGATAACGACATGTCGATCGCCCCGCCCGTGGGCGGCCTTTCGGCATACCTCGCGCGCATGGTCAGCAGCAGCGAATATCTCGGCCTGCGCTCCATGGCGTCCAAGATCGCCAAGAAGCTGGGCCGCCGCGTCTGGGGCGGGCTGGAAAAGGCCGAGGAATATGCCCGCGGCATGGTCACCGGCGGCACGATGTTCGAGGAGCTGGGCTTCTATTACGTCGGCCCGATCGACGGGCACAATCTCGACCACCTGATCCCGGTACTGGAAAACGTGCGCGACAGCGAGCAGGGCCCCGTCCTGATCCATGTCGTCACCACCAAGGGCAAGGGTTACCAGCCGGCCGAGGAAAGCGCCGACAAATATCACGGCGTGCCCAAGTTCGACGTGGTCACCGGCGAGAAAGCGAAGTCCGCCCCCGGCGCGCCCGCTTACCAGAACGTGTTTGGCGAGACGCTGGCCAAGCTGGCCGATACGGACGACCGCATCTGCGCCATCACCGCCGCCATGCCCAGCGGCACGGGCGTCGACAAGTTCGCCCAGGCCCATCCGGACCGCGCATTCGACGTCGGCATTGCCGAACAGCACGGCGTGACATTCGCCGCCGGCCTCGCTGCGCAGGGCATGCGCCCCTTCGCCGCGATCTACTCCACCTTCCTGCAGCGGGCGTACGACCAGGTGGTGCATGACGTGGCGATCCAGAACCTGCCCGTACGCTTCGCAATCGACCGCGCCGGCCTTGTCGGCGCGGACGGCAGCACGCACGCAGGCAGCTTCGACATCACCTATCTCGCCACCTTGCCCAATTTCGTGGTCATGGCCGCGGCTGACGAGGCGGAGCTGGTCCACATGACCTACACCGCCGCCGAATATGACGACGGCCCCATCGCCTTCCGCTATCCGCGCGGCAATGGCGTGGGCGTGGAGATGCCCGAAACGCCGCAGAAGCTGGAAATCGGCAAGGGCCGCATGGTCAAGGAAGGCAGCAAGATCGCGCTTCTGAGCCTCGGCACGCGCCTCGCCGAAGCCATGGACGCCGCCGAGCAGCTGGAGGCCAAGGGCCTGTCCACCAGCGTCGCCGATTTGCGCTTCGCCAAGCCGCTCGACACCGACCTGATCCGCCGCCTGATGACCACCCACGAAGTGGTGGTGACGGTGGAGGAAGGCGCCATCGGCGGCCTCGGCGCGCACGTCCTCACCATGGCCAGCGACGAGGGCCTGACCGATGGCGGCCTGAAAATCCGCACCATGCGCCTGCCGGACGCCTTCCAGGACCAGGACGACCCGAAGAAGCAATATGCCGAAGCCGGATTGGACGCGGATGCGATCGTCGACACGGTGCTGAACGCGCTGCGGCATAACAGCGCAGGCGTGGAGGAAGCGCGGGCCTGATCGCATGACCGCGCCTAAGCCATTCAAGGCGCGCTATTCCGTGCCAAAGATGCTTGGCTGGGTGGCGCTGACTACGGTCTTGGTCGCCTTCTGTGTTTTCATCGCGATTGATGCGCCTGGCATCGTTGGGCTAGCCGGGGCGGTGGGCGCGGCCGTATTCGCTATTCCGTTGGCAATCTTCCTCAGGAAGCTGTTCGACCGGCGGGTGCAATTGCAGATTGCCGACAACACATTTTTCCTGCGCCCGCATTCGGACAAACGCATATCCCTGCGCTCCATCAAGAATTTCCGCATCCTCGACGGGCGAATAATCTTTCTGTTTTACAAGCCTTCGAAATACCCGATCGAGAAGCCGCTGCGGCGTTTGATCTACCGAATGAACGGGGCGCAGGCGCGGCAGTTTTTCGGCGATGCATGGATGTGGACCTCGCAATATGATTGCACGGCTGCGGAGATCATGGACGGCGTCAATGC
The DNA here is from genome assembly GCF_001687545.1 of Paraurantiacibacter namhicola. Taxonomy (NCBI): domain Bacteria; kingdom Pseudomonadati; phylum Pseudomonadota; class Alphaproteobacteria; order Sphingomonadales; family Erythrobacteraceae; genus Paraurantiacibacter; species Paraurantiacibacter namhicola. The sequence continues at coordinate 523,863 of NZ_CP016545.1, read as the reverse complement.
CCATATCGAACTGACGGAGTTCGAGAAGGACATGCTTGAGCGCAAGAAGGTCATGCTTGCCGGACTGGACGCGGAAGCCGAACTGCCTGCGGCCGAGGAATCCCCGTCACCCCGGACTTGATCCGGGGTCCCGCTTCCTGTCACGCTGCGCTTCAAAAAGCGGGACCCCGGCTCGGGGGCCGGGGTGACGATGCGGCGAGGTTTCTGAATTGTGCGAAAGGCAAGGCGCATCGTGACCTGGCTCCTCACCTTTCTCGCCGTTTTCTACCTCGCGGCACTCGTGCTGGTATGGAGCCTGCAGGAACGCTTTATCTATCCCGCGCCTCCTGAGCAGGCAGGTGTGCCCGCCGGATTCGAGCGGATCACCTATACAGCGGCAGACGGTGTGGAGATCGGCGCAGGCTACCGCCCTGCGCGCGAGGGCATGCCGACGCTGCTGTTCTTCCACGGCAATGGGTCGAGCTGGCAATCCACCGCATATGTAACGGACCGGCTTGCCGCGCTCGGCTACGGCGTGCTGGCGGCCAGCTATCGCGGCTATGCCGGGAATGCCGGCTCCCCGTCGGAGAAGGGCTTATATGCCGATGGCCGCGCGGCCTATGCCTTCCTGCGAGAACGGGGCGTCGCGCCGCAAGACATCGTGCTGACCGGCAATTCCATCGGATCGGGCGTGGCGACGCATCTCGCAACCGAAGTGGAGGCGCGCGCGCTCGTCCTGATCTCCCCCTTCGACAGCCTGGAGGAGACCGCGAGCCGCGCCATGCGCTGGCTGCCCGTGCGCACGCTGATCCGTGACCGCTACGACAATGTCGGCAAGTTGCCCGGCATCGAAATCCCCGTCCTGATCCTGCATGGCGAGGAAGACACGCTGATCCGCCTGGAGCAGGCCCGGACACTGGCCGCCGCGCGGCCCGGTACGAAGCTGGTCACCTATCCCGGCTGGGGCCATGACCTTGTGGTGCATCCCGCCGTGCAGGGTGAGATTGCGGCGAATCTAATCGACCAGTGACATTGCCACGCGATTGACAGGCGTGGCCCACCCGCCCAAGTGTGTTGTGTAAATAATACACTTGGGGAGAGCAGACATCGTGCGCAACATCCTGATCGGGGCCCTTTCGCTGGCGGCCCTTGGCTGCACGCAAGGTGCCGCCTCCTCAGTCCAGTCCGCCCCCGCCGAGGCAGCACAGGCGCCGGCCTTGCTCCCGCTGCCGGAGACCGCGCTGGAAAGCGCGCGCCGCGAGGCCGGGCTGATGGGCTTGAGCGTGGCGGTGTTCGACGATTACGGATCGATCCGCACCGCCACTTTCGGCACCAAATCCAGCGGCGGCGCGGCGATCGCGACCACCACCGCTTTCTCCACCGCCAGCGTGGCCAAGCCCTTCACGGCCATGCTCTGCCTGATCCTGGAAGCAGAAGGCCTGCTGGACCTCGACGAGCCGATTGCTGCCTCGCTCACGCGCTGGAAGCTGCCCGAAAGCGATGTGGAAGGCGCGGCGGGTGTCACATGGCGGCAGCTGCTGAGCCACACCGGCGGCACGTCGCAGCACGGCTTTGCCGATTTCTACGAGGGCGACACGCTGCCCACGCTGGTGGACAGCGTGGAAGGGCGGCTGCCGCGTTATGACAAGCCGATCGAGTTCCTCTTCCCGCCGGGACAGGGCTGGAAATACAGCGGCGGCGGTTACACCATTATCCAGATCGCGCTGGAGGACCGAATGGGCCAGCCGCTGCACGCCATGGTGCAGGATCGCATCCTCACCCCGCTGGGCATGACAAACAGCACCATGATCCAGCCCGGCCAGCCCGGATTCCCGGATGATGTCGCGCTGGTGCATGCAGCCGATGGCTCGCAGATCCGCGATGGCCGGCCAATCACGCCGCAGGTTTCCGCCTCGGGCCTGTGGTCCACCCCCCGCGACCTTGCGCTTTATGCCATCGCCATCCAGCGCGGCCTTCGTGGCGAGACGACCGGACCGGTCACCCCGCAGCTGGCCCGCGCGATGACCGACATCTGGTCGCTTGACCATGTCGGCGGCATGGGGACGCCCTTCTTCCGTGGCTTCGGCTACGGCAATACGGAGTGGTTCCAGCACGGCGGCTCCAACACCGGCGTCAATGTGGACATGTATGGCGCGATGGAGGGCGGATACGGCTTCGTCATCATGGGCAATGGCGATGACCCGGCGACCGATCCGGTGTTTGCCGCCGCCCGCCGCGAAATCATCGCCAGCCAGCGATGGGCGGAGCGCAAGCCGCTTCCCAGCGTGCCGCTGGAGCCGGAAATGCGCCGCGCGATCATGGGTGATTACACAGGCCTGCTCTACGACCTCGGCCTGCCCTATACGGTCGAAGAGCAGGGCGGACGGATGATGGTCGTCTCGCCCTTCTTCACCCAGTTCCTGGGGCGCGACAGCAGCGAAATGCATTACCAGGGCGGCGGGGCTTTCCGCATCACGGATTACCCCAATTTGCTCACCTTCGAGCTGGGGGATGACGGGCAGGTGGCCGCCGTCACCATCTCACGCCCGGGCAGCGACGCAAAGCCGCTCACGCGCCCGATTGCCGCGCTTCGCAAGTAAGGCGGATCAGCTCCAGCGCCACAGACCGGCGGGGATCCCGCCTGCGTGGATATGGCCGTACGTGATGGCGAGCCATGCGATGATGGCGACGAGCCACAGCAGCCAGCCTGCGCGCAGGAGCTTTGCCCAGCGCGGCCAATAGCTGGTGCGCGCTTCCCAGCTGGCCCATGCCTCGCCCATCAGGCGGCGCTTCTTGCGGTCCTGCAGATGCGCGCCGAGCAGCGCGAGAACCAGTATGGCAAGAGCGACCACATTGGTGCGCCAGCTCCACCAGAGCGCGATATGCGCGAGCGCCCAGAGTGCGAAACCCCACATCATCGGGTGCCGGGTAACGGCAAATGCGCCGCTCGGTGCGCGCTCGGCCGCGTCCTTTTGCGCTCCCGGGGCGGGCAGGGCGGGATTGCGCCACAGAGAGCCGAAGAACAGGACCAGCGCGACCAGGGTCAGCAGGCTGGCAATGGCCCAACCCACGTCCCCGCTGCCGCCAAGGCCCGGCGCGTCCACAGCCATGAAGGCATGCGCCATCCAGCCCAGCGTCACGAAGGCGACCACGCTGTAGACCAGCATGAAGCCGCTCTCCTTCAGCACGCGCACGAGCGGCGCGCGAAGCGGGTGCGACAGGGCAAAATGCGTGCCGACAAAGGCGATGCTGGCGGAAATCAGCTGCACCATGTCCGGGTCGAGCGGCCCGCGCCCCTGTCCGGAATACATCGTCATCGGATCGCTCATGCCAGCCTCCCTGTATTCGGGCCGAAAGGGCGCAGGTGCGACTTACCAGTCGTAAGCCTTGGGCAGCTCATCCTCGTCCAGGTCGCGGTAGCGTTCGCGCAGGCGGCTCTGGTGGTTGTCGAGCGGCTGCTCCACCCCGTCGATCCAGACCCGCAGCGGCGCACTGGTCAGCTCCAGCGGATCGCCGTCCCAGATCACCACGTCGCCATAGGCACCGGGCGCCAGCACGCCGGCCCGGCCCTCATACCCGCTGATCGCGGCGGGGATGGAGGTGATGGCGGCAAAGGCCTCGCCCCAGGTCAGGCCCGTGGCGCCCGGCACGCGGGCGAGGCCCACGAGGTTGCCAGCCTGCTGCGGGGCGTAGCGCGCGTGATTCATGTCGTTGAAGCGGCCGATGCCGACCGTCACGCCCGCATCCACCATGCGGCCCACGTTGGACTGCGTGGCGGCGAGCTGCTCGAAACTGCTGGGCAGGTCGGTCAGCGGGTGAGTGATCACCGGCACGCCCGATGCAGCGATCTGGTCCGCCACCATCCAGCCTTCCGCCGCGCCAACCAGCACCATGCGCAGGTTCGGGAATTCGCGTTTCAGGTCCAGCGCATTGAGGATGTCCTGCGCCCGGTCGACCTCGACATACAGCACCTGCTGGCCGGTCACGACCGGAACCAGCGCGGCGGCGTCGAAGCGGGTCAGCAGCACGTCGCCATCCCGCTCCGCCCGGCCGGTCATGCGCGGATCGAGCGGAAGGTCGTCGCCGGTAGTGACGCGGGCGTTGCGGGTGTCGCCTGTCAGGCGTGCATCCTCGCCATAATTGGTCGCCTCGCGCAGGGCGTTGCGCAGCAGGGCATGGGCCGAAGCGCGGCTCCCGCCTGCCAGGCGCGCACCGCCTTCGCCCAGCTCCACATACTGGAAGGCGCGCGGCCGCATCACGGCATCGCGGTCATCACCGAGGTCGATGACAGCGCCCTGCCCTGCAAAGATCGAGGTGGTCGCTTCCGGCGCAACGGTAGCGCGCGTGACGCCGCCTGCGCGGCTGATGGCCACGTTCTGCGCCGCTGGATTGACGGCAGGCGCGATATCTATGGCGGCGGAGAACGGGCTGCCGCGCGCGGTCGTGTCATTGCTGTTGGACACGCCGAAGACGTCGACGATCCCGATGTCGGTCAGCGTCGCGAACAGGCCGGGGGTGACCCAGCCGCCCTGCGCGTCGATCGCCTGTCCGGCGGCAGCGGGCGCACCTGCGGCGGGGCCGGCATAGACCACGGCGCCGCCGCGCACGACGACAGTGCCGTTCGCGATCGGCTCCGACCCGTCGCCCGTGGCAACGGTTGCATTTGTGATGGTCACGTCCTGCGCCAGAGCGGGGACGGCGAATGCGCTGGCGGCCAAGGCCACGGTGGCGGCGAGCGAGTGTGCGATACGGCGCATCATTTCACGTCTCCTTCACCGGGCTGGCCAAGCTCAAAGTCGCTCACCGGCCGGCGCTTGGGATCGTTGGCATCGTACAGCAGCGCTCCGTCCACCCAGACCATTTCGGGGCGCGAATAAACGCTCAGCGGGTTGCCGTTCCACAGCACCACATCGGCCATCTTGCCGGTTTCGAGGCTGCCGGTCATCGCGTCGATGCCCATGCCCTTGGCGGCGTTGAGGGTGATCCAGCCGATCGCCTGCGCGTCGGTGATCTCGATGCCCATGCGCCGCCCGTCGGCCTGCGCCTTGGACGCTTCCTGGTTCAGGCGCTGGATCCCGTTGGCATCGTCGGAATGGATGATGACGCAGGCCCCCGCCTGGTGCAGCAGCGCCGCGTTTTCGGGGATGGCGTCATAGGCTTCCATCTTGAAGCCGAACCAGTCGGCCCAGACCGCGCTGCACACGTCCTTCTCGCGCAGCAGGTCGCCGATCTTGTAGCTTTCGACGGCGTGGTGGAAGGCCGTGACGCGGTATCCCATCTCGTCCGCCATATCCATCACCTGCGCCATCTCGTCCGCGCGGTAACAGTGGTTCTGGATCAGGATCTCGCCGTCCAGCACGCCCTTCAGCGTTTCCATGCCCAGATCGCGCTTCTTGCCGTCGTAATCGCGCGCCTTGATCCAGGTCTGCCGGTTGACGGCGTAATTGCCCATGCGGGTGGAAGGCATGCGCCCGCGCCCGCCATAGACGCGCTTGGGGTTCTCACCGCAGGCCATCTTCAGCGAATAGGGCGCGCCGGGGAATTTCATGCCCTGCACCGTGCGGCTGGGCACGTTCTTCAGCGTGACGGCTCGCCCGCCCATCAGGTTCGCGCTGCCGGGCAGGATCTGCAGGCTGGTGACGCCGCCATTGGCCAGCGCGCGGGAGAAGCCCGGGTCCTGCGGCCAGACGGAATGTTCGGCCCAGACTTCCGGCGTGGTGGGGCTGGTCGCCTCGTTCCCGTCGGAATGCGCCGCGACCTGCGGGCTTGGATAGTCGCCAAGGTGCGAATGAATATCGATGATGCCGGGCGTGACATATTTGCCCGTCCCGTCGATCCGCAGATAGCCGTCCGGGATGGCGAGATCCGCGCCGCCCACGCCGACCACCTTGCCATCGGCAAACAGCACGGTGCCGTTGTCGATCTGCCCGCCCGCACCATCGAACACCGTCGCCCCGACCAGTGCGGTCGGCACGCCGGGATAGGCGCGGTAAGTCGAGGGATAGGGATTGTCCCACTCGGCAGGAGCCGGGGCGGACGCCACGTCCTCCCCGTCACTCCCATCGCCGGTGGCGGCACAAGCGGAGAGGGCCAGCGCCCCCAGTACGGTTACCAGGTGGCGCATACCCATTCCCTCTTTCATGCGATCAACCCTGCGGGCGGACGTCGGGGCGGATGCCCGCTTCCTGCGGCTCGATGCCTGCCTGGGCCTGGCCCATCAGGTCATCATCAACCGTCTCGTCCACCAGCGTGTCGAGATGCATCAGCTTCTTGACCAGCGGGCTGATGACCATGACGACAACGCCGATACCCACGGCGTACCAGCCGACGGTGGAATAGACGCTCAGGACCAGCTCCTTGCCCGCTTCCTCGCTCACACCTTCCGCGCCGGTGGCGGCGGCGATCAGGCCGGCGGCGAAATTGCCGGTGGCCGATGCGAAGAACCAGGTGCCCATGATCAGCGATGCCATGTGACCCGGGCTGAGGCGGTTCATCGCCGACAGACCGACCGGGCTGAGGCAGAGCTCACCCGTCGTGTGCAGCAGGTAGATCAGGAAGATGAAGATGACCGGGGTCGGCACATTCACGCCCACGCTCTGCGAACCCCAGACCAGCACCAGGAAGCCAAGGCCGACCTGGATGACGGCGAGGCCGAACTTCATCGGCGTGGAAGGCTCAGCACCCTTGCGCGCCAGGCCCTGCCACAGCATCGCGAACACCGGTGCCAGCAGCACGATGTAAATCGCGTTGATGGACTGGAACATCGAGGCGCTGACACCCTGCGTATCGACATGGCGATCGGTGAACAGGTTAAGCGAGGAACCGGCCTGCTCGAACAGCGCCCAGAACACGATCGAGACGAAGATCAGGAACATGGCCGCAAAGATGCGATCACGCTCGTCCGAAGATAGCCTGACAGTCGCGATGTAAAGGACATAAGCGACCAGACCGAGGCCGAAGATGCCAAGCACCCAGCCGACAAGCTCCTGGTACTGGATTGCGAACCAGCACAGCGCGACCATGCCGAGGCCCAGGCCATAGATGCCCCATTCCTTGCCGCCCTTGAGCGCCTCGGGATCCTTGGGCTCGCCCTTGCCCAGCAGCAGCGGCTTGCCCAGCACGAAGAAGATAAGGCCGATCAGCATGCCGATACCGGCCAGGCCGAAGCCGTATTCCCAGCCCACCGTCTGGCCCAGATAGCCGCAGATGATGGAAGCCGTCGCCGCACCGACGTTAATGCCCATGTAGAAGATGGTGTATGCCGGATCGCGGCGGATGTCGGTGCGCGAGTACAGCTGCCCGACCATCACGGAGATATTGGCCTTCAGGAAGCCGGAGCCGACGATGATCAGCGCCAGGGCCAGCCAGAACACGTTGATGAAGGCGGAGCCTTGTCCGCCATCGCCCTCGAAGGCCATGAAGAAGTGGCCGAATGTCAGCAGCACGGCGCCGAACAGCACCGCCTTGCGCTGGCCGAGGTAACGGTCAGCCAGGAAGCCGCCCACGACCGGGGCGATATAGACCAGCGCGGTATAAGCGCCGTAGATTATCGAGGCTTCGCTATCGGTGAACAGCCAGTGCTGTACGAGATAGAAGATCAGGAGGGCGCGCATCCCGTAATAGGAAAACCGCTCCCACATTTCCGCCATGAACAGGAGGAACAGGCCCTTGGGATGGCCGATCACCTCGGCCTGCGGGCGCGTTACGATGAAAAGACCGCCCAGAAGGAATGCCGCAAGGGCCACCACAGCAATCCAGAACGCCCACATTTCGTAGGCAGAACCGAAGGTGAAGATAAATTCGTTCATGGCCTGCGGCCTCCCCTTGCAATCCCCGTCCTGCTGTCATGGCGGCAGGAAGGCGGACACACTAGCGGGCAATTCCGTCATGTGAAGCTTTTGTTGCGCGAGAAACCAATATCCTTGCGCGGCGCACTTCGCTCGGCGGGTTGACCCGGCATGCTGTATTATGGCACTGCATCACCATGGCTGACGAGACCCGCCCCGTATACCTTCGCCTGCGAGACCTGATTGCCGCGGCGATCATCGACGGGCGCTACGGCGAAGGGGACATGCTCCCCTCCGTGCGCGCCTTTGCCGCAGAGCAGGGGGCGAACCCGCTCACCGTGGCCAAGGCCTACCAGCAATTCCAGGCCGACGGGCTGATTCGCGTGCAGCGCGGGGTCGGCATGTTCGTGCGGCAGGGCGCTGCGGCGCAGCTGCTGGAGACCGAACGCCAGCGCTTCCTGCAGGAAGAATGGCCGGAAATTCGCGCGCGGATGAAGCGGCTCGGGCTGGAAATCGAGGCCATGGCAGACGTCTGACCATCTGTTTTCCCGGCAAAACCCGCAGAATCCCGCGCCAAGGTCAAGTCCGGAACAATCCGATAAATGTTAAGTAGGTCATTGTGCGGCGCGTCTTGCTCTGGCAGGGGCGGATTGGGTCGCGCGCATAGGAAGAAATGCCGCACTGCCGCCGGCAGTCATGGCTTCACGCGAGAATGCGGCGCTTGCCGCGGAAGGACCCGCCGATGATAAGGTCGGAACTTGTTCAGGAACTGGCTTCGGAAAACCCGGACCTCAGGCCCGAGGAAGTCGAGGGCGTCGTGGACGTATTCTTCGACGAGATCGCCCAGCGCCTGGCCGAAGGTGGCCGCGTGGAACTGCGCGGCTTCGGTGCCTTTTCCACCCGCGCACGCGATGCGCGCACCGGACGCAACCCGCGCACCGGCGAAGCGGTGGAAGTCCCCGCCAAGCGTGTGCCCTATTTCAAGGCCGGCAAGGACATGCGCGAGCGTTTGAACGACGATTGAGCGCATCGTCGAACCAACACGTCCGCCCCGGAAACCACTCCATAACCAACACCCCGCTTGCCCATCGGCGATGCCGGACGCTAACGCCCGCAGGCGCTGTCATGCGGGCGTGGCGGAACTGGTAGACGCCGGGGACTTAAAATCCCCTGATCCCTGATCGTGCGGGTTCGAGTCCCGCCGCCCGCACCAGTTTCGATCAGACAAAACCATCCGGGGGATGGTTTTGCATCGAAACTCACGAAAAAGGGCGAGGCCAAGCCGCCCAATCCTCCAACTCACGAAAAAGGGCGAGGCTTCGCAGCCCCGCCCCTCCTTCGGTCCCGGGAGGGGGGACCGTCAGTCCGTGACCGGCTCCAACCGAATGGCCGCGCCGCCGCCGGGGGCAAGGAACAGCTCGTAGCTGTCGCCCGCCGTGAAGGTCGCGGTATCATAGACAATGTCGTGCCGCCGCTCGGCATCGCGGTAATCGGCGTCGGGGCCGTCGCGATAGATTGTGGCGCGGTACGTCTTGCCCGGCTCCAGGAAATCCATGGACAGCGTCAGTGTGCGGGCCGTCCCGTCATTCACGCCGCCCAGATACCAGTCCTCGCTGTTGCGATCCTTGCGCGCGAAGATGGCATAATCGCCCACTTCGCCCGCGATCAGGCGGCTGTCCGACCAGTCGGCCGGGACCTGCCGGATGAAGGCAATCTCGTTGGGATATTGCTTCAGATTGTCGACCAGGTCCGCCGCCATCTGGATCGGCGAGTAGATGGCAAGGTACAGGCCCAGCTGCTTTGCGCGAGTCGAGGCCAGCGCATTGCCCGTCGGCGCGACGAGCGAGAGGACGCCCGGCGTGAAGTCCATCGGGCCCGACAGCATGCGGGTGTAGACCAGCGTCGGCTCGTGATCGGCCGGGTTCGCATATTCGCCCCAGGCATTGTATTCCATGCCCCGCGCACCTTCGCGCGCCACCCAGTTGGGATAGGTACGGCGGATGCCGGTGGCCTTCACCGGCTCGTGCGGGTTGATGGCAATCTGGTAGCGCGCGGCCGTCTCGATCACCTTCTGGTGGTGGTTCACCATCCGCTGCCCGTCATGCCAGGCCATGGCGATCTCGCCCGGCTCTTCGCCAGGGGCGATGATGCCGCCCGCATCGGCGACATAGCCGGTCTTGACCACGCCCACGCCCAGCCGGTTGTAAAGCGCCATCGCGTCTTCCAGCTGGTCTTCATAGACGATGATGTTGCCGCCGGTTTCGTGGTGGCCCACAATCGCAACGCCGCGCTCGCGGCCATAGGCTGCCACGCGTTCGAGGTCGAAATCGGGCACCGCCTTGGTGAAGCTGTATTCGTCGCCATGGCCGAACCAATTGTTGTTCCAGCCCTCGTTCCAGCCTTCGATCAGCACGCCGGAGAAGCCGTTCTCCGCAGCGTAGTCGATCGTTTCCAGCGCACGCTCGGTCGTTGCGCCGTGGTTGGGACCTTCGGCCCAGCTCCAGATGCCGCCGATCATGCCCCACCAGATGCCGATGTATTTCTGCGGCTTGAACCAGCTGACATCGCCCAGCTTGTTGGGTTCGTTGAGGTTCAGCTCAAGGTCGCTCTCAACCAGTGCCGCCGCATCGTCGCCCACGCGGATCGTGCGCCAGGGCGTGTGGAACGGCGTGTCGCGGATGACCTTGGCGCTCTCGCCCGTGCCGGGTGCCAGCGTGGTGCGGAAGCTGTGGCCATCCTGGCGCTTCAGCCAATAGCCGGAGTAATCGACCAGCGCCGCCTCGTGGAAGGACATGTGCGTGCCATCTTCCAGCTTCATGGTGATGGGCGTGTGCGCCACCGAAACCGCATCGATCGGCGTCTGCTGGTAGATCTGTTCGTAGCGGTTGAAATCGCCGCCCGTCACCCACCAGGCCGTGCCTTCGGAGGCGATGTTGAACTCGGTCAGCTCCTCGGCGATTTTCACCGTGACGAGGTTTTCCTGCTCCGGGAATTCGTAGCGGAAGCCGATACCGTCATCGAACACGCGGAAGCGCAGGTTCATCTGCCGGTCGCCGTCTTCGGGCGGCTGCTGGAAGCGCACGACCATTTCATGGTGGTGATCGCGCACGAAGCGGCGCTCGCCCCAGGGCTGCTCCCATGTCTCGTCATGCTCGGTGACTTCTTCCATGCCGGTCATGGTGAAGCCGCGCACCATGGGCAGGCCGTCCGTCAGCAGGATGCCCAGCTTGGAAGGCGAGACCAGCAGCTGGCCCTTGCGCGACATCTGCCAGGTTACGCGCCGGTCGTTGTCAGTGGTCACCTGCACCTCGATCGAGCCATCGGGCGATGTGATCGTGGCGACGGGCTTTTCGTCCTGCGCGGCGGCGGGCTGCGTTGCCAGTGCCAGCGCGAATACGCCTGCAACTGCCCCGGCCAGCGCGCGATTCTTGCGCGCGATGAATGCGTGGAATGCCATACTGTCTCTCCTGCTCCGTCATCAGGGATGGCAGAGCAGGCAGGCGATGACACTACCGCATACGAATGTGATGGAGGCCGCGCGCGGCGTGAGCATTTGGTTTGCGCCGCCTACCATCTGCCATTAAGCCGCAGCGCAATACAGCCATGAAGCAGCCCGCACGCACGGGCGGCCCATGCAAGACAAGAGAGGCCTTTTCGCATGACAACCATCCGCAATCTGTCCGCCGCGCTGCTCGCGGGCGCCGCAATGCTCGCCACGCCGGCCGCCGCCAAGGAAGGGATGTTCACGCCCGACCAGCTGCAGGAAATCGCCAGCGAACTGCAGGAGGCCGGGCTCGAACTCGACCCCGCATCGCTCGCCGACCTGACCGCCTTCCCGATGGGCGCGATCGTCTCTCTGGGCGGCTGTTCGGCCAGCTTCGTCTCTCCTGAAGGCCTGGTGGTCACGAACCACCACTGCGCACGCGGATCGGTGCAGTACAATTCCACCGCGGAGAACAATTACCTCGAGAACGGCTTCCTGGCGAAAGAGAAGTCCGCCGAACTGCCCGCAGCCCCCGGCTCGCGCATCTATGTCACCACCGAGGTAACGGACGTGACCGGCGAAGTGCGCGCCGGCACGGAGCAGCTGGAGCCGCTGGCGCGGTATGAGACCGTCGAACAGCGCGGCAAGGACCTCGTCGCGCAGTGCGAAGTCACCGCCGGTTACCGCTGCCGCGTGGCCAGCTTCTATGGCGGCGCGCAGTACAAGCTGATCAAGAGCCTGGAAGTGCGCGACGTGCGGCTGGTCTATGCCCCGTCGGATTCGATCGGCAATTACGGCGGCGATATCGATAATTGGCAGTGGCCGCGCCACACCGGCGATTTCGCCTTCTACCGCGCCTATGTCGCGCCCGATGGCTCGGCTGCGGATTACAGCGAAGAGAACGTCCCTTACCGCCCCGATCACTTCCTGAAAGTGAGCGCAGCAGGACTGGAAGATGGCGATTTCGTGATGGCCGCCGGCTATCCTGGCTCCACCAGCCGCTATGCCCCGCTGGCCGAAGTGGAGAACACCTTCGGCTGGGCTTACCCGGTCTTCGAAGGCCTGCTGAACGAGTGGATCGCCACGATCGAGGAAGCCGCCCCGGCAGGCAGCGATGCGCGCGTGAAGTATGAAAGCCGCCTCGCCGGCCTCAACAATTACAGCAAGAACCTGCGCGGCCAGATCGAGGGCGCACGCCGCGTGGGCCTGGTGGACCGCCGCCGTGCCCGCGAAGCTGCGCTGGGCGAATGGATCGCAGCCGATCCTTCCCGCGCCGGATATGGCGAGGCCATCGCCGAACTGTCGGAGCTTTCGGAAGAAAGCGCGCAGGCATCGCGCACCGGCTTCTGGTACAACAACGCCACCCGGCCCGCCCTGTATGGCACGGCACGGCGGCTCTATCGCCTCGCGCATGAGCGGATGCTGCCCGATGCGGAACGCTCGCCCGGTTACCAGGAGCGCGACATGCGCTTCTTCGAGCAGGGCCTGACCGCGCTGGACCGGCGTTACGATCCCGCGGTCGACCGCGCCGAGTGGCTGCTGTTCCTGACCGGCTACATCGCCCAGCCGATGGAAGAACGCGTGCCGCAGTTCGATGCGGCGCTGGGCCTGACGGCGGAAACGACGGCCGAGGACCTGCCTGCCCTGCTCGACAATTTCTATTCCGCAACCAGCCTTGGCGACGGTGCGACCCGCATCGCGCTGATGGGTGCCAGCGTAGAAGAGCTGGAAGCGAGCGAGGACCCCTTCATCAAGCTTGCCGTGGCCATGTACGCCTATGACCGCGAGCTGGAGGAGCAGTCCGACATCCGCTCCGGCCGCGCCCTGGCCCTGCGCCCCGCCTATATGGAGGCGATCACGCAGTGGCAGCGCGAAAGCGGTGTGCTGACCTATCCCGATGCCAACAGCACGCTGCGCATCACCTTTGGCAAGGTGATGGGTGGCAGCCCGCGTGACGGGATGGCTTATCTGCCCTTCACGACGCTGGAAGGCATCGTGGACAAGGATACCGGCGTCGATCCGTTCAATGCCCCGCCCGAGCTGCTCGCCCGGATCCGGGCCGGCGATTACGGCGATTACGCGCTGGACAGCCTCGGCACTGTGCCGGTCAATTTCCTGACCGACCTGGACAGCACGGGCGGCAACAGCGGTTCCGCCACGCTGAATTCCCGCGGCGAGCTGGTTGGCCTGCTATTCGACGGCACGTTCGAAAGCGTCAATTCGGACTGGGACTTCGATCCCCGCACCACGCGCACGATCCACGTGGATTCGCGCTACATGCTGTGGGTGATGGAAAAGGTCGACGGCGCCGATGCGCTGATCGAGGAGATGGACATCGTTCGCTAAGCCGCGCGATCGCCGGAAATCACGGGGCGGGGCCTATTTGGGCCTCGCCCCTTTTTCTTGGAAGGTCTCAGCCTTCGGTCAGCCGGACCAGAGCCATGCCTGCCAGCATGGCCACGACGAAGATCGCGGCAGACACCGGCTCTATCACCAGTGCCGCAATGCCCGGCCCGGGGCACAGGCCCGCCACACCCCAGCCCACGCCGAACAGCGCAGCCCCGCCGATCAGGCGCGGGGTCAGGTCCGATTTCGATGGCAGCTGGAAGGTTTCCGCCATCACCGGGCGCGCCATGCGCGGGACGATTTGCCAGGCTATCGCCATCACCACCAGCGCGCCGCCCATGACGAAGGCAAGCGTGGGGTCCCAATTGCCGAATAAGTCCAGGAAGCCGCGCACGCGTGCGGGATTGGTCATGCCGCCCAGCGCAAGGCCGGCGCCGAACAGCGTGCCCGAGACGAGCGATGTCACATTCGCGCGCATCACAGCACCTCCCAGCCCAGGGCATTCATGATCGCCACCGTGGCAATCCCTGCGGCCATAAAGGTCACGGTGGCCACGATCGAGCGGCCCGACAGGCGGCTCATCCCGCATACGCCGTGGCCACTTGTGCAACCGCTTCCCAGCCGCGTTCCCACGCCCACCAGCAGGCCCGCGATCGCCAGGACGAGCGGGCTTGCAAAGCGCGCTTCCAGCCCGCCAGAGGCAAGCATCACGGCCAGCGCGCCCAGCGGCAGGCCGATGAAGAACATCCACGCCGAACCGCGCGCCATTCCGCTGCCGCCAAGGCCTGCAGCCTTTGCCGCGATGCCAGACACGCCGGCGATCCGCCCCAGTCCCAGCAGCATGACCGCTGCGGCCAGGCCGATCAGCACGCCGCCCGCCAGCCCGTCGAGCGGGGCGGCGTCGGGAAAGCCCGGCAGCATCATACCGCGTTCACCGGGATCTTGATGTAGCTCACGCCATTATCCTCCGGCTCCGGCAGGCGGCCGCCGCGGATATTCACCTGGACGGACGGCATGATCAGGGCCGGCATCGCCAGCTTGCGGTCGCGGGTCGTGCGCATTTCGACAAATTCCTCCTCGCTCACGCCATCCCTGACATGGACATTGTGGGCGCGTTGCTGGCCGACACTCGTCTCCCAGGCATATTCGTCGCGGCCCGGCGCCTTGTAATCGTGGCACAGGAACAGGCGCGTTTCCTCGGGCAGTTCCAGAAGCCGCCGGATCGAGCGGAAGAGCTGGCCCGCATCGCCGCCCGGGAAATCCGCCCGCGCAGTGCCGAAATCCGGCATGAACATCGTATCGCCGATAAACGCTGCATCGCCGATGATGAAGGCCATGTCGGCCGGCGTGTGGCCGGGCACATGCAGCGCGGTGGCCTCGATTTCGCCGATGTGGAACCGGTCCCCGTCATCGAAAAGCCGGTCGAACTGCGACCCGTCGCGCTCGAAATCGGTGCCCGCGTTGAACAGCTTCCCGAAGACCTCCTGCACGCGGATGATCCCGCGCCCGATGGCCAGCTTCCCGCCCAGCTTTTCCTGCAAATAGGGCGCGGCCGAGATGTGATCGGCATGGGCATGGGTCTCGATCAGCCAGGCGACCTGCAGGTCGTTCGAGGTGACATATTCAACGATCCGGTCGGCAGATCCATTCGACGTGCGCCCGGACGCGGCCTCGAAATCCAGCACGGAATCGATGATGGCCGCCTCGCCGCTGGCCGGATCGTGCACGACATAGGAAACCGTGTTGGTCGCCTCGTCGAAGAACCCCGCGATGGATGGGCGCTGGCCCTTGTCAGACAGCGCCTGCCGGACCTGCTGCGCGGCAATCTGCAAATTCCGGTCATCAGCCATGGCGCCCTCCAATCCAGTAATCGGCACTATATACGCATTGCCCGAAACAGTTCCAAGCGCCGGGCGGGATGGGACACACGCGCGAGGTTAGGCAGCGCCGATCAGCACACCTCTATCTGATGTGCCCCATCCTCCGTATCCGAGACCCGGAAGCCTCGTCCTGTAAACCGCTCGATCAGCGCCATCGCCGTGCGGCTGTGCTGGCTGAGCTTGACGGTCGTGAAAGCCCCGCCGCCAGCCATGGCAAACGGCAGTAACAACTGATCCTGCAGGTATGGCCCGGCAAACGCCTGTGAGGCGAGGTAGCCCGCCATGCGCTTTGCCGCCGTCTTGGCCAGGCGTTCTGCAGGAACTCCAAGCTTCCCGAAACCAGACACCACCTCGGTCACATGTTCGAACGAGGCTTCCAGCAACAACGCGTTGCCCGGCCCGCAATCCGCGGGCAGCAGGGCCGGCGCGAAGGCTTCTTCCGGCCATTCGGACAGCACCTTGCGCGCCGCCGTCAACTCGCGATCGGCAATATCGAAGGGGATACCGGCAAGCAGCACCTCCGCCTTCCCGCCGAGGAAGGCGCCGCGCTGCGTGCACTGGATCGTACGGAGTGCCGAGGGCTCGATGTCCACCACGATGCGGCCCCCGCCGCGCGGGTAGAATCCATGGCGCTCGAGGGTGATGGAGAGTGTCGGCCCCAGCCGCTCCAGAACCGGCAGCAGCGTCTTCTGAAGGAATTCGAAGGGCGGAGCAGCCATTGCATGGGTGCCGCCCTCGATCATGATCCTGGAGGGCGCATCGGCCATCATCAGCGGCACCAGGATGGCCTGCAAGACCAGCCCCGTGCTTCCCGCCGTTCCGACGGCGAAGCTGTATTCTCCGGGTATGACGCGGCCCGGGCGAAACGTCAGCTCGCGAGAACCGACCATCAGCCCGCTGCATTCGGCCCCGCCAATGGCACAAGCGGCCTCCAGCGAGGTGACGTGCTGGCGCATCATGCCGGGCTTGGCCCGCCCACCGCGAATGTTCTGGATGGTGAAGGGCTCGCCGGTCAGCAGCGACAGGGCTGCGGAATTCCGCAAGACCTGCCCGCCACCTTCGCCGTCGGAGCCGTCAATTGTGATCATGTTTCAGTCTTTCGGAATTCGGTGTTGTCCGGGTCTGGAACGAATATGAGCGGCGTCCAACAATCGGACTGCTTGGTCCCAATTTCGGTTCCGCACTCTCGGCATTCGATGTTGGGACCGTCGCAGCCATCCAATCCGCAACAACCGTTTGTGCGGCCACGCTTGCGGGTAACTTTACCCGTCGCCTCGAAATCTTCTGGATTGAGCCAATACTGCGGCACAAATTCCAAAGCGGCCGGCCTGATCGGGTCATGCGAACGCAGGAGCGGTTCGTAAGATTTGAAACCGCTTCCCTTCGCGCAGACAGGCCGCTGATCGATCAAACAGGCGGTCTGAACGCTCGGATCCTTTAGCGATTGAACGGTGATTTCACCGGTCAGGGCACGGTCACAGCCCTGACAATGAAATTTACCTTTCATGGCGACCTCCCAGTAGCGGCGTGAAGGGCGCTAACCCTTCACGCACACCACCTGTTTCAAGGTATGGACGATCTCCACCAGATCGGCCTGCGCGGCCATCACGGCTTCGATCGGCTTGTAGGCCTTGGGCGTTTCATCGATCACGCCCTCGTCCTTGCGGCATTCGACACCGGCGGTATCGGCAACATGCTCGTCGAGCGTCACCAGCTTCTTCGCCTGGGTCCGGGACATTACGCGCCCCGCGCCGTGCGAGCAGCTGTCGAAGCTCTCGGCATTGCCCAGCCCGCGCACGATGAAGCTCTTCGCCCCCATCGATCCGGGGATGATGCCCATCGTACCCTTCGCCGCCCGCACCGCACCCTTCCGGGTGACGAGCACGTTTTCGCCGAAGTGGTTTTCCCGCGTCACATAGTTGTGATGGCAGTTCACCGCTTCGCAGTCCGCCTCGAAAGGCTTGGCGATCTGGCCTCGCAGCGCATCGAGCACATGCGTCATCATCACGCGCCGGTTGAGCGCCGCAAAGTCCTGCGCCCATTCGACGGCTTCGACATAATCGTCGAAATGATCGGTCCCTTCGGGGAAATAGGCGAGGTCCTGGTCAGGCAGGTTGATATGCCACTTGCGCATGTCCTGCTTGGCCAGTTCGATGAAGAACGTGCCGATGGCATTGCCCACCCCGCGCGAGCCCGAGTGGAGCATGACCCACACCCGCTGCTCGGTATCGAGGCACAGCTCGATGAAGTGGTTGCCGGTTCCCAGTGTCCCCAGATGCACGAGGTTGTTCGTGTTCTTGAGCCGCGGGTACTTGGCGACGATCCGCCCGAACCGCTCGGCGAGCTTCACCCAGGCGTCGACCACGGCCGGGGGCGGATCGCCCCACGAACCCTTGTCGCGCTTGCCGCGGCCGGCTGTCCGGCCATGCGGTACGGCGGCTTCGATTGCCGAGCGGATGCCGGCAAGATTGTCCGGCAGGTCGCTCGCCATCAGCGAGGTCCGCGCCGCCATCATGCCGCAGCCGATGTCCACGCCCACAGCCGCCGGGATTACCGCGCCCTTGGTCGGGATCACCGAGCCCACGGTCGCGCCGATCCCGACATGCACGTCGGGCATGGCCGCAACATGCTTGAAGATGAACGGCATCTTCGCCGCCTTGGTCAGCTGCTCCCGCGCCTTGTCGTCAACGGGAACGCCGCGGGTCCACATCTTGATCGGCGACCCGCCTTCCACGTCCTGATATTCATACGTCGTCTGGGTCATCGCGACCTCCTCCATGCTTCTTGATAGGTGCTGGCGACGAGTTTTGGCGAGACTTCTCCGCATGTTGCCATGCAGGGGCGGGTTCGAACCGCCTGGTTACCGATGTAGTCCCGACCGGCATTCGCCAGCGATTTGTATTCAGGTTCACGGCGACGAGGTTCTGGAAAGACGTTCCTGCTCTATCCGCTGAGCTACAGGCCCATAATTGGTGGACCTGGCGGGATTCGAACCCGCGACCTGGCGATTACAAGTCGATGTAGTCCTTCCGGCATTCGCCGTGAATTTGGAAAAGGCCGGGGCAACGAGTGTTGGTGAGACAATCGGCCCTTAAGCTACGTTCCAGCGGCGGGATTCGAACCCGCATCTCCCCGCAGGATTGCTCCCATGGGGCGCTTTACTCGTCGGGCCTTTCATGTCGGAGATGTAGTCCCACCGGCATTTGCCCCGGCCCTTTCCAAAATCAATCTATGCAAAGGTCGCGGCGACGAGGCTTGGGAAAGACAGGTGCCCCTTTTCAGAGACCACCATCGTGACAGGATGTAGTCCTTCCCGGCATTCGCCGCGACCTTTGTGCTCCTTTCTTACAATTCTACTTCGTTCACGATCTCGACCCAGTCGCGCGCCTCGTTACTGGCGAAGCGCGCCATCGCGCCGAACACCGCGTCGGTGAAACCACCGACATTCATGATGTCCTTGCGGTCCTTGGCCTGCGTCGAGCCATAGGGCTGGATGTCGATGCAGATCAGCTTCGCGCCCGGGTTGCGGGCCTTCAGCCTGGTCCATTCGTTCATCGTCGCCGTGGCTCCGTAGCGGGCAGGGTCGACCCAGGATTCGTTGTCCGAAACGATCACGACGCAATCGACCTTTGCCTTCTCGCGATTCAGCAAGGCAAGCGGGGCCGAGACATTGGTTCCGCCGCCGCCGACCCCTGCCAGCTTGGCGGCATTCACCGCCACGCGGGCCTTGGGATCGAGCTTGAGCTTCACCACGTCCACCGCGAACGGCAGCACGCGGGTCTGCGGATTGCTCCGCAGCATCGCGGCCGAAACCAGCGCGGCGATATCGATGCAGCGCACGACCGAAGTCGCACCCCTGCGGTAACCGGTCGCGGGCGAGCCCATCGAGCCCGACACGTCCGGACACACCACGACATTGCCTTCCAGCACCGGGACCTTCGCAAGCGACAGGTCCAGGGCCTTCTCGAGCGCAGCCTGCACGGCCAGCGGAACACCATCCCCGACCTGCGTTAGCGCCGTCATCAACTGGTAGGGCATCGGCCTCACGCGGGCGATGGCATCGGGATCGGCCAGCCGGGCAGCAACCATCTCGGTCACTCCGTCGATCTGGAACACTCCCTTACGCGCCAGCGTGTTCAGGTTCATCCGCAACGCCTGCCACCCGATGCGTTCTGCCAGCACAGCCCACTGCTTTGCCGCGAGATCGAAGGCGGTCAGCCACTCGAAGGGCACATCGGGCAGGGGCCGCGAGGGCTCCGCCTTCCATGCTTCGAAATCGGCAATCTCCTTCGGCAACGCGGCGACATCGTAGGGCTTGCCAATCAGCCAGCCGTAGAAGGCACGCCGCTCGGCCGAAGCCGGAGCCGGATGAACCATCTTCACGATATCCGCCAGGCTCGGATCATTGCCCGTCGCCGCCTGCATCAGCTGGCGGGTCGAGGCATTTTCCAACCATACACGCACCAGCCGCTTCGGACGCGAGCCGAGCGAAGTCCGCCCGATCTGGCCCGAACGCATGATCTGCACGAAGTTGCGCAGCATGCGCCCGTTATCGATCACGCGCTTGAACACCGGGACCATCAGGTCCGGATCGGACATCGACAGCACTGCAGTGAGCAATGCCGGCATGTCCTTCATCGCGCCCGACTGGCGAGCATAGATCGCGCACTTGGCGACCCATGCGGCGTCCACCGCCCAGGCCGCTTCGAGCGCCTTGGCAAGCTGGTCCTGCGCATCGGCGTAGAAACCGTCCGACAACGTGCCGGTTGCGGCTAGCTGCGCGAGCAGGGCTTCGGGGCCATAGGCATAGGCGCTGCCGCCTGCCTCGTTCACCGTGTCCTTGCGCGGCAGGAACTTCGCCCCAAAGGAAGAGAGTGCCGAGGAAAAAAGCGTCTTGTTGGCCATAGTCCAACTCCATCATGAAACTTCACCGGGCTTTGGGCGGCCGGCCCATTCCGGCCGCCCATCTCCCGCGTCTCGCCGGGTGTTCGACTTACCCGACGGTCACGATAGAGCATGAGGCGTGCCAGTTTTGCGCCGAGCGCTGTAAATTTCTGCTAGTGAAATGAAATATAATGGTATTTTTATCGCAAGCCCTTTCAACAGCATCGCTCGGAATAGCGAGAAATCTATTCTCTTGTATCGTTTGTGATAAAATTTTATCGATGCGTGCATGAAGTCCACCACTGTCATCGGTTTTCTTGGCTCGACACTCGATGCCGCGAAGTTTGGTCCGTCACGCTGGAACAAGTGGCGGCCCACGGTCAGCATCTGCATGCAGGAGGACCTGCGGGTGGATCGGTTTGTGTTGATCCACGGCAGCTATCACCGCCGCCTCGCCGAATTCGTAATGCAGGATATCCGCGACGTTTCACCCGAGACCGAGGTCGTCCCCCACGTCATGGATTTTGAAGACGCATGGGACTTCGAGGAGGTTTATGGAAAGCTGCTCGATTTCGCGCGTGAGTTCGATTTTGATCCGGACACGCAAGATTACCTGATCCACATCACCACCGGCACCCATGTGGCGCAAATCTGCCTCTTCCTGCTGACCGAGGCGCGCTATCTTCCGGGAAAACTGCTCCAAACACAGCCGCACAAGGGAGGGCCGCAGCCGATAGGCACCTGGGCCTCGATCGATCTCGACCTTTCCCGCTACGATTCCATCGCTAGCCGCTTTGCCGAAGCGAGCGCGGAAAGCACCAGCTTTCTCAAGAGCGGGATCGAAACCCGCAACGCGGCCTTCAACCGCATGATCGAGGAGATCGAACAGGTCGCTGTGCGCAGCCGCGCGCCGATCCTGCTGATGGGCCCGACCGGTGCCGGCAAGAGCCAGCTCGCGCGCAAGGTCTATGAGCTCAAGAAACTGCGCCACCAGGTCGAAGGGCCATTCGTGGAGGTCAACTGTGCGACGCTGAAGGGCGACAGCGCAATGTCCGCGCTGTTCGGCCACAAGAAAGGTGCCTTCACCGGTGCAGTGCAGGACCGGCCCGGCCTGCTCAAGGGCGCCGACAAGGGCCTCCTGTTCCTAGACGAGATTGGCGAACTGGGGCTTGACGAGCAGGCGATGATCCTGCGCGCGATCGAGGAGGGGCGCTTCCTTCCGGTTGGCGCAGATAGCGAGGCGAAAAGCGAGTTCCAGCTGATCGCCGGGACCAACCGCAACCTGATTGACGAAGTCGCAGCCGGGAATTTCCGCGAAGACCTGTTCGCACGGCTCAACCTCTGGACCTTTGCATTGCCCGGGCTCGCCGAGCGGCGCGAGGATATCGAACCCAATTTGGACTACGAGCTTGAACGCTTTGCCGAACGTGAAGGCACACGCGTTACATTCAACAAGGAGGCCCGGGACCGCTTTCTCGCCTTTGCCGAGAGTTCGTCCGCCCGCTGGCAAGGCAATTTCCGCGACCTCGCCGCCAGCGTAACCCGTATGGCGACACTGTGCCCCACCGGCAGGATCGACCGCGAGGCCGTGGATTTCGAAACCGGCCGCCTTGCACGGCTCTGGTCAGGGGGCAGCGCAGGTGAAGACA
The DNA here is from genome assembly GCF_001687545.1 of Paraurantiacibacter namhicola. Classification (NCBI taxonomy): domain Bacteria; kingdom Pseudomonadati; phylum Pseudomonadota; class Alphaproteobacteria; order Sphingomonadales; family Erythrobacteraceae; genus Paraurantiacibacter; species Paraurantiacibacter namhicola. Next base: position 501,854 of record NZ_CP016545.1, on the reverse strand, counting down.
GGCTTGTCGGGATAATCGGTGCTGACCGCCTCGGGTCCATCGATCCCTTCGATCGGGTCCAGCTGGATTTCGTCGTGCAGGTTTGCCGCCAGTCAATCAGCCTCTCGGAGGCAGGACGCACCCTGTTCGCCGCCTCACGCGAGCAGCGAAAGTCCACGAACGATTCCGACCGCCTGCGCAAATACCTCGCCAGGTTCGAACTGGATTGGGCCGCGATTACCCATTGAGGCCGGGCTGCATGGTTTGATAGCTGCCTTGGCTTGGCCGGAGCCGATGCGAGGTAATTTGCAGGCCTCCCCCCTTGGCGCACCCGACAGGATTCGAACCTGTGGCCTCTGCCTTCGGAGGGCAGCGCTCTATCCAGCTGAGCTACGGGTGCCTTGGCCAGGCGGCTGGGTGCGAGCGCGGTTAGCAAGCGGGGCGGGGCGCGCCAAGCGTTATTCGCCCCCGATGCCCGACCTAAGCCCGCCCCGATGCCCGGCCTAAGCCCGGCCCGGCAGGTGACTGGCATCCCGGCCCGCTTAGCAATTTGGCAAGGCAGCCGCTGTATGGACCTGCGCATGAACATGCAGCCTACCTCCATGACGCAGCCGGGCGGCCGCACCCGGCTGGCCAATGCCTCGGCCAGTGCGCTGAGCCGGCAATGGGCCGCGCTGCAGGATGCGGCCCGCGTCGTGTCCGCACTCGCCGGGCTGGAGGCCGAGCGGCCCTCGCCCGAAATCCGCAATTTCCCCGCGCTCGTGCGCGATTGCGGCGCGTGGCGCCAGGCGATCGCGGAGGACGGCATTGCCGACCTTGCCGCCATGATGCAGCCCGGCATCACGGCTCTGCTGGGCGTGAATGCACGCGGCGCCGACGCCCGGCCCGCGGCGCTGGCCCTGCTGCGCGAGTTCAATGCCGCCCGCGCCAGCCTGCTTTCGCTGCTGCCACCAGCCGGTGACCTGGGCCCGCGCCGGTCGGCCTGAGCGCAATGACGCGTGGACCGGCCCTGAATTTTCCTGTTGCATCGCGTTCCGGTTTCGTTCCATTTATGGGCCATGCCGGAATCGCAGACACTCCCCAAATCGCCGCCCCAATCCGCTGCCGAGTCCGAGACCGGGCAGGAGATGGACGGATACCGCTCCGCCGCCGTGGCGCGGGGGATCTGCCGCCTGTTTGCGCGCAACGACATCTGGTGCCTCACCGAAATGCCGCTGCGCAACGGGCGGCGGGCGGACCTGATGGGCATCGATCCCAAGGGCCGCATCGTGATCGTGGAGATCAAGACGGCGCGCGGCGATCTGATGGGCGATGCCAAGTGGCCGGACTATCTCGATTATTGCGACCGTTTCTACTGGGGCCTGCCACCGGAACTGGACCGCGCCTGCCTGGAGGATGCCGGGTTCAAGCCCGAGTGCTGCGGCATCATCGTGGCGGACGAATACGATGCGGAGATCGTGCGGCCCGCGCCCAGCCACCCGCTCGCCGCGGCGCGCCGCAAGAAGGAAGCGGAGCGGCTGGCCCGCGTCGCCATGCGCCGGATCGCCGTGCAGGCAGACCCGCAATGCGCGCCGTGGGGCAACGAGGCGGGCTGAGCCCTATCGCATCCGGGCAACAGCGGCGCGCGAATACGTCTGCGCCCCGCCCTGTCCGATTGCGCGCCATGCGCAGCGCCTGCTAGGAGGCGGGCGATGGAGGGACTGCTTGCCATAGCGATTGCTGCGGCCGCGATGACGGCCATCGTGGCCGTGCGCTACCTGCTCACCAGTGGCCTGTTCGCCTTTGCCACCTCGCGCGCGCGGCCTGGCCTCTACCAGGGCCTGAACCCGCAGATCCGCCGCGAGATCGGCTGGTCGCTCGCCTCCGCTGCCATCTACGGCATCCCCGCCGGCATCGTGGCCTGGGGCTGGCAGCAGCATGGCTGGACACAGATCTACACCCAGTGGGACGCGATGCCGCTGTGGTACCTGCCGCTGTCCGTTTTCCTTTACATGTTTGCGCACGATACGTGGTTTTACTGGAGCCACCGCTTCATGCACCGGCCCAAGTGGTTCAAGATCGCGCACGCCGTGCATCATGCCAGCCGCCCGCCCACCGCCTGGGCTGCCATGAGCTTCCACCCGTGGGAAGCGCTGACCGGTGCGATTGTCGTGCCGCTGCTGGTATTCGTAATTCCGATCCATGTCGCCATGCTGGGCAGTGTGCTGGCCATCATGACGATCATGGGCGTCACAAACCACATGGGGTGGGACATGTTTCCCCGGTGGCTCGTTCATTCCCGGTTGGGAAGCTGGCTGATAACGGCCAGCCACCACCAGCGTCATCATGATGAGTACCTATGCAACTTCGGACTGTATTTTCGTTTCTGGGACCGGTTGTGCGGCACGGATCGCGGACTGTCCCGGCGCTGACGGTCGCTGCGTGCGCGCTGGCGCTGGGCGGCGCTGCGCCCGCGCCGGTCAAGCCTGCAGGCACTGACGTCACCGTGTCAGTGGTGGACATCCGCGCCGCCAAGGGCAGCGTGCGTGCGTGCCTGACGCCGGACCCGAAGGCCTTCCCGAAATGCGACGGTGATGACCGGGCGCAGGAACTGGCGGTGAGCGCCGATGGCAAGTCGGCCAAGCTGGTGTTCCGCAACGTCCGGCCCGGAACCTACGCCATTTCGCTGCTGCATGACGAGAACGACAACGGCAAGATCGACACCGCGCTCGGCATGATGCCCAAGGAAGGCTACGGCTTCTCACGCGATGCCAAGGTGTCGATGGGCCCGCCCAAGTTCCACAAGGCCGCCTTCGAAGTGGGCGAGAAGCCTGTCAGCCAGACGATCCGGGTGCGCTACTTCCTGTAACCCTGCCGCGTCGCCGTGACGCCACGCAGCAAACCAGCGCCGAAAGATGCGCCAAGGTTTAACGGTTAATTTACCATGCATCGTCACAACCGACTGGAGAACTCCAGGAAACGGGGGCTGTGGCCTTTTTATGGACAATTTGCGGGGCAATTTCGAACTGGGCGGCCAGGACGGCACGGATTACGATCCGTCCGAGGATGAGCGCGTCGACGCCACGCCGCCTGCCGTCATCGGAACCGACGAACGCCGCATGCAGGTGCGCGCCTACAATCACTGGGCCGGCCTGCTGGAAGATCGCGCCTTTCCCTCGATCGAGGACCTCGATCCGGAATCGCTCGACGATTTCGGGCCGCATAGCGTCCTGCTGGATTTCTCCGGCGGGGTCGAGAATCCCGGCATCTCCTATCTCGGCAGGGAACTGGCGAGCGAATGCGACGTCGATCCCGACGACCTGACCGCGCTGGACGATGTTCCCAGCCGCAGCCTGCTGAGCCGCATCACCGACCATTACATGCAGATCCTGGCCAACCAGGCCCCGATCGGCTTCGAGGCCGAATTCGTGAACCAGCGCGGCGCCACGATCCTGTATCGCGGCATCCTGCTGCCCTATTCCAGCGACGATGACACCATCGACTTTATCTATGGCGTCATCAACTGGAAGGAACTCGCCGACGCAGCGACGTCGGAAGAACTGCTGCTGGAAATCGACCAGGCGCTGGAAGACAGCCCGCTGCGCAAGAAGGGCGAGGACCTTTCCACCGACTGGGCCGACGGACCTGCCGCGCCAGTCGCAAACCATGCCGCGAACGATGCCGATGGCGAGCACGACATTGCTGCCGTCGATGAAGGTTTCGACGAAAGCGTCAGCCTGCCCGCCGCCGATGTTCCCGCAGCCACTCCTGAAGCCGAGGATGACGGCCTGCCCGCACCCAGCTTCGGCGCGACGCTGGGCCGGCTGACCGGTTCCGGCGATGACGGCGACGAGGACGATCTCGAGGACGAGGAAGAGGGCGACAGCTATTCCGGCATGGGACGCTTCGCATCGCTGGTGCGTCCGGCTGGCGGCGCCGATGCGCCGAAGAAAGCCTCTGCCATCCCGTCTGCTTACGAGCCGGGTGAAGATGCCTGGATCGACAGCGAAGAGGGCACTGCCCCCAATGACTTGGGCGCAGATGTGAGCGCTGATGAAGGTGCCGGCGAAGGCGCTTCCAAAGACGCTTACGACACTCCGGAAGCCGGCGCTGCGGATGAACCCGCGACGGGCGCGACCATTATCGAGCTTCCCGTTGCCAGCGAAGGCGACATGGAACTGGGCGACTGGCTCGCCGCCGCTCGCGAATGCGCCGCCGAAGCGCGCAGCAGCGAAGATCGCACGCGGAGCGCGCTGTATGAAGCCGTGGGTCGGGCCTACGATTTCTCGCTCGCCGCTGCCGAAGAACCGGAAGATTTTGCCGAGCTGGTGGCCGATAGTGGCCTGGCCGTGCAGGACCGCGCGCCGATGACGCCGGTCGTGAAACTGGTGTTCGGCGCGGATTACGACAAGACGCGCCTGACCGAATATGCCGCTGTCCTCTCCCACGCACACCGGCTGGAAATGCCGCGCGGCAAGCTGGCCGATTTCCTGCGCGAGGCCGATGGCGGCCTGAAGGGCGTGGTCCAGGCAGAACGTCGCCTGCGCCGCGAAGAGAGCGGCGAAACCGCCCTCACCGCGGACGAGGCACGCGAAGCACTGTTCGAACAGCTGCGCGCCATGCCGCCGCAGGGATTCGACGCGCTGGACGGCGAAGGCGAGGAATTTGCCTTGCTGATGGTTCGCCGCCTGGAAGATGGCCGCGTGGTATTGCTGGGCGAAGTGCCCGAGGATGCCGCGCTGGTAGAGCGCGCCGCTCGCAAGATCGCGGGCTGATCCGGCGCATTCCTTTTCCCGCGGAAGCGTGACAAATTTGCGCAAGCTCTGGATTGCCGCGGCCCGGCAGTGCTAGCGCCTGCCGCATGGTATTTTCCCCTAAAGCGCCCGTCCGCATTCAGCCCTATTTCGGCCATCGCAGCCGGGGCCGCCTGCTGCTGTCGGCGCGGGCGCTAAAATCGGGCTCCCCCAACTTCCGCAAGACCGGCGGCCGGCTGCAGGCCATCCGCACGATGCTGGCGCAATTCGCCTCGCGCGAGGCAGAAGGTGTCGAGGTCCGGCTGGAAATCGAACTGGCCGACGGACGCAGCGAGAGCTTTACCCGGGTGACCGACGCGGAAGGCTTCGTGCATTTCGACGTCACGCTCGACCCGGAACTGGCGATGCCGGATGCCACGATGTGGGATGTGGTGGCGCTTCACTGGACCAATGAGGACGGCCCGCAATGCGTGGAAGGCCACGTGCTGGCGCCGGCCGCCAACGCGCGGCTGGCTGTCATCTCCGACATCGATGACACGATCATAGAGACCGGCATCACCGGCGGTTTCCGCTCCATCGCGCGCAACTGGCGCCGCGTCGTGGCGCAATTGCCGGAGGACAGGATCGCCGTGCCGGGGGCCGACGCCTTCTACGGCGCGCTGGGCGGCGGCGCGGTGCTGCAGGACGGGGCAAGCTCTGCCAACAAGCATATCCCGGCCACCAACCGGCCGTTCTTCTACATTTCGTCCAGCCCGTGGAACCTCTATTCCTACCTCATCGCCTTCCAGCGGGCAAACAAGCTGCCGCTTGGTCCGCTGAAGTTGCGCGACTGGGGTTTCGACCGGGCGACGCTGGGCAAGAAGGGCCACGGCGCCCACAAGAGCGCCGCGATCCGCGAGATACTGGCGATGTATCCGGACTTGCGCTTCGCCCTGATCGGCGACGATACGCAAGGTGACCTACCCGCCTATGGCGAAGCCGTGCGCGCCTATCCCGGACGGATCGCCGCCATCTTCATGCGCAAGGCAGCGGGCGAGGTCCTGAATGCCGAGGAACAGACCGCCAAGGCGCTGATCGAGGCTGCCGGCGTGCCCATGTTCATGGGCGAAACCTGGGAAGAAGGTCAGAAATTCCTGAAAGCCGCGGGCGTATCCATGGGCGGTGAGACCGAGCAGATCGTGCGCCGCGTGGAAGGGCTGGTGGAATGAGCGAGACGAGGGGGCGGCGCGGCTGCATGAAAGGCGTGCTGGTGTCGCTGCTGTTGACGGGCGGCGCATTGTTCCTGGCCTATCGCTGGGCCGTGGGCGCGGGCTCTGTCGGCGCGCTCGACGGGATCGACAAGACCCTTGCAGGCGGACCCGATTACCTCGTCCACGAGGAAGCCTTCGGCGACCATCCGGCGCAGCGGCTCTATGTGTTCAGGCCTCAAGGTGCAGCGGCGGACGCGGCGCTCCCGGTGGTCATCTTCATCCATGGCGGCGGCTGGACCGCCGGAGATCCCGCCGATTACGGCTTCGCGGGGCGCAGGCTGGCCGAAATGGGCTATGTCGCGGTCATCCCGGGCTACCGCCTGAGCGAGGCGGGCATTTTTCCCGCCATGCTGGAAGACGGCGCCTCCACCGTGCGCTGGACGGTCGACAATATCGCCCGGTTCGGCGGCGATCCTGGCCGTATCTACGCCTCTGGCCATTCGGCCGGCGCCTATAACGCGGTCATGCTGGCGCTGGACCGGCAGTGGCTGGGCCGCGAAGGCCTGGGCGAGGATACGCTGAAAGGCATCATCGGGCTGGCCGGGCCGTATGATTTCCTCCCCTTCAACAGCGACGGCACGAAGCTGGTCTTCGGGCAGGAGGACGATCCGGAACGCACGCAGCCGGTCAATTTCGCACGGGCCGGCGCGCCGCCCATGCTCCTGCTGACCGGGACCGAAGATACGGTGGTGGAGCTGCGCAATTCCCGATCGCTGACCGATGCGCTGGAAGCGGCGGGCAGCCCGGTGCAACTGGTGAAGTTCGAAGGCATGGACCACGTGCAGATCCTGACGACCATCGCGCGGCCGTTCTCCTACCGTGACGAGCGCGTGCTGCGCGCCATGGCTGCTTTCCTGCCCGATCCGGCCAGCGCGGCCCCCACCCCGCAGGCCCCGGCAAGCGCGCGATCCGAGTAACGCTTCAGTTCCGGTTCAGCGCGAATCACGCTAGCGTGGCGCCATGACCCGTATATTTGCCCGTTTCCTGGCCGTTATCGCTGCATTCGGCATGGTGGCGCAGCCCGCCGCCGCACAAAGCATCCTGCGCGATGCGGAAACCGAACAGCTGCTGCAGGACATGATGGACCCGCTGGCCGAGGCCGCCGGGCTTGGCGCCGGATCGGTCGAGGTCGTGCTGATCAACGATGGCTCCATCAACGCCTTCGTGGCGGGCGGGCAGCGCGTCTACATCCATTCCGGCCTGATCGGCGCCGCCGACACGGCGAACGAGGTGCAGGGCGTGCTGGCGCACGAGCTGGGCCATATCACCGGCGGGCATATCCTGCGGTTCGAGGAAGGGATCGGCAACGCCACCAAGATCACGCTGCTGTCGCTGCTGGTCGGTATCGGGGCGGCGCTGGCCGGGTCGAGCGATGCGGCCGTCGGCGCCATGGCGCTGGGCCAGCAGGCCGCACAGCGCAGCTTCCTGTCCTTCAGCCGCGCGCAGGAATCCTCTGCCGATGCTGCGGGTGCCGAGTATCTCAGCAAGGCCGGCATTTCCGGCCGGGGCAGCCTGGCCTTCTTCGGCAAGCTGCAGAATTACGAGTTCCGCCGCGGTTACAGCCAGTCCGACGAGGCAGGCTTTGCCCGCACGCACCCGCTATCGGGCGACCGTATCGCCAATCTGCGCGCCGATTACGAGGCCGACCCGGCATGGGATACCCCGTCCGACCCGGTGCTGGAGCGCCGCTTCACGCAGGCCAAGGCCAAGCTGTTCGGATACCTCTCCCCGCCCGAGCGCACGCTGCAATTCTATCCTGAGAACGACCAGACCGTGCCCGCGCGCTATGCCCGCGCCTATGCCTATCACAAGGATGCCCGGCTCGACATGGCGCTGGCGGAAACCGATGCGCTGCTGCTGGACGATCCGGACAACGCCTATTTCCTGGAGCTGCGCGGCCAGGTCCTGCTGGAATCGGGCAAGCCGCTGGACGCGCTGCCGAACCTGCGGGAGGCGACCCGGATTTCCGGCCATCACCCGCTGATTGCCTCCACCTTCGCCCATGCCCTGATCGCCACCGAGGACGAGGCATATCTGCCCGAAGCCGAGCAGGTGCTGCGCGCCGCCGTGGGCCGCGACCGTGAGAACCCCTTCGCCTGGTACCAGCTGGGCATCGTCTATGGCCGGCAGGGCGACATGCCCCGCGCGCGCCTTGCCAGCGCCGAGTTCGCCATCCTGACGGGCAAGCCGACCGAGGCGCTGAGCCATGCCGAATATGCCGAGGCGAACCTGCCTTACGGCACGCCGGATTGGATCCGCGCGCAGGACGTGGCTCTGCAGGCGCGCGATCAGCTTGAACGGATGCGAGAGCGCCGATAGGGCAAGGCCATGCGCTGGCTCGCCACGATCCTTGTCTCCCTCCTCGCAGGCTTTGCGGGCGCGGGGCTGTGGCAGGTGAGCGGGCTGGGCGATACCGCCGTGCGCAGCGCCATCATGGCGCAACCCGAAATCGTCCCCGACGCGATCGAGCAGTGGCAGCGAGACGAGGCGGCCAAGCGCGTCGCGAAATACACCGAGCAGATCGAGACGCCCTGGCCCGGCGCGGTCCTGGGCAACCCCGAAGGCAGCGTGACACTGGTGGAGTTCAGCGATTACGGCTGCGGCTATTGCCGGCAGAGCGTTGCGGATGTGGAGGCGCTGATCGCCGCCAACCCGGACCTGCGCGTCGTCATCCGCGAGCTCCCCATCTTTGGCGAGAACAGCGAGGCCGCCGCCCGCATGGCGCTGGCCGCGGCGGAGCAGGGCAAGTACCGCGAGTTCCACCTCGCCATGTTCGAGGCGGGCCAGCCCGGCCCCGCCACCATCGCGGCCGCAGCACGCGCCGCAGGGCTCGACATGGCGCGGGCGGAGGCGGACATCGCCAGCGGCCGCTTCGATCCCCACCTGAAAGCAAACGCCTTCATGGCGAATGAGCTGGGCCTGCGCGGCACGCCCGGCTTCATCGTCGGCGATGCGCTGTTCGACGGGGCCGTTGGCGAGCAGCGGCTGGGCGAGGCCATTGTCAATGTACGCGATGCGGCAGGTGCAAGCTGAGCTGGCTGCGCAACTTCCTGGGCCTGAGGTCCGCAAGGGACGCGAAGCGGCGCGACGAGCGCGGCATCAATTCGCTGCCCTTCCGCCCCACGCCCTTCTTCGCGGACAAGAACCGCGCCTTCTGGCGCCTGCAGATGCTGGGCTGGGGCGGCGCCATGCTGCTGCGCGCGGTGACCAGCCTGGCCAATGGCCGCCCGCTCTCCTTCTACATCATCGTGCTGATTGCCACGCTGACCGGCTTTTTCATCAGCCTCGTGCTGTCCGTCATCTACAGCCGCCTGATCAACCAGAAGCCGCTGGTGACATGGGGCGTGACGGCGATCGTGCTGATGCTGGCCGTGGCGCTGTCCGCCACGATCAACGGCTGGACCGTCAGCCTGTACCAGGCGGGCAGCGAGACGAGCTTTGCGCAGCTGGTGCTGGGTGTGTTTTACCTCGACATGACGCTGCTGGGCGCATGGTCGGCGCTGTATTACGCTATCAATTTCTTCCTGCAGGTGGAACAGCAGGCTGACCGGTTGGAGCGGCTGGAGATGCAGGCCACCAGCGCGCAGCTGGCGATGCTGCGATACCAGCTGAACCCGCACTTCCTGTTCAACACATTGAATTCCATCAGTACGCTGGTGCTGACCCAGCAGACCGAGCCTGCCAATGCCATGCTGACGCGGCTTTCGGCCTTCCTGCGCCACACGCTCGTCACCCAGCCCGGTGGCCGCGTGACCATTGCGCAGGAGGTGGAGACGCTGAAGCTGTACCTGGCGATCGAACACATGCGGTTCGAGGAACGGCTGCGCACCCGCTTCCGCGTCGATCCTTCGGCAGAAAAGGGGTACATCCCCTCGCTGCTGCTGCAGCCGCTGGTGGAAAATGCCATCAAATACGCCGTCTCCCCGCAGGAGGAAGGCGCGGAGATCACGCTGACGGCCAAGCGCATGGGCGACCGGCTGATGCTGTCCGTCGCCGATACCGGCCCCGGCATGTCCCGCCGCGGCGAAGCACCCCGCCCCCAGCCCGGTTCACCCAGCCAGACCGTTTCCACCGGCGTCGGTCTGCCCAATATCCGCGATCGGCTCGCACAGGCGTATGGCACGGATCATCGCTTCGCCATTCACAGCCCGGAAGAAGGCGGCTTTATCGTGCGGATAGAGATTCCGTACGAAGAAGCGGAGGAAGAGGGCGCGCGCGAAATCGGCGCAGCCCAGAAACCTCCGCGCTTGCCGCGGGTTGAGGAAGAGAGCGCGCAAGGCAGCTTTGCGGGCATGCTGGGACAAAGACCATGACAATTCGCACCATTATCGTCGACGATGAGAAGCTCGCCCGGCAGGGGCTGGAATTGCGGCTCGAGAAATTCACCGACGTGGAGATCATCGCCACCTGCGCCAACGGCCGCGAAGCGATCCGCGCGATCAAGACGGAAAAGCCGGACCTCGTCTTCCTGGACGTGCAGATGCCGGGTTTCGACGGGTTTTCCGTGGTGAAAGGCGTGATGGAGCTGGATCCGCCGCTGTTTGTTTTCGTCACTGCCTTCGAGGAGCATGCGATCCGCGCCTTCGAGGCCAATGCCATCAATTACCTGATGAAGCCGGTCGATGGCGACAAGCTGGCCGATACGCTGGAACGCGTGCGCCAGCGCCTGGCTGAGAAGAAGTCCGCCGACGAGGCCGACAAGCTGAAAGACGTGCTGGCCGAAGTCGCCCCCGAAAAGGTCGATACGTTCGAATCCGGCGAGGACGACGCAGCCGGCCGTTACGAGAAGCTGCTGAACGTGAAGGACCGCGGCCAGATCTTTCGCGTCGATGTCGAGACGATCGAGCATATCGAGGCGGCGGGCGATTACATGTGCATCTACACCGGCGACAATTCGCTGATCCTGCGCGAGACGATGAAGGACCTGGAGCGCCGCCTGGACCCCAAGACCTTCCAGCGCGTGCACCGCTCCACCATCGTCAACCTCGACCAGGTGCGGCAGGTGAAGCCGCATACCAATGGCGAATGCTTCCTGGTGCTGGATAGCGGGGCGGAGGTGAAGGTTTCGCGCAGCTACCGCGATGTGGTCGCGCGGTTTGTGCACTAATTATGTCTTTCGAACTCCATGGCTTCGATCTTGACGCATTCGTGCGGGACACGCTGGCGGAGGACCTGGGCGAAGGCCTGCCGGGTGGCGGCCGCGATGTCACCGCCGAGAGCGTAATCCCGGCCGATGCGCGCTTCCAGGGTGTCATGGACAGCCGCGATCCCATCGTGGTGGCGGGCCTGCCGATAGCCGAAGCCTTCTTCCGCGCGCTGGACCCGGACATGGCTGTCGAGCTCCTGGTGGACGAGGGGGCCGAAGTCGAACCGGGCACGGACCTGATGCGCCTGTCCGGCAATGCCCGCGCCATGCTGACGGCCGAGCGCAGCGCCCTCAACACCGTGCAGCACCTTTCCGGCATCGCCACCATGGTGCGCGAATATGTGACCGCGATGGATAATCCCGATTGCACGCTGCTCGATACGCGAAAGACCATCCCCGGCCTGCGCCACCTCGAAAAATACGCCGTCCGCATGGGCGGCGGCAGCAATCACCGCATGGGATTGTGGGATGCGGCCATGATCAAGGATAACCACATCCTTGTCGCCGGCAATGTGGGTGAGGCAGTGCGCCGCGCACGCGACGCAGGCGTGGCGGACATCATCTGCGAAGTAGACCGGATCGACCAGATCGAGCCCGCGCTGGAGGCAGGTGCCACGCGCCTGCTGCTTGACAACATGGCGCCCGACACCCTGCGCGAAGCCGTCGCCCTGGTAGATGGCCGCGTCCCGACCGAGGCAAGCGGCGGCATCAATCTCCAGACCATCCGCGCAAAGGCCGCGACCGGGGTGGATTTTGTCAGCGTTGGTCGCCTTACGCAGAGCGCACCGGCGGCCGATATCGGTCTCGATTTCACGCCGGTCTGACCGCTTCTCTTCCGCGAGCGGGCTTTACCAATGCCTGCGGATCGGCCAACCTGCGCCCATCCGGAAGATGAGGGGAAACGCGGCCATGAAACCCGCTTCGATCAAGACATTCGACATATTGTACCTCGGCTCCATCGCGATCACGATCATCGCGACCGTGCTCGCCTGGGACGGGCTGATGGCCGCGACCAATGCCGAGCTCGCGCGGCAGGGCATGGAAATGGGTGAGGGCACGAACACGCTGGCCATGATCAGCGCGGGCTTCGGGATCGGCATCGTCGTGGTAATCCAGCTGCTGCTGTGGGCCGGTGCTTCCATCTGGCGCGCAGGATGGGTCAAATGGCTGATCGCCGCGCTGGCGCTTTACAGCCTGGCCACCTTCTTCATCGGTTTCGGCGGCGACATCACGCTGCGCACCGTGCTGGTGGCCGCTGCCCGCCTGATGGCACTGGGCGCTGCAGCCATGCTGTTCAGGGCCGATGCCAAGGCATGGTTCGCCAAGGACAAGGCCTGAGCCGCTTGCGCGGGCATCTGGCTGCGATTGCGGCGGCCGCGGGCCTGCTTTCTCCGCTCCACGCGGCGGCGCAAGCCTATCAGTGCCGCGTACCGCAATCGGGCGTCACCGTGCCCGACATCCGGCCGCAGGGTCGCCCCCGGGAGATGCCGACCGAGGGGTATACACTCGCGCTCAGCTGGTCGCCGGAATACTGCCGCTTCCGCAAGGACAGCCGCCGCGACGCGCGGCAATGTTCCGGACAAGGCGGGCGCTTCGGCTTCGTCGTTCACGGGCTTTGGCCGGACGGGCCCGGCGATCGTTGGCCGCAATGGTGCCCCAACCGCCGCGACCTGCAGGCGGAGGAGGCGCGCCGCAACATGTGCATGATCCCCGATGCGCGGCTGCAGGCGCGGCAATGGGAGAAGCACGGCAGCTGCCGCTTCTCCAGGCCGGAAACCTATTACAAGGTGACGCGCATCCTCTGGAACAGCCTGCGCTGGCCCGATTTCGACCGGCTATCCCGCAAGCGCGGCCTGACCGCCGGGGACATCCGCGAAACCTTTGCGCAGGCCAATCCCTATTGGGAGCCGGAGCATGTCGGGCTGAAGCTGAATTCGCGCGGATGGCTGCAGGAGATGCGGCTGTGTTACGGCGCGGATTTCATGCCCACGCGGTGCGAGGCGCATCAGTTCGGCCCGCCAGGCAGCGCACGCGCGAAGATCTGGCGCGGGCTCTAACGCCGCGCGGCGAAGAAGTCGCGCAGGATGGCGGAGGCTTCGTCTGCTCCCATCCCGGCATAGACTTCCGGCTTGTGATGCGCCTGAGCATGCTCGAACACGCGCGCGCCATGCTCCACGCCGCCGCTCTTGGGATCGGACGCGGCGTAATACAGCCTGCCGATGCGCGCATGGGCGATGGCGCCGGCGCACATGGCGCAAGGCTCCAGCGTGACATAGAGATCGCATTCGGACAGCCGCTCCTGCCCCAGGTGCCGTGCCGCATCGCGCAGGGCGCGGACCTCGGCATGGCCTGTCGGGTCGGGCGGATCGCGCGTCACATTGCCGCTGGCCGCAATCACGCGCCCGTCATGGACAACAACCGCGCCAACCGGCACTTCGCCCGCCGCGGCCGCCTTTGCCGCTTCTTCCAGCGCGAGCTGCATGGGTGAGGGTAAGGGCCAGCGGGTCATGGCGCGGAGCTATACCGGCGCCTGCCCGCACGCAATGCTGCACGCAGGCGTGCGGCAATGCTTGACGATTCGCACCATGGGGGGTAAGCGCGCCGCTTCCCGGATAGAACCGTATTTTATTGAGAAGAGACGAAGCATGTCGCGCATCTGCGAACTGACCGGCAAGGGCCGCCTGACCGGCAACAATGTGAGCCACGCCAACAACAAGACCAAGCGTGTGTTCCTGCCCAACCTGCAGAACGTCACCCTGCTCAGCGAAAAGCTGGATCGCGGTTTCAAGTTCCGTGTGTCCACGCACGGCCTGCGCTCTGTCGAGCACAATGGCGGGCTGGACAATTGGCTGCTGAAGACGCGCGACGAGAAGCTCTCGGCCCGCGCGCTGAAGGTGAAGCGCGAGCTCAAGAAGGCTGCAAAAGCCGAAAAGGCCGACCAGGCCGCATAAGCACTCCGTCGCTACGGCGATCAGAAGACCCGCCCGCAGCCTGGCTGCCGGCGGGTTTTTCTTGTTCTTCCATCCGCTGAGGTGTGGCGCCCATTTCGGGCGATTTCAGTCCAGTTGGGCGCGAGCCCTGTCGTAAGCCTCGAATACCGGCGCCAGCATCTCGTGATAGGGCGCGGAGGATCCAAGGCCGCGCTTGTTGATTGGCTCGCGCACCTGCGCCGCGCTGTTGGTGATGACGGCCCGCTCGGTCTTGTGGGGTGCCAGCATGGCATCCTGCAGGTCCAGCCCGCAATGCGCGGCAATCGCGGCAATCATCGCCGCGCTGTCCTCAACCAGCTCGGTGAACTCGGTCACCAGCAGGCGGTCACCCAGCAGGCCGCGCCAATGTTCGAACAGCGCATCCTCCATGGCGAAGTGCGCGCCCAGCCCTTCCAGGCTCTGACTCCAGCTCACGCCGGTCAGGAAGAAGCTTCGGAAGGCAGACCAGGCGCAGTCGTGCATGTCGCGGCGCAGCCACACGAAACGGGCCTGCGGGAACATTGCCGCAGCCTGCGCGACGTAGCGGCTGGTGCTGAGCGACTTGTCGACCAGGCGGCCGTTGCCGAAACGCTCTGCAGCCAGGCGGCTGTAGAAACCCGCCGGGGTTTCCGGGCCGGAATAGCGGGCGATGGCGTCCACACCGGGCCCGCCGACGAGGCGCGCGACCTGCGGCAGCAGCTCGAGCTCACCGCCACCGCTGACTAAATCATGACTGGCCAGGATTTGCTCGACCAGCGTGGTCCCGGATCGCGGCAGACCGGTCACGAAGATGGGTCCGCGCGCATCGCCAGCGGCCGGCGTCCCCAGTGTCTCGATCGACAGGTTCCGCCGAGCCTCGGCCAGGTCGGCGGCGCGGTCGTAGGGACGCAGGCTTTCCAGCACCGCGCCGGACGCAGCATATCTGGCAAAAGCCTCGGCGTGGTCGCCCTGCTTCTCGTGTACGCGGCCGAGCGCCGTCTGGAGGGCCGCGGCGGACATGGTGGGCGGACCATTGGCAGTCTGTTTCGCGGCGAGCAGCTTTTCGCTCCACTCCGCGTCCAGCCCGCCCGCCATTGCCAGCCCGAGCCACGCCTCACCCGATGTTGGATCGAGGGTAAGGGCCTGCTGGAAATGCGAGCGTGCGGCCGGAAGGTCGCCAAGGTTCATGCGCAGAGTGGCGCGGGTGTAATGGTGGTTCAGGCGGTCGGGGACGGTCTCCGGCAGGGCCTGCAGGATCTCGTCAGCGACTTGCGGGCGGCCGCTGCGGGCATAGGTCGCAGCACGCTCGAACTCCGACCCCGGGCCGGGTACCTGCCGGGCCAGCGCATCGGCGGCGCGGCGGGCAAGCTCGTACTCGCCATCGTTCAGCATCACTTGCGCCACGGCCTTCCACTGCCCGGCAAGCCTTGCGCCCGCATCGAGCATGCCGGCCGCGTTCTGGCGGACGCCGACCCGGTCCTGCCGCTGCAACGCGGCCACGAAGGCTGCGGGGCTGGCAGGCGGGTTCATGCGGCGCCGCTGGGTCCGTAATAAGCGGTGAGGAAGGGCTTCATGTGTTCGCGATAAGGCTCGGCTGCACCAATACCCTTGCGGTTAATGGGCTGGCGAACCTGCATCGCGCTGGCCGTGCTGACCGCGCCGTCGCTTTCGTAGAAACGCGATTGCGCCTCTTCCGGATCTAGCCCTGCGTGGCGCGTGATCTTCTCGATCCACTCTTCGGGCGCGGCCACCAGCTCTTCATACGGCACAGTCAGCAGGCGGCCGCCAAGCTGGGCCTGCCAATGCGCGTGAAGGCGGTCTTCGGTCTTCATGTGATGGGCGATGGCTTCCTGCGACCAGCCTGAGATGGCAGCATTGGCCATCCAGGTGCGGAAGATCGACCATGCATTCTCCAGCGGGTCACGGCGCAGCCAGATAAACCGACCTTGCGGGAAGAGGGCAGCATAGGGTCCGAGCGAGCGCGACTGGTTGAGCGACTTGTCGACCAGCATTTGCGAGCCGGGCACCCGTTCTGCCGCGAGGCGAAGGTACAGCGCCTGCGCCTTCTGCAGCGAGGCGTCGTTCGCGGCGGCGTAGGCATCGAAATCCTTCGGTGCGAAACCGCCGATTTCGGCCTCCAACTGGCGGGCGAGACCCAGTTCGCCGCCGCCATCGACGGCGGAATGCGAGGAAAGGATCTGCTCGACCAGCGTGGTTCCGCTGCGGGGTAGGCCGGTCACGATGGTAAGCGGCCGTTCGGCTTCAGCCGGGTCTTTCCCGAGGCTAATCATCCGATCAATTGCCGCGCTGTCCCATGCGCTTGCGATGCGAGCGGAAGCTTCATTGTCGGGAGCGCTGTATGCGCGGGCATCCTTGGCAGCCCTGGCCTGTTCGAAATGGCCAAACGCCTTGTCGTGGTTGCCAGCACGGTGCGCCTGCATGGCGAGAGCCTGGTGGGCCGCGGCACGGTCGGTACCGTCAGCGAAGGCGTTCGTTTCGATCTGGCGGTGGATGGCAGCAAGGTCCTCAGCCGACAGACTGCCGATCTGGGCAAGTCCCAGCCATGCCGCGCCGGCGGCCTGGTTGACCGACAACGCTCGGCGATATTCGCGTTCTGCGTCATCGTTGCGGCCGAGGTTCCAATAGAGCGACGCCTTCAGGTAGGCGTTGGCGATGGCGTTGGGTTGGTCAGCGGGCAGCTTTTCAACCTTTTCCAGCGCATCGGCCGCGCGCCCGACGCGGCTGAGCAGGATGGCCTTCTCGTAAGCGATGGCGGGCGCCGTTCCCCCCTGGCCTGCCCAACGATCAAGCGCCGCGAGAGCGAGATCGAGCTCTCCCCAGCGGAAAACCTGTTGGGCGAGGCCCTGCCATTGCGGTCCGACCGGCGCATTCATCTGAACGAGCGTGCGCGCGCCCGCGATGGTGGATCGTCGATCATCCTGCTGCACACCGGACTTATAGGCAGCGGCTGCAATCTGGAGTCCGTTGGTATTCAATTGACGTCTCACAAAAAGAAAGGGGCGACCGCATGGCCGCCCCTTCCGTATCTAGTTTGCTGCCCCGTTTGGGGCAACCGGCATCAATCGCCGCCGTAACGCAGGGCCAGCGTGAAGCGGACCGAACGCGGAGCCTGATAGCCGCGAACCTTCTTGTAGTTCGGGTTGATACCGCCGAAGCCGATGTCACCGAACTCGTTGAAGTCGAGCTTGGACTGCCAGTTGAACACGTTGAAGATGTCCACACGGAAGTAGCTGTTGCCGATGTTGCGAAGCGGCAGCAGGTCGAAGCGAACGCCGAGATCGACACGCTTGTTCCAGTCCGATTCAAACGCCGAGCTACGCGGCACCAGGACAGAGCCCTGACCGTTGCCGATCGGCTGGCTCGGGTCGCCACCGAATTCCGGCTGACGGCAGTAGAACGATGCAGCGCCATACGAATATTCGAAGGCGGAGGAGTCGTTCTGGTAGTTACCGATACAGCTGAACTTACGCGGCGACTGGACAACGACGTTGGTCGAGATGTCGAGCCATTCCAGCGGCTGGATGTGACCGTAGAACTTGAACGAGTGCTCGCGTTCGTTGGCCAGCGGGCCGAAGGCACCATCCAGGAAGCCCGGCTGGTCGAAGTCCTGCGTAAGGCCGGCGTCGGACTGGTTGTTGTCCGACTTAACCGCACCTTCGAAGTTACCTTCGAGCTTGGTCCAGACGTAGCTGAAGTTGAAGCCGTAGAGACCGTCGAAGGACTTATCGACCACGAATTCCACCGCGTCATAGTCACGGATGGCTTCCGGGTAACCCAGCTGGGCTGCCGTCAGGGTCACGACGTCACACTGGCCAGCGATCGAACAATCGCCATCCAGACGGACGGTCATGTCCTTGCCGGGGTTGGTCAGCACGTACTGGTGGAAACCGGTCCACTCCGTGGGGCAGCCTGCGATGCCGTTGGCGGCGCAGTATGCGATCACGGCGGCGTCGATGGCTACGTCTTCCAGCGTCTCACCGAGACGACGGTTGATGTAGTTCACGCCGAAGGTCCAGTCGTCGATCTTGTGCTCGACACCGATGATGAACTCGTCGGTGTAGCTCGGCTGCAGGCTGGCGTTGACCAGCGTGTCTGTCGGGCCAAGCGTCCCGTCAGCGAACACTGCGCGGCAAACACGGCCTGCATCCGGCGTACCGGCGGGGCAGGTTGCGCTACCGAACAGGAAGCTGTTGGGCGAGGTGCCGAAGTTGGTGACTTCGCCATCAGCACCGACGGTGTAGAAATCCGGAATACCGTCACCGTCGACGTCGGGCGCGGAGCCGTAGAAGTCGAGCAGCAGGTAGTAGGATTCCGAACCGGCGAGACGGATGTTCGTGTTCGTCGCGATCGGCAGGAAGTAACGACCCCAGAAGCCGGTCAGCTTCGTACGGCCATCACCGAACACGTCGAATGCGGCACCGATACGCGGGCCCCACTGGTCACCGGAGTCGTAGTAAAGCTCGCCATTCTGCGTGTAGTTGCGGAAGCGATCGTTACGCAGACCCAGCTGCAGGTTCAGGCGGCCATCGAACAGCGACCAGTCGTCCTGGATGTAGAACGCCCGCATGTCGGTGTTGAAGGAACCTTCGTTGAAGTAACGATAGGCCAGTGCGAAGCGGCTACGGAAATCGTAGCGGTAGCCCGAACCCGTGTAGCGCGTGGTTTCCGACGCCGTCAGGTCTTCGTAATCGAAGCCGAAACGGAAGTGGTGCTCACCCAGGAAATCTACATAAACGTCGGCATCTGCACGGTAGAAGATACGGTCGTTCAGGTCGTTCACGTCACCGGTGACGGTGCCGTATGCCTGGCGGGTCGTGCCGAGACGCGTGATGGCCGAGCTGACGTTCGGATCAGCGACCTGCGTCGACTTGTCGTGGTTCTCACCATAGGAGAGCGACAGCGTGAACCAGTCCGTGAAGGAACCGGTGTAGGTCACGATGAAGTTGTCGCCACCGAAAGTGTTGACCACGTTACCGAGAATGCCGCCCGTCAGGCCGGCACCGCCACGCGCATCATAGATGGCGTATTCGGTTTCCTGCGTCTGGTCGTCGCGGAAGTAGGTACCTTCCAGACGGTGACCGTCAGCAATCACGAAGTCCAGCTTGCCGCCGAAGAACGGGGAGTCGCTGGTCGTGGTCAGGCGCTGGCCGCTGGGGGCCGTGCCGGTGCTGACGCCTGCGCTGGTGCCGGCCGACTTGAAATAGCGCGGCTGGTACAGAGCGTAGAAGAACAGGCGGTCCTTGATGATCGGGCCCGAAGCATACAGCGAAGCGTCATAGCTTTCGCTGAAGTCATCGTCGTTGAGCGACAGAACGTCGTCACCGGCGATCAGCGGGTTGTCCTGGAAGGTGTTCGGCGAAGTCGAACGGCCCCAGTTGGGGTTATACGTGGCGACAACACCGAATTCGAATTCGTTGGAACCCGACTTGGTGGTGGCCGAGGTCACACCGCCCAGCGCGCGACCGTATTCGGCCTGGTAGCCGCCGGTCTTGACGTCGAGGGTCTGGTAGAATTCGAACGGAATGATCGAACCGCCGAGGAAGTTACGGAAGTCCGTGATGTTCAGGCCGTTCACGTAGTAGGCGTTCTCAGCGACGGTTGCACCGCCGATGGAGACCAGGCTGCCGAAGCCGCCGTCACCTGCCGTCGTACCCGGAGCGAGAAGGATCAGGTCGTTCGCGTTACGCGAAACCGGAATGTTCTCTGCCAGGTCTTCGACGTCCAGCGTGATACCCGTCTGGGTGGCGCTGAAGTCGACGGTCTGCGTACGAATGCCGAGAACGACGATTTCGTTGCCGCCGTCAGCAACAGCAACCGCTTCGCCGGTGGCGATGTAGCGGTAGTTGTTGGTCTGACCAGCAACGACGCGTGCGCCGCGGTCTTCAACCAGCGGCGTGCCGTTCTGCGAAACGACAACGGTGTAGTTGCCGGTCGGCAGAGCGTTGACGGTGAAACCGCCGTTTGCGCTGGTGGTGGTGGAGTTGCTGAAGCCCTGTGCGTTCGAAGTCACCGTGACTTCTGCACCGGCAACCGGGTTGCCAGCTTCGTCGACCACGGTGCCCTGAAGCACACCGCGGGTGTAGTCCTGCGCTGCCGCAGGAGCAGCCACTGCAACCATGCCCGCGCCGACACCGACGATGGACAGTGCCTGCAGGCAGCTGGCGCTCTTAAGAGCAGATTTCTTGAGGAAAGATTTCACGTTCCAGTCCCTTTTTCCCGAAGGCCGTCGCGGATTATGCGACGGTTCCTGACATTTCCTGACTTCTTCCTGCGTGCGATGCGACACGAGTTGCCACACCACGGACGCACGACTCCCGTCCGGAAAATGATGCGCCCGAATGGCGGCAAAGCGGGGTCCACCACAAGGGGCACTTGCAGCTTGCGTTAAGATTGGGCGGGCGTTGTCACCAATTTGCCACACTACCGCGCGCGCCTTGCGAAAGCCGCGGCCTCACTGGGAAAGGACGCCTGTACGCAATATTGTTGCGCGATCTGGCGGTCATGCGTTGCATTCCAGCACCAGCGTTTCTTAACCGCCTGAATCGCCGGGCGAAGCTTCAGTCCATCGGTCCAGTGAACAGCAGCGGGTCGAGCCGCGCATCGCGCCATTTCAGGCCCCAGTGGAGGTGCGGGCCCGTTGCCCGGCCGGTCGAGCCTATGTTGCCGACATACTGGCCCTGCCGAACAACATCGCCGGTCTGCACCGCGATTCGCGAGCAATGCAGGAAGGCGCTGTTGAGGCCCTGCCCGTGATCGATGATCAGAAGGTATCCCTCCAGGCTGAAGGGGGTCTGCGTTGCCAGGACGACAACCCCGTCGGCCGGGGCGACGAAGGGCGTGCCGCTCTCACCCGTCGCAATGTCGATGCCCGAGTGATAGCTGCCCGGCTCCCCCCGATAAATGCGCTGCGATCCGAATCGCCCGGAGATGCGCCCCTTCACGGGCCAGATGAAATCCTGTTGCCAGCCATCGCTGTCCGCGTTGACGCGGCGTGCGGCGTTGATCTGCGCCAGCTCGGGCCGGCGACGCTCCATGAAGCTCGCGCTGGGCCCGCCGGAGCGGCGCGCGACATTCACGCGCTCTATATTCCACTCGCGCGGGGAGACTGCCACCGGACTGCTGATCGTGCGCCCGTCCGCCAGGGTGGCGACGAGGCTGGTCTGGCTGGCGGCATCGCGGTCGAATGCGGCGAAGAACATGCCGGCCTCGTCCAGCACCAGCGCCTGCTCGCCCAGCCGCGCCGAGACAGTGCCCGCCGGGGCCTGACCGCGGATCCAGCCGCCCTGCGTCAGCTCACCGCTGAAGAGGAAGGTGGTGGGGCCGACGGGCGTAGGTGTCGGGGTCGGGGTCGGCGCGGGTGTCGGCAGCGCCTGCGCCACGATGGTGGGGCTTGGCGATGGCGAGGGCGTGCTATCCGGCTCCTGCGCGCCGGGGATGCAGGCAGAGAGCGATACGGCGGCGATACCTGCGACGAGGGCGATGCGCATCAGGCCGCGCCCGGCGCGAGCCGTTCGGCGGCCTGCGAGGGCCCGGCATAGGCCTCCTGCCGCTCCACGCACCAATATCGCAGCTCTTCCAGCGGGACAGCCAGTCCGCTCACCGCGCAAACGACATGGTCGCCGGGTTTGACGACGCGAAAGCCGTTCGGGCCGTAAAGGAGCGTGGCGGGCTTGTTTCCGGAATTCATCAGCATGCGCGGCAATTTAGGCGCGGGGGCGAGTGGCGGCAAGGGCGTGGGTGGCCCGGCCTGTCCGAAGCAGCATCAGAACAGGTCGCCCTGCCGCTTTGCTGCCTCGCCGGTGCTGGGTTTGCGGGGCCTGGGACGGGCCTTCAGCGGCGGCGCGTCGCCGGGGGCGACCTGCAGCCTGCCATCGGCGAATTCCAGCGTCAGGACCGGCTGCTTGCCCGCCAGGTCGCGGCTGGCGATGACTGGCAGGTCCGGCGCGCTGACAAGGGCATAGCCGCGTGCGAGCGGCGCCTTGGGGTCAAGCTGGCGGCGCACGCGCTCCATGGCATCGAGGCGCGACGTCGCATCCTCAAACTTGCGGGTCAGCAAGGCGGGCGAGAGCCGAGCCTGCGCCAGCCGGCCGGCCCCGTCGCGAAGGGCGCGCTGCAGGATTGCGGGCGAGAGGCGCGCCGCCTGCAGCCGCTCGCGCCCCTTCGAGGCCCGGTCCGCCAGGCCGCGGCGAAGGCGTTCGGCGGCATCGTCCAGCGCCTGCTGCTGGGGCTGGAGAAGGGCATCGGGCCGGGGCAGGCGCTCGGCCCGGGCGGCCAGCCGCTCGCGGCCCAGCTGCACGGGGCGCAGGATGGCGCGTTTCTGCCGCGCGGCGAAGTCCGCCAGGGTGGCGACAAGCTCCCCGCGCACCGGCACCGCCATCTCCGCCGCCGCCGTGGGCGTGGGCGCGCGGCGGTCCGCAGCATAATCGGCCAGCGTCGTATCGGTCTCGTGCCCCACCGCGCTGATCACGGGGACCGGCGAGTCGGCGATAGCACGCACCACCACCTCCTCGTTAAAGCTCCACAAATCCTCGATCGAGCCGCCGCCGCGCGCCACAATCAGCAGGTCCGGCCGGGCATCCACCTCCATCGCGCCGAAGCCGCGCACGGCGGCCGCCACCTGCTCGGCGCTGCCCTGCCCCTGCACCATGACGGGCCAGACGAGCACTTCGCTCGGAAACCGGTCGGCCAGGCGGTGGAGGATATCGCGGATTACCGCGCCCGTGGGGCTGGTGACCACGCCGATGCGGCGCGGGATGAAGGGCAGCGCGCGCTTGCGATCCGCGTCGAACAGCCCCTCGGCCTGCAGTTTCGCCTTGGTCTTTTCCAGCAGCGCGAGCAACGCGCCCTCGCCCGCAATCTCCATACTGTCGATCACGATCTGGTATTTGGAGCGGCCGGGATAAGTCGTCAGCTTGCCGGAGGCGACCACCTCGATCCCGTCTTCGGGGCGGAAGGAAAGGCGCTGCGCATTGCCCTTCCACATCACGCCGTCGATCACGGCTTTTTCGTCCTTCAGCGCGCAGTACATGTGCCCGCTGGCCGCCCGCTTCACGCCCGAAAGCTCGCCGCGCAGCTTCACATGGCCGAAACGGTCCTCGACGGTGCGCTTCAGCAGCGAGGAAATCTCGGTGATGGAGAAAGGCGCGGAATTGTCGCCCGCGCGGCCCTTCGCTACCAGTCCTGACGCATTTTCATCCGAAGTTTCTGGAGCGGCCATGAATATCCTTCTGCTGGGCTCGGGCGGGCGCGAACATGCGCTGGCGTGGAAGCTCGCGCAATCCCCGCGCTGCGATACACTCTACGCCGCGCCCGGCAATCCTGGCATTGCGGAAGAAGCGGAGCTGGTGGCGCTGGACGCCGCCGATCACGCCGCAGTGGGCGCGTTCTGTGCGGAGCATTCGATCGGCATGGTGGTGATCGGCCCGGAGGCGCCGCTGGTGGACGGGCTCGCAGATTCCTTACGCGCCGAGGGCGTGCCGGTCTTCGGACCCGGGCGCGCGGCGGCGCAGCTGGAAGGCAGCAAGAGCTTCACCAAGGCGCTTTGCGACCGGGCGGGCATCCCCACGGCTGGCTATGTCCACGCGGCCTCGCTGGAGCAGGCCATGGGAGCGTTGGACCGATTCGAGCCGCCTTACGTGCTGAAGGCCGATGGCCTTGCTGCGGGCAAGGGCGTGGTCATCCCCGAAACGCGCGCGGAGGCCGAAGCGGCGCTGGCCGGCATGTTCGGCGGCCAGTTCGGCAGTGCGGGCGCGGAAGTGGTGGTCGAGGAGTTCATGCGCGGGGAGGAGGCGAGCCTCTTCGCCATTACCGACGGCACCAGCGTGGTCCCCTTCGGCACCGCGCAGGATCACAAGCGTGTGGGCGAAGGCGACACCGGGCCCAATACTGGCGGCATGGGCGCGTACTCCCCCGCGCCCGTCCTCACCGCCGATCTTGAAGAGCGCGCCATGGCGGAGATCGTGCGCCCGACGGTGGCGAAGCTGGCCGCAGAAGGCACGCCCTATTCCGGCGTGCTCTATGCCGGGCTGATGCTGACGGAGGACGGCCCGAAGCTGGTGGAATACAATTGCCGCTTCGGCGATCCGGAATGCCAGGTGCTGATGATGCGCTTTGCCGGAGACCTGGTGGAGGCCATGCTGGCCTGCGCCGAGGGACGTCTGGCCGACCTGCCCGCGCCGGAATTCTCGGGCGAGACCGCCCTGACCGTAGTGATGGCCGCCAATGGCTACCCCGGCACGCCGGAAAAAGGCGGCGCGATCGACCTGCGCGATGCGGAGGCGAAGGACGCCAAGGTCTTCCACGCCGGCACCGCGATGAAGGACGGCGCACTGGTGGCAAACGGCGGCCGCGTGCTGAACGTCACGGCGACGGGCGCGAATGTGACCGAGGCGCAGGCGACGGCCTACGAAGCAGTGGACGCCATCGACTTCCCCACCGGCTTCGTGCGGCGCGACATCGGCCATAATGAAATCCGGCGCGAGGCGGAACGGGATCGGGGGTGAGCGCACGCTCTGCGCCAGACGGCCCGAGCCTGGCTGAGGATGGCTGCGAGCACTTTCCACTGTTTGCTTCGGCAGAAGTGGAGCGCTTCCCGGTTCCCTCACTGCTCAGTCAAGGCAGGCGACCAGGTATGCGTCTGACTAGTCATTCCGACATAGCGGGTTGGCTCAAGCCAATTTCGAACCGGCTTTTGGCTTTTGGCGCGAAGGATTTTCGCCCCGTGCGTGCCGTGCTGTTCGACAAGTCGGCTAATACGAATTGGGCTTTAGGTTGGCATCAGGACAGAACCATCAACGTGGAGGAACAGCGTCCGGTGGAAGGGTTTGGGCCATGGTCGCGGAAAGCGGGCGTCCTGCATGTCGAACCCCCGTTTGAAATCATTGAACGCATGCTGACACTGCGCATCCATTTCGATGATACGCCTAAGGCCAACGCACCTTTAGTCGTTGCTTGCGGATCCCATCGACTTGGAAAGATCGCAAGCGGGCACGCCAACGTAGTGGCTGAGGCGTGCCCCGCGATCGAATGTGTCGCAAGCCGAGGCGACGTCTGGCTCTATGCGACTTCAATACTGCACAGCTCAAAACGCGCCTCTAGGCCGGACCGAAGACGCGTACTTCAAGTCGATTTCTCAGCTGACAAACTGCCCGGCGGCCTGAAATGGCTGGGCCTAGCTTGAGGCTGCAGGTTGAGACGGCTTCTTGAAAGAGCACCGGTGCACGGGTCTCGACCAAGGCAACGGCGAGGCGGCTCGTCGCTGCACTACAGCGGTTGCGTGAAGCCAGTCGGGCCGGTCAAACCATAGATCGGACCAGCGTCACCGCCCATGAAGCACCAAAGTCTGTCGCAGGCCTTTCACCATTAGGCCGCGCCCAGCCCGCGCCCGAATACTCAGCCCTTCTCAGCGATCAGCTTTGCGAGGTCCGCCTCCGGCCGCGCGCCGTAGTGCGAGATGACTTCCGCCGCGGCGATGGCGCCGTAGCGCAGGCAGGTTTCCAGCGGCTTTTCCTGGACGTGGCCGTGGAGGAAGCCGGCGGCGAAGAGGTCGCCTGCGCCGGTGGTGTCGACGACATGTTCGACCGGCTCGGCGGAAACCTCGGCGCGTTCGCTGCCCGCCAGCGCAACCGCGCCTTCGGGGCCGCGCGTCACGACCAGCGTGGGCACTTTGTCCTTCAGCGCGGCGATGCCGGCTTCGAAATCGTCCTCACCCGTCAGCGCGGCAAGTTCGGTGTGGTTGGCGAAGAGGATGTCGATCAGGCCATCTTCGATCAGGGCGCGGAAATCGTCGCCGTGGCGGTCGATCACGAAGACCTCGGACAGGGTGAAGGCGACCTTGCGCCCGGCCTTGCGGGCCGCCTCGATGGCGCGGCGCATGGCAGCGCGCGGCTCTTCCGGATCCCACAGATAGCCCTCGAGATAGAGGATCTTGGCGCCGCCGATGGCTTCCTCGTCCAGTCGCTCGGCGGGGAGGAACTGGCTTGCGCCGAGGAAGGTGTTCATCGTGCGCTCCGCATCGGGGGTCACGAAGATCAGGCAGCGCGCCGTGGCGGGGGAGCCGGTGCGGGCGGGCGTGTCGAAATCGATGCCCACGGCGCGGATGTCATGCGCGAAGACCTCGCCCAGCTGGTCGTCCGCGACCTGGCCGATGAAGGCGCACTGGCTGCCCATGGCGGACAGGCCCGCCAGCGTGTTGGCCGCGCTGCCGCCGGAAATCTCGCGCGCCGGGCCCATGGCATCGTACAGCGTCTTCGCGCCGTCCTCGTCCACCAGCGTCATGCCGCCCTTGTTGAGGCCCAGCTCGTCGATCAGGCCATCCTCGCACGGGGCCATCACGTCCACGATGGCATTTCCGATGGCGATCACATCGTAACGGGGCTGGGTCATTGGTCGTCCTGTCTATCCGGTTGGGAGGGCCGCTTGTCTGGCAGGCGGCAAAGCGGCGTTGACTTGGCCGCATCGCCGCGCAATCGCAAGGGCCTATGTCCCAGATCCTCTCCGCATTCCTCCTTGGCCTGCGCCAATTGGGCGATTCCCGCGTGCTGGCGATCCTGTTCAAGAGCATCGCCGCCAGCCTGGTGCTGTTCGTGATCGTGGCCGTGGCGGGCTGGTATGCCTTCGACTGGGCGATCGGCGCGCTGGGCCTGTCCGACACGCTGTTTGCGGGCGCAGGCGTGGTGCGCGAGGCGCTTTCCCTGCTGCTCGCCCTGGCAGGCCTGTGGCTGACATGGCGCATCGTGGCGATGGCCGTGATCCAGTTCTATGCCGACGACGTGGTGGAGGCGGTGGAAGCGCGCTTCTATCCCGAGGCTGCCGGTCGTGCCCGCACGCCGCCCCTGGCAGAGCAGGTCCGCGCCAGCCTGAAGGCCGCCGGGCGCGCGCTGCTGGCCAACCTCATCGCCCTGCCCTTTGCCATCGCCCTGCTGGTGACCGGGGTGGGGACCTTCGCCCTGTTCCTGGTGGTGAACGGCGTGCTGATCGGGCGTGAGCTGCAGGACATGGTCTGGCAGCGGCATCACGGCGCGATGGGTGTCGCAGCGGGTGGTGGCGCACATCCGCTGGGCAAGATGCAACGCTTCCTGCTGGGCGGGATCACCGCCGCCATGCTCGCCATACCGGGCGTCAATTTCCTCGCCCCGCTGCTGGGCGCGGCGAGTGCGACCCATCTGATCCATCGCAAGGATGCAACCGCAAATGCGCGCTAAGATCGCCCTTCTCCTGACTCCGCTGGCCGCAGCCTGCGCCAGCGTGCCCGATGCCCCGCAGCAGGCCCGCCCCGTGCCGCCTCGCCCGGAAGCCTCGCGCCCGCCGCCGCAGCAGTCGGTGACGCCGGCAGCCCCCGCCGGGTTCCTGCAGCCGCAGGTCCTGCGCATGCGCGGGCTGGAAGACGTGATCGAGCGCGACCGCGCCGCGCTGGTCGGTCTGTTCGGCACGCCGCGGCTGGATGTGGTGGAAGGCGATGCCCGCAAGCTGCAGTTCAGCGGCGAGGCCTGCGTGCTCGACGTCTATCTCTATCCCATGAGCCCGGGGGCAGAGCCGGTCGCGACCTATGTCGATGCGCGGCGCTATTCCGATGGGCTGGATGTGGACCGCGCGGCTTGCGTGGAAGCGTTGCGGCAGCGCTAGGCCGCCAGCCGCGTCACACCATGAAGCTTTCGCCGCAGCCGCAGGCGCCCTTGGCGTTGGGGTTCTCGAATACGAAACCGGCGGAGAAGTCGTCCTCCACCCAGTCCATCGTGCTGCCGATCAGGTAAAGCACGCTCGCCCCGTCGATGTAGAACGTGCCGCCCGGCGTCGCGATCTTCTCGTCGAAAGCCACTTCCTCGGTCACGTAATCGACCGAATAGGCAAGGCCCGAACAGCCCCGGCGCGGGGTGGAAAGCTTCACGCCGATGGCGTCGGCAGGCGCCTTGGCCATCAGGTCCGCAATGCGTTGCTCGGCGCGCGGCGTCAGGTTGACGGCGGCTTTGGGGGCGGGGCGGGTGCTTGTCGCGGTGTCGGTCATGTCAGTGCCTTTTGCCAGAACATGGCGGTGCCGGTGCCAGCGTCCAGCGCGTAATCGCCATAGCCGCAGCGCTGGTAGAGGGTCTTTGCCGTATCGTTGCCGCTCAGCACTTCCAATGTGACCTTGCACGCGCCGCGCTTCAAGGCCTCGGCATCGACGGCCTCCATCAGGGCGCGGCCGATGCCCTTGCCGCGGTGTCCCGGCAGCACGGCCATGTCATGGATGTTCACCAGCGGGGCCGCGTTGAAGGTGGAAAAGCCGGTGAAGCAATTGGCAAGCCCGACGGCCGAATCGCCGAGCCGCGCGATCAGGGAAAACGCCCCGGGCACCTGTGCCAGCGATGGCACGAGCCGGGCGCGGACATCTTCCGGCAAAGGCTCTCCGCCGCCCATGGCATCGCAGGCATATGCGTCCAGCAGGGTGACGATCGCCGCCGCATCGGCAGGATCGCCGTAATCGGCAAGCGCGACGGTCACCTCGGGCGCGGCCGTGCTCACAACATGCCCAGTTCGAGGCGGGCTTCGTCGCTCATCTTGGCCGGGTCCCATGGCGGATCGAAGGTCAGGATGACTTCGGAATCGCGGACGCCCGGCACGGCGCCTGCGCGCAGCTCGACCTCGGCAGGCATGGATTCCGCCACAGGGCAATTGGGCGTGGTCAGCGTCATGGTGACCTTCACGTCTGCATCCTGCGTGACATCGACCGCGTAGATCAGGCCGAGATCGTAGATATTCACCGGGATTTCCGGGTCGTAGATCTCCTTCAGCGCGGCCACGACAGCCTCATAAAGCTCTCCGCCCGGTTCGCCGGACGAGACCGTTTCCGGCTTCTTCTGGAGGAACCCTTCGAGGTAATCCTTCTTGCGCTCCAGCTTCTGCGGCGCAGATTCCTCCACCGCATCGTCGACCCTGGCACGCGCAGGCTTCGCCACCTCGGCAACCTGCTCATTGGGCGGCGGCGCGGCGATGTAATCCTTGGTCGAGCTTTCCTCGCTCATAATCGAATTCCTCAGGCGAATATCTTTTGTGTTCTCTCGATGCCGCGCACCAGCGCCTCGACATCGCTTTCGTCGCTGTACAGCCCGAAACTGGCCCGCGCCGTGGCGGGAACGCCCAGGTGCTCCATCAGCGGCTGGGCGCAGTGATGACCGGCGCGGATCGCGACATTCTCTTCATCCAATATGGTGCCGAGATCATGCGGATGCACCCCCTCCATTGCGAAGGAGAGAATTCCGGCAGATTTTTCGGGGCCCAGCAGGCGGATGGAATTGAAGTGGCTCAAAGCTTCGCGCGCCTTGCGCACCAGCCGTGCCTCATGCGCGAACAGGTTCTCCATGCCAAAGGCCTCGGTGTAATCCACGGCAGCATGGAGTGCGATCGCCTCCGTGATCATCGGCGTCCCGGCCTCGAAGCGCTGAGGGGCGGGCGCATAGGTCGTGCCGCCGAAATCCACCGTGTCGATCATGGCGCCGCCGCCCTGCCATGGGGGCATTTCGTCCAGGATCTCGCCCCGCGCCCACAGCACGCCGATGCCGGTCGGGCCGTAGAGCTTGTGGCCGGAGAACACGAAGAAGTCGCAGCCCAGCTCGGCCATGTCGAGCCGCATGCGCGGTGCGCTCTGGCAGCCGTCCAGCAGCAGCTTTGCGCCAACGGCATGCGCGGCCCTCGCCGCCCTCTTCGCGCCAAGGATCGAGCCGAGCACGTTGGAGACATGGGCCAGCGCGACCATCTTGTGCCGCTTGGTCAAATTCGCTTCCAGCCAGTCGAGGTCGATCAGGCCGTCCTCGGTCAGCGGGCAGACGTCGATCTCGGCGCCGACACCCTCTGCCAGCATCTGCCAGGGCACGATGTTGGAGTGATGCTCCAGCTGGCTGAGCATGATACGGTCGCCCTCGCCGACATTCGCCTGGCCCCAACTTTGCGCCACAAGGTTGATGCCCTCCGTCGCGCCGCGCACGAAGACGATCTCGTCCTCACTCTCCGCGCCGATGAACTTGGCGACACGCTTGCGCGCAGCCTCGAAGCCCAGCGTCATGTTGGCGGAGCGGGAATAGACCCCGCGGTGGACCGTGGCGTAATCTTCGCCCAGCGCGCGGCTCATCGCATCGATCACTTGCCTTGGCTTCTGCGCGGTGGCGGCAGTGTCGAGATAGTGCCACGGCTGGCCGTCTGCCGTCAGCAGGCCGGGGAAATCGGCGCGCACCTGATCCCCAGCGGAGGCTGGGGTCTCTTTCAGGCCCGTGCCAGGCCGAAGGAGGTTCCCGCCTTCGCGGGAACTCATGGAAGCGGGACTACCCATCACAGGTGCCGGTCCAGCTTGTCGAGCGCCACGCGCATCAGCCGCTCGCGCGCTTCCTCGTCATCGTCCAGCGCCACGAAGGCATCGCCGATGAAAGCCTGTACCAGCAGGCGGCGGGACTGTTCGGGAGAGAGGCCGCGCGTCGCCATGTAATAACGTGCGCTTTCGTCCAGCTGGCCCACGGTCGCGCCATGCGCGCACTGCACATCGTCGGCAAAGATTTCCAGCTGCGGCACGGCATTCACGCTCGCGCCCTTCTCCAGCAGCAGGCCCTTGAAGTCCTGCGCTGCATCGGTCTTCTGGGCATCGCGCACCACGTCGATCCGGCCGAGGAAATTGCCCGTGCCCTGCCCCCAGTGAACGCTGCGGATCACCTGGTTGCTGGTGGCATTCGGCTCCTCATGCGCCACGCGGGTGACGAATTCGCGCACCGTGTCGCGCCCGCCCACAGTCACGCCGCCAAATTCGAAATGCGCGCCATCCTCCAGCATCACCACGGTCTCGACCCGGCCAAGGTGGCCGCTGGCGATCACCGCGAACAGCTCGCACCGCGCGCCTTTCCCGATCGTCACGCGCAGCCGCGTGAGCAGCGTATCGTCCGACACGCCGCCCTCGTCCTCGATCACCAGCAGCTCGCGATAGGTCTCGCCCGCCGGCACCTCGATATCGCGCCACTGGTCGAAGCGGCCAAGGTCCATGCCCTCAAGCGCGTCCGTATCGGAATAGCGCCAGGCCTCGTCCTTACGCGTGGGGAGGAGGATGCTCTGGGTCATGCAGGCTCCGCCATGACCGCGTCATAGCCTTCGCTTTCAAGGCGCAGGGCGATGTCCGGCCCTCCGGTCTTCACGATCCGGCCATCGGCCAGGATGGAGACCTTGTCCGGCTGCACCACGTCCAGCAGGCGCTGGTAATGGGTGATCAGCAGCACGGCCTTGCCGCTGGCGCGCATGATGGAATTGATGCCCTCGCCCACCACGCGCAGCGCGTCGATGTCGAGGCCGCTGTCCGTCTCGTCCAGCACGGCGAATTTGGGATCGAGAATGCCCATCTGTACCATCTCGGCGCGTTTCTTCTCGCCGCCGGAGAAGCCGACATTCACGTTGCGCTTCAGCATTTCCATGTCGAGGCCGAGCAGCGCGGCCTTTTCCTTGGCCAGCTTCAGGAACTCGCCGCCCGACAACTTCTCTTCGCCGCGGTGCGCGCGCTGGGCATTCAGCGCCTCGCGCAGGAACTGCACGTTGGAGACGCCGGGAATCTCTACCGGGTACTGGAAGCCCAGGAACATGCCTGCTGCGGCGCGCTCATGCGGCTCCAGCTCCAGCAAGTCCTCGCCATTGTACGTGACGGTGCCGCCCGTGACTTCATAGCCCGGGCGCCCGCCCAGCACATAGGCCAGCGTGGACTTGCCCGCGCCGTTCGGCCCCATGATCGCATGGATCTCGCCCGCCGGGATTTCCAGCGTCAGGCCCTTGAGGATTTCCTTACCGTCAATCTCGGCGTGGAGGTTTTCGATTTTCAGCATTCGATCAGTCTCATTCAAATTTCGTCATTGCGAGGAGCCGAAGGCGACATGGCAATCCATCTTCCGGGCTTGCGTACAGGCGCAGCGGTAGGAGATGGATTGCTTCGCTCCGCTCGCAATGACGGTGAACCTATCCGCGTCACCTGCGCCCCCTTGGCGGGCCATTGCCATCGCGGTCATAGCGTGGGCGGCTCTGGCGCGGGTTTTCGGCGAGGTGCTTGCGGCGGGCATCGGCCTTGTCGGCGATGCGCATGCGCATGCCGGCGGCGATCCGGGCGAGCGTGTCGTCCATATGCTCGAGGATGGCCTCGGGCGTGATCCGCATCACGCGGATGCCGACCGACTCAAGGCTCTTGTCGCGGCGCCGGGAAATGGTCGGGTCAGCCTCGGGGTCGTCGATAATGATCGCCATGCCGAGGTTGTGGCAGTTGAAGTCCACGATGGCGCTGCCGACCACGGCGAAGCGCTTGAAAGTGTATTTGCCGAAATCCGCCTTGGCGAAGCGTTCGGCCAGCGCCGTATGCGCGGGCGAGGCAAAGCGCTTCATCTCGCGCGCACGGTCATGCAGCGCGTCGAGCCGCTTGTCGCTGATTTCCCAGCCGCGCCCCTTCTTCTTGAGCGCGGGCGCTTCGGCATCGTCGGATGGCGGGCGCAGGTTGAGGGTTTTGCGGTCAGTCATTTTCTTGTGCCGAATGCCAACGAAGACTTTTTGCAAACTCTTGGCTGCGTCTATGAACGAACTGAATTTTCTCTTCAGGCAACATCTCGTTCGGCATCCAAACCGCGCATTCCCAATAGATCACCTCGGCGAGCGCGCGCGATTCACTGCTGCTCAGCTTTTTGTCCAGTTTGGCCAATTGATCATTCGCCTTCTCACCCAGGCATCGTTGGTGATCAATCAACCAAGGCGCTGGAGTTTCTGCATGCGCTGCAAATGAAGCAAAAAGAAGCGCAATTCCCATGAAGAGTCGCATCACCCCACACTCCCTTCGAGCGAGATCGCCAGCAGCTTCTGCGCCTCGACCGCGAACTCCATTGGCAGTTCTTTCAGCACTTCCTTCGCAAAGCCGTTGACGATCAGGGCCATCGCCTCTTCCTCGCCCAGGCCGCGTTGCATGGCGTAGAAGAGCTGGTCGTCGCTGATCTTGCTGGTGGTCGCCTCGTGCTCGATCTGTGCGGATGGATTCTTCACCTCGATATAGGGCACGGTGTGCGCGCCGCATTTGTCGCCGATCAGCAGGCTGTCGCATTCGGTGCGGTTGCGCACGCCTTCCGCGTTCGGACCCACGCGGACGAGGCCGCGATAGGTGTTGTTGCTGTGGCCGGCGGAGATGCCCTTGGAGATGATCGTGCTGCGCGTGCCCGGCGCATTGTGGATCATCTTCGTGCCGGTATCGGCCTGCTGGTAATTGTTGGTCACCGCGACCGAGTAGAACTCGCCCACGCTGTCGCGCCCGTTGAGCACGCAGGAAGGATATTTCCACGTCACCGCACTGCCGGTTTCCACCTGCGTCCAGCTGACCTTGCTGCGGTCGCCCTGGCACAGCGCGCGCTTGGTGACGAAATTGTAGATCCCGCCCTTGCCCTCGGCATCGCCCGGATACCAGTTCTGCACAGTGGAATACTTGATCTCCGCATCCTCCATCGCGACGAGCTCGACCACTGCGGCGTGGAGCTGGTTCTCGTCGCGCATGGGCGCGGTGCAGCCTTCGAGATAGCTGACGTATGAGCCCTTTTCGGCCACGATCAGCGTGCGTTCGAACTGGCCGGTATTCTCCGCATTGATGCGGAAATAGGTGCTCAATTCCATCGGGCAGCGCACGCCTTCGGGAATGTAGACGAAGGTGCCGTCGGAAAAGACCGCGGCATTGAGGCAGGAGAAGTAATTGTCACGCTGCGGCACCACCTTGCCGAGCCACTTCTTCACCAGCTCCGGATATTCCTTGATCGCCTCGGAAATGCTGCGGAAGATGACGCCCGCCTTCTCCAGCTCCTCGCGGAAGGTGGTGGCGACCGAAACGCTGTCGAACACCGCATCCACCGCAACCTTGCGCGCATTCTTCACGCCCGCGAGCACTTCCTGCTCGCCCAGCGGGATGCCGAGCTTGTCGTAGACTTCCTTGATCGCCGGATCGAGATCGTCGAGCGAATCCAGTTCCGGCTTCTTGGTCGGCGCGGCGTAGTAATAGGCGTCCTGGTAATCGATTTCCGGATAGCCAAGCTTGGCCCAGTCCGGCTCCTCCATGGTCTGCCAAAGGCGGAAGGCCTTCAGGCGCCAATCCAGCATCCATTCCGGTTCACCTTTCTTGCCGGAAATGAAGCGGACGGTGTCCTCCGTCAGGCCCTTTTCGGCAAATTCGGTGTCGATTTCCGTCGACCAGCCATGCTCGTACTCTGCGGCCTTGGCGGCTGCATCATGCGCTTCCTGGTCCTGCATCGGGGCGAGATCGTTCATGCCATTTCCCTCGCGCCTGCCAGCTGCGTCAGCGGGATGTCCGCCAGCGCGCCGCGCAGGGCATTGTTGATTACCGGCCAGTGCGGCTTCACGCTGCAGGTGTGGTCCACCGCGCAATCCGCGCCGTCCACGCATGCGGTTAGCGCGATGGGGCCTTCCACCGCTTCCACGATATCGGCCACGCTGATCGCCGCCGCCGGGCGCGCCAGCTGCAGCCCGCCGCCCGCACCGCGCATGGAGCGGATCAGGCCGGCGCGGCCAAGCAGGCTGACCACCTTCTGCACCGTGGGCACGGGCAGGCCGGTTTCCGCCGCCAGCTCTGCCGCCGACACGCGCGATCCGCCACAATGGCGCGCGGCGGCGCACATCGTGACGACGGCATAATCGGCCATGCTGGATAGGCGCATTGCGGGGTCCTGGCGGTTAATCGGAGTGATTCGTTCCGGTTTCCAGCTAGGGAGCGCGCCCACCCCCTTCAAGCAAAACCGACTGTTGCGAATCACTCTCAATCCCGCAGGATTGCTGCAATTATCGCGAAAAAAAAGGGGCGGCGCCGAGATCGGAGCCGCCCCCTTGGAAGTCGAGAACTCGATGGCGTTCGCCAAGAGCCCTTCGGGTCGCAGCGGTGTCATTGCACGAAAATGGAATAAACAATTGTAAAAATGCGTCACGCATTGTGCCTGCATACGATTGCTGCGCATTTTCTCTGCGAAAGACAGGTGTCGACAGCCGCCCACCGGTTTGCCATGCGCGCTTCCCATGCTCTTCAAGCTGGCCCGGCCCGTCATCTTCGCGCTCGATCCCGAACGCGCGCACCGCCTCTCCATCGCTGGGTTGAAGGCCCTGCCCGGCAGGGCCGCGCCCGCGGCTGGGCCGCTCGCGACAGAAGTGGCCGGGCTGCAGTTTCCCAATCCCGTCGGCATGGCCGCAGGCTATGACAAGGATGGCGAAGTCCCCGATGCGCTGATGGGTCTGGGCTTCGGCTTCGCGGAGATCGGCTCCATCACGCCGCTTCCCCAACCCGGCAATCCGAAGCCGCGCCTGTTCCGGCTGGTGCAGGACCGCGCGGTCATCAATCGCATGGGCTTCAACAATGGCGGGATGGACGCAGCTTTCGCTCGCCTCGCGCGGCGCAAGCGGGACGGCAGCGGCGTACTGGGCGTCAATGTCGGCGCCAACAAGGATGCGGCGGACCGCGTCGCAGACTATGTCACCGGCATCACGCGCTTCTCCGGCGTGGCAGACTATATTACGGTCAATATCTCCTCTCCCAATACGCCGGGCTTGCGAAACCTGCAGGCGAAGGGTGAGCTGGAAGCCCTGCTGGAAGCCATTGCTGCTGCGCGCCAGCCGGAAACACCGCCGGTCTTCCTGAAAGTCGCGCCGGACCTCGAGAGCGGCGATCACGAGCGCATCGTGCGGGCCGCGCTCGATAATGGCATCGCGGCCCTGATCGTTTCGAACACGACCATCTCGCGCCCATCGCTGCAATCGGCGGATGCCGGGGAGGCAGGCGGCCTGTCCGGTGCGCCGCTGAAGGCTTTGGCGCTTTCCCAGCTTCGCCGCTTCCGCGAGATTGCGGGCGACACGCTGCCGCTGGTTGGCGTCGGCGGGATCGCCACGGCCGAAGATGCCTGGGAGCGGATCCGCGCCGGGGCGAGCCTGGTGCAGCTTTACAGCGCAGCGGTCTATCGCGGGCCCGGCATCGCGCGCTACATCACCCGCGGGCTGGAGCGGCTCATGCGCGCGGACGGCTTTGCCTCCATTGCCGAAGCGGTGGGAAGCGAATAGCACCCCAGCGCATGACAATCCGCACGCTGTTCGCGCTTTTCGCCGCCTTCTCGCTCTGCGCCTGCCCGCCGAAGGAGCCGCTGGCCTCCACCGCTTCGCCTGTTGCCGGGCAATCGCAAACCGGCCTGGTCACCGCTGCCGATCCGCGCGCGGCGGAAGCGGGGATGGACATGCTGCGCATGGGCGGCAACGCCACCGATGCGGCGATTGCCACGATGCTGGCCCTGACCGTGGTGGAGCCGCAATCGAGCGGCATCGGCGGCGGCGGCTTCCTGCTGCTGGGCACGCCGGATGGCAGCGTCACCACTTACGATGGCCGCGAAACCGCGCCATCGGCCGCCGGGCCGGACTGGTTCCTTGGCAGCGACGGCAAGCCGATAGGCTACCGGGAAGTGGTGCTGACCGGTAAAAGCGTCGGCGTCCCCGGCAATATCGCCCTGGCGGCGAAAGCCCATGCCGAGCGCGGCCGTCTGCCCTGGAAGACGCTGTTCCAGCCCGCCATTGCGCTCGCTCGCGACGGCTTCCGGATCAATCCGCGGCTTTACATGTCGCTGGACGCCTACCGCGAACGGGCCGGTAACTCCGCCTTCGGGCGCAACCTCTATTTCGAAGCCGACGGCAGCCCGAAGCCGGTCGGGACGCTGATCGTAAACCCTGAACTGGCAGGCACGTTCGAGGCTATGGCGGAGATGGGCGCGCAGGCATTCTACACCGGTGCGCGCGCAGAAACACTGGCCGAAACCGTCGCCGCAGCCACTCCGGGCGAAGCGCGCATGAGCGCTGCCGATGTCGCGGCCTACCGCGCGAAGGAGCGTGAGACCGTCTGCGGGTCCTATCGCGGGTATCGCATCTGCGGCATGGGCCCGCCATCTTCCGGCGGGATCGCGGTGCTGGCAATGCTTGGCCAGCTGGAGCGCTTCGACCTTGCGGCCATGGGGCCGGATTCGCTGACCTTCTGGCAGCTGTTCGTCGATTCCAAGCGCCTCGCCTACGCCGACCGCGAGCTTTACACCGGCGATGGCGATTTCGTGTCCGTCCCCGTCGCGGGCCTCGTCGAACCCGATTACCTCGCCGCGCGATCGCTGCTGCTGCAGCCGGGCCGCGCGCTGGCCTCTGCCGAGCCGGGCAGCCCGCGCGGCGCACCTGCCCCTGCCGGCGACGGGGATGAACCGCCCGAGAACGGCACGTCGCACTTCGTGGCCGTGGACGGCGAGGGCAACATGGCCAGCTGGACCTCCACCATCGAAGGGGCGTTCGGCAGCGGGCTGATGACCGGCGGCTTCTTCCTGAACAACGAGCTGACCGATTTCAGCTTCTCGCCCGAGGCAGATGGCCTGCCCGTCGCCAACCGGGTGGAAAGCGGCAAACGGCCGCGCAGCTCCATGGCGCCGACGATCATCTATGCACCCGATGGCGAGCCCTTCATGCTGGTGGGCGCAGCAGGCGGGGCGACGATCCCGGTACAGGTCGCGCGCAGCATCATCGGCGTGATCGACTTCGGCCTGCCGCTAGAAGATGCGCTGGGCCTGCCGCTGGTCACCACTTTCAGGGAGACGGTCATCGTGGAGGAGGGCAGCAGCCTGGAGCCGCGCATGGCCGAGCTCTCCGCCATGGGCTTTTCCAACGTGCGCTCCGCCACCCCGCCCTTCCGCGCCGTGGGAGCCATCCGCACGCCCGATGGTTGGGTGGGGGCATACGATCCGCGGCTGAAGGGCGTGCTTGCCATTCCCGACTAGCTTGCCTGCCAAGCCAAGCGTGCCTAAGCCTTGGCGCCATGACAGCCGGACTAACCGGCGATAGCTATGAGAGGAGGCAGCAGGGGTGCAGCTTTCCGATTTCGAAAATGCCACCGACCTTGTGTCGCTGTTCCTTGAGCGGGCAGACGAGCGGGGCGACATGACTTTCCTGGCCGCGAAGAAAGCGGGCAAGTGGGAAAAGACAAGCTGGACCGAGGCCGCAAGGCAGGTCTGCCAGCTGGCCGAGGCGCTGCGCGCCATGGGGCTGCAGGACGGCGACCGGGTGATGCTGGTCAGCGAAAACCGCCCCGAATGGGCAATCGCAGACCTTGCGATCATGGCCGCCGGGTGCATTACCGTGCCGGCCTATGTGACCAATACCGAGCGTGACCACTTGCACATCCTGGAGAACTCCGGTGCGCGGGCGGCCATCGTTTCGACCCAGAAGCTGTCGAAACCGCTCCATCCCGCGATCCTGCAATCGGGAATCGTGGAGCATGTGATCGGCATGGAAGCGCTCGACTGCAGCCAATCCAGCGGCTTCGACTGCCATGTCTGGTCCGACCTCGTGGCGGGCGATGCCGGCGAATCGCGCAAGGCGGTCGAGGCGCGCGCAGAGACAATCCAGCGCACCGATCCGGCGTGCATCATATACACCAGCGGCACCAGCGGCGCTCCGCGCGGCGTGCTGCTGCATCACGGCGCGATCCTGTGCAATGTGGACGGCGCGGCGCATATCCTGGCCAATGATTTCGGCTGGGATGACGAACGCTTCCTGTCCTTCCTCCCGCTGAGCCACGCGCTGGAGCACACTGCCGGGCTTTACCTGCCCATCGGCATGGGCGCGGAAATCTGGTTTGCGGAAGGCCTGGACAAGCTGGGCAGCAATATCGAGGAAGCGCGCCCCACCATCATGGTGGTGGTCCCGCGCCTGTTCGAATTGCTGCGCGGCCGGATGGTCAAGCAGGTGGAAAAGCAGGGCAAACTTGCCAATTTCCTGCTCGGCCAGGCGCTGGGCATGGCGGAGCGCAAGGGCGCAGGCAAATCCGGCCTGCTCGACTGGCCTGTCGCCAAGCTGCTGGACCTGACCCTGCGCCCGAAGGTGCGCGAGAAGTTTGGCGGACGCATGAAGGCGCTCGTTTCCGGCGGCGCGCCGCTTAACCCGGAAGTCGGCAGCTTCTTCGAGAGCATGGGCCTCGTCATGCTGCAGGGATATGGCCAGACCGAAAGCGCGCCTGTCGTCAGCTGTAACCGTCCCGCCGTGGGTATCCGCATGGAAACCGTCGGTGCGCCGATGAAGGACGTCGAGGTGAAGATCGCCGAGGATGGCGAGATCCTGGTGCGCGGTGAGCTGGTGATGCTGGGCTACTGGCAGAACCAGGCCGAAACCGATCGCACGATCAAGGATGGCTGGCTGCATACCGGAGATATCGGCCTGCTGGACGATAAGGGCCGCATCCAGATCACCGACCGCAAGAAGGACATCATCGTCAACGACAAGGGCGACAATATCGCCCCGCAGAAGATCGAAGGCATGCTGACGCTGCAGCCGGAAATCGCGCAGGCGATGGTGAGCGGCGACAAGCGCCCCTATGTCGTCGGGCTGATCGTGCCCGATGCGGACTGGGCGCTGGAATGGTCGCGCCAGAACGGCGAGGAATTCAACCTGAAGGCGCTGCAGGACCTGCCAGCCTTCCGCAGCGCCGTGCGCGCGGCGGTGGACCGGACCAACCAGGACCTGTCGGTGATCGAAAAGGTCCGCCAGTTCTGCTTCGCGGACGAGCCGTTCGACATCGACAACGGTGAGATGACGCCCAGCATGAAGATCCGCCGCGGCCCGATCCGCGAACGCTATGCCAGCCGGATGGACGGGCTTTACCGCGGGTGAGGCCCCGGCACGCCCTGCTCGCCCCGATATTGCTGCTGGCGGGCTGCGCCAGCACGCCGGAGCCGGCCTTGCTTTCCGCACTGGAGGCGGGCTGGGAAGGCGAGCGTGTCTGCGAATTGCTGCATGAGACACCCGGCGACCGCATGCTGCGATGCACATTTGCGCCGGGTGTGGGGCATGAACGCCATTATCATCCGCCGCACTATGGCTACGCATTGAGCGGCGGGACCATGCAAATCACGGATGCCGGCGGCACGCGTGAAGTCCGGCTGGAAACAGGCTCCAGCTATCGCAGCGAGGGAACCGCCTGGCATGAAGTGGTGAATGTGGGCGACACGCCCGTCATCTACCTGATCGTCGAGGAAAAGCCGGACGGCCGCTAAGCGCTGGCCAGAATCCGGTTTAGGCCGCTTCGGCCTCCACCCATTCGGGATAGAAGCATGGCTCGCGCTCGGACCAGCCGGGTGCTGTCGCAGCGGCTTCGCTCAGCGATTGCAGCAGCATCTTGCGCCGCGCGGGGCGGATTTGCGGCAGGGCCGCAGCCCCGCAGAAGATCGCCGGCAGGAAAGGCCGTGCCCGCGCGCCCAGCAGGCGCTCGTAGAGGAAGCGAAAGGCGGAGAAGCTGTCGATCCGCTCCATGGCGAGATCCTGCGCCGCAATCCGCATCAGCGGGGCAACGAAGCTCTCGACACCGTCGATCGCGTTTTCGGACGGCACGCAGTCACGCAGCGTCTTGAGTTCGCGGTATGCCAGATACTGTCCGCGGATCGCCCGCCCGTCGCCGCTTTCGCGCTGCCAGCGCTTGAACGCATCGCCGCGGTTCAGCCCGATATCCAGGCTGCGCTCGATGAACAGCTGTTCGCTTTCGGTGAAGCTGGCGAATTCGCGCAGTTCCGAAATGGTCAGCGATGCAGTCTTCGTTCCGGCCATGAAAGCCCCCTGTGATTACAGGGAGAATGTCACCGAGTTTGGTTAACAAATCGTGCGCGGGGCGAAGCTTTTGTGCATGCCCACATGCGCGCGGCCGTCAGATCAGGCCGGCCAGCGGGCTGGAGGGATCGGCATATTTGCGCGTGGCCATGCGTCCCGACAGATAAGCGTAGCGCCCGGCCTGCACGGCCAGCTTCATGGCGCGCGCCATGCGCAGCGGGTCCTTCGCCTCGGCAATGGCGGTGTTCATCAGCACCCCGTCGCAGCCCAGCTCCATGGCAACGGCCGCGTCGCTGGCCGTCCCGACACCGGCATCGACCAGCACGGGCACTTTCGCACCCTCCACGATCAGGCGGATGGTCACGCGGTTCTGGATGCCCAGCCCGCTGCCGATCGGCGCGCCCAGCGGCATGATGGCCACCGCGCCTGCCTGCTCCAGCTGCTGCGCCGCGATGGGATCGTCCGCGCAATAGACCATCGGCTTGAAGCCTTCATTGGCCAGCGTTTCGGTCGCCTTCAGCGTCTCGCGCATGTCGGGGTATAGCGTGCGCGCCTCGCCCAGCACTTCCAGCTTCACCAGGTCCCAGCCGCCCGCCTCGCGCGCCAGCCGCAGCGTGCGGATGGCCTCATCCGCCGTGAAGCAGCCTGCGGTGTTGGGAAGGTACGTGACCTTCTTCGGGTCGATGTAATCCATCAGCACCGGCTGGCCCGGGTCTGAGATATTCACGCGGCGCACGGCCACGGTCACGATCTCTGCGCCGCTTGCCTCCACGGCAGCCGCGTTCTGGGCAAAGTCCTTGTACTTGCCCGTCCCCACGATCAGCCGAGAGTTGAATGTGTGGCCAGCCACTTCCCAGCTGTCGTCGCCTTGTCCGCCGCCTACGAAATGCACGATCTCCAGCGTATCGCCATCGGCCAGCTGGGTTTCGGCCAGCTGGGAGCGCGGAGCGATCTCGCCATTGCGCTCCACGGCAATTTTCGCCGGATCAAGGCCGATTTCCTGCGCCAGTTGGGCGACAGTGGATGCGGAAGTGCGGCGGGTTTCGCCGTTGACGGTGATGGAAATGGATGCGGACATGCGCCGCAGATAGAGCCTAGCGCGCGCCGCGCAAGTTCAGGAAGTGTCCTGCGGCCACCAACACGACGCCGATAACGGTCAGGACCGCCTCTTCCACACCGTGATCCATCGCCAGCGCACCGCCCATGAACGACAGGCCCGTCATCGCCACGACGAAGGGCTTGCGGCGGCGATGCTTGATCGCGCCCAGGCCAATGGCGATGCCCGCGATAACGGTGGCCACCAGCAGACCAATCTCGTGGAACAGCGGGTTGAGGAAGAACGATCCGCCTGCGCCAACGCTGGCCACCAGCAGCAGGCCGCCAATGCAATGCAGCGCGCACAGCCCCGAAAGGGCGATGCCGACCCGGTCGAGACGCGGGGCCTGGATGGGGGAATCATTCGTCACGCGGGCTAGATATGTGACCATGTAACATTACGCAAGGGCTGGGCGTGTTCGTTCGGTCTTGAAAAAGGCTCGCCTCGCGCGCACCTGTGCCCCCATGGTCGCACATTCCGCCAAGCGCAGCTCGTCCGAAGCCCTGCATGATGCCGGAACCGGGACGGCGCGCCCGCACCTACTGGCCCGCTGGCTGTTCATCGTGGCCGGGCTCGTCATCGCCATCGTGACGGTGGGCGGGATCACCCGGCTGACCGAAAGCGGCCTGTCCATAACTGAATGGAAGCCGTTCCTGGGCGCCCTCCCCCCGATGAACGAGGCGGACTGGCAGGCCGAGTTCGAACTCTACAAGCAGATCCCGGAATATACGCAGATCAACGGGCCGGCCGGGATGGACCTGGCAGCGTTCAAGACAATCTATTTCTGGGAATGGGTGCACCGCCAGATGGGCCGGGTGATCGGCCTGGCGCTGCTGCTGCCCTTCCTGTGGTTCTGGCTGCGCGGCGCGATCCCTGCCGGGTACAAGCTGCGAATCGGCGCGCTGGTCGCGCTGGTTGGCCTGCAGGGCAGCATCGGCTGGTGGATGGTCGCATCCGGGCTGGAAGCGCGGACCGATGTCAGCCACTTCCGCCTGTCCGTGCACCTGCTGACCGCCCTGTTCCTGCTGGGCGGGCTGGTCTGGACGGCGCTGGACCTGCGGCGCTTCGGGCAGCGTCCCGCGCGCTTCACGGGCCTCTCCATCGCTGTGCTGGCGGTGCTGTTCATCCAGCTGCTGCTGGGTGCCTGGGTGGCAGGCCTGAATGCAGGCCTCGCCAGCGACACCTGGCCCGCAATGCAGGGGCAGTTCGTCCCGGAATTCGATACCTCGCGCGGCGCGCTTTGGGCGCTGACGCATGACCCGTTCCTGCTGCACTGGCTGCACCGCTGGTGGGCCTTTGTCGCCCTCGCTGCGCTGATCGTGATTGCGCGCAAGGTGAAGCCGGTGCAGCGCGGTGCATCGATCGCCCTCAATGCCACGGTCGGCGTGCAGGTGATCCTGGGCATCCTGACTGTGCTGAGCGGTGTCGCCATCTGGATTGCGGTGGCACACCAGACGGTCGGCGCCTTGCTGGTGGTCGCCTTCGCCTGGGCCGCGCACGCGCTCGGCCGGCAGGAGTGACCAGGGCCGCCTTCGTCTGGTGCCCCTGTCCCGATGCGGACAGCGCAAGGGTGCTGGCGGATGGCTTGCTGGCCGAAGGCCTGATTGCCTGCGCCAATATCCTGCCCGGAGCCGAGTCGCGATTCGTTTGGCAGGGCGAGGTGCATGCCTCGTCCGAAGCGATCCTCGTACTCAAGACCACCTGTTCGCGGCTGGATGATGCCATCGCACGCCTGACAGCGTTGCATCCATACGACACTCCGGCAGTAAGCGGGTGGCTGGCGGATGCCAGCGCGCAGGTAACGCTGGACTGGCTTTCGGCAATCGGGAAGACTGCCTGATCATGGCCGATCGTCGCAACGCCCTGAAACTAGCCCTCTATGGCGCCTGCGCGCCGCTCTTCGCCATGCGGGCAGCCCCCGCGCTGGCCAAAAGCGCACCGGCAGGGCTGTTCCGGCCACCGATGAGCCCACTTTGCTATACCCGCGCCCTGCACCGCGAGCTGGGGCGCGGCGCGCATATCGAAGTCAGCCGGGCCTTTTCCGTACGCTTTTCCAGCGAGGCCGCCGGATTCCGCCTCGACGGGTCACAGATTTCCGCCGAGGTCGACATGCCGCCCTCCCTGGAAAGCCTCGCCCGGATCGAACGGGAAAGGCGCGAGGACGGGATCTTCCCGATGCAGCTCGACAATGCCGGCGCCATTATCGGCGGGCCGGATTACCGGGCAGACGAAGCCATCGGCCGTGCCATCGGAGTGGTCGAGCAGAAGCTGGCGACCGGCAATTTCGATGGTGCTGACCAGCAGGTGATTTCCGGCATGCTCCAGGCGGCCCACCGGCAGAGCGAAAGCCTGGTGGCCACATTGCCGGTCGACCTCTTCGCGCCGCGCCAGAGGGCGACACATGACAGCCGCAGCGTGAACCTGCCCGGCGGCAGCACCGGCCGGATCGAGGTGTCGTTCGAAGCGCAGGTCGATCCCGAAACGGGCGTGCTGCAAAGCGCGCAGCGCCGCATCGTCACGCGCATCGGGGACAGCGCCCGCGCCACCGTGGAAAGCTGGTCTCTGGCACCGCTTTCGGCCTGACGAAACGGTTGGGGGTATTATTATACCTCCCCGCTGACCCGCCGTTTTGCTTGACTTGCGGCCCCTTACCCATCATTTGGCGCGCTCTTCGCGACCAGGGATCTTCGATTCTGCGGCCGCGATGCATTTTTGCATTACAAGGATTCCAACAGCCATGAAGGCGCTCAGCAAGCAGACCCGGTCGATCAAGCCGGCCGAGGTCGAAAAGAAATGGCACCTGATCGATGCGGAAGGACTGGTCGTCGGCCGCCTTGCATCCATCATCGCCAACATCCTGCGCGGCAAGCACAAGCCGAGCTACACCCCGCACGTCGATTGCGGTGACCACGTCATCGTCATCAATGCCGACAAGGTTGCCTTCACCAGCAACAAGGCGGCCAAGAAGGTCTACTACAAGCACACCGGCTATCCCGGCGGCCTGAAGGAAACGACCGCTGCGAAGGTGCTGGAAGGCCGCTTCCCCGAACGCGTTCTGGAAAAGGCTGTCGAGCGGATGATTCCGCGCGGGCCGCTGGGCCGCGACCAGATGCGCGCCCTGCACCTCTACAATGGCACCGAGCATCCGCATGAGGGCCAGAAGCCCGAGACGCTCGACGTCGCTTCGATGAACCGCAA
This sequence comes from Paraurantiacibacter namhicola, assembly GCF_001687545.1. Taxonomy (NCBI): domain Bacteria; kingdom Pseudomonadati; phylum Pseudomonadota; class Alphaproteobacteria; order Sphingomonadales; family Erythrobacteraceae; genus Paraurantiacibacter; species Paraurantiacibacter namhicola. The sequence goes on along the minus strand of NZ_CP016545.1, from coordinate 456,861 downwards.
GAACAAGGTCTCCGCATAATGGCCGAGAATACCGAAACCGTATCCGACCTGTCGGACCTGAAGGATATCGCAGGCGATGCACCGGACGCCGGTGAAACCGCTGTGGAAACGCCGTCCGCGCCGCTGCGCGAGCAGGAACTGGACGGCCAGGGCCGTGCCTATGCCACCGGTCGCCGCAAGGACGCGGTCGCCCGTGTCTGGCTGAAGCCCGGCAAGGGCAAGATCACCGTCAACGGCCGCGACCAGGAAGTGTATTTCGCACGTCCCACCCTGCGCCTGGTGATCAACCAGCCGTTCGCCGTGACCGACCGCGAAGGCCAGTACGACATCGTCGCCACCGTCAAGGGTGGTGGCCTGTCCGGCCAGGCAGGCGCCGTGAAGCACGGCATCTCCCAGGCCCTGACCAAGTACGAGCCCGCCCTGCGTGCCGCCGTGAAGTCCGCCGGCTTCCTGACGCGCGACAGCCGCGTGGTGGAGCGTAAGAAGTACGGCCGTGCCAAGGCACGCCGCAGCTTCCAGTTCTCGAAGCGCTAAGCCTTCAGGACAGACTGTTCATGGAAAGGGCGGCCCGCGGGTCGCCCTTTTCTTTTGCGCCTCAATGCACCGGAGGATCGGTCCGGGGGACCTGGTTCACCGGTGCGACCGGCTCCCCTGCTTCGCGCGGGGGCAGCGCGTTTTCCGGCACGTCGTCGATCATCATGTCGGCCGTTTCGACATCCTGCAGATTGCGCACTTCCACATCCAGCGTCTCGCCATCCCAGCGCAGCAGGTTGAAGCTGGCGGGGGTGGAGCGGGTGCGTTGGCTAAGTGTCCCGGCACCGATCATGCGAATGGGCCCGTGCGCCGTATGCTCCATGATATCGAAGGCGTCGTGGACGTGCCCGCTCAGCACCGCGAGCACGCCGCGCTTCGCCAGCTCGTCCAGCGCTTTCTGGCCATTGCGGGTCAGGGCCGTGCCCTGCGTGCCGACTTCGCGCAGCGGATGGTGCACCGCCACGACGGCGCGATTGCCGGCAGGCACACTGTCCAGCGAGGCAAGGCAGCGTTCCAGCGCCGCATCGGTCACCCAGCCCTTCGACCAGTTCAGCCGGGGCTGCCAGCGCCGCACCGTCTTGAGCGACACGATGGAGAGGCCGGGCAGGTCGAGGTCCCGCTCCACCTTGTCCTCGATCGCGCGGAAGCGCTTGTACGGATCGAAGAACCGTTCGATCGGATTGAAGTACGGCATGTCGTGATTGCCGATCTCCACCGTCACCGGCACGTCCAGCGACAGGATCCAATTGCAGGCCGCATCGAATTCCCGGTGCCGCGCGCGCATGGTCAAATCGCCGGTAATGGCGATGGCGTGCGGGCTGCGCTCGGCAATTTCCTGCTGCACCCAGTCGAGCGCGCGATTGTCCTCCAGGCCGAAGTGGATGTCGGACAGGTGGAAGATCAGGGTCTGCTGGGTCATGTGCCTGTAGCAACCAGCTGCACGGGGCAGCGTTCCAGCGTGAAGAGCTCTGCAGCATCGCCGCTCGCAGGCTCCCCGTCGAAACTCATGTCCATCCCGCCTTCCTCCAGCGAAGCAATCCGCACGCGCCGCGCATGGCCCAGCACCTCGTGCGGACCCTCGCGGAACCGGCGCATCAGTATGGCGAGGCCCTGCTTCGCGTAACCGGCAAAATCCTGCGCGGTATAGGCGACTATCCGCAGGCCGTCCTCGTGCGGTTCCAGCTCAATGACGGGATAGCCCTCCTCGCGGCCGAGCTTCGGATCGGCGCAAGTCACCATCGGGCCATTGACGCTAAGGCCAACTGCATCGCGGGTCTCGTTGGCCAGATCTCCCAGGCTGCCATCCTCCGGGACATCGCGCATGGCCTCGCGCACATGGTACCAGTGTGTGCCCGGCCCGCAGGCAATCGCCACGAGCGATATGCGCGTCCCGTTCCTGACCACGGGCTCGCACGATCGGCGGAAGTCGCCGGCGGCGAAGCGGGCCGCAATCTCCTCGGCGCCGGCGTCCTCGCCATGGAGCCGCGCGCACAGCAGGTTCATCGTCCCGCCGGGTAATGGCAGCAGCGCCCCGTCCCAGCCGGAGAGCGCCTGGATCGCTAGGTTGATCGTCCCGTCGCCCGCAAAGACAGCAAGGCAGTCCAGGCCCTCGTCATCGAGGTCCTTGCCGCCGGGCACGTCATCATCGGGCAATTGGTACGTCTTGGCGACGTCCACCTGCCCACCCTCGAGCACGGCGACCAGCCGCTCCACGGCTTCCTGCGAATAGCTGCCGCTCGCGCTGTTCACGACCAACGCAATGCGCGTGGGGGGAGCCTGCTCGCCAGCCACCTACATTCGTCCCGAGAGGATGGCCCACGCCGTCCCGCAATTGAAGATGGAGTAGATCACATAAGCCCAGCCCCAGCCGGGGAAGCCGTTTGCCGCCAGCAGCATGGCAGCCAGCAGGATCGCGAATTCGAACAGCAGGCTGGCGCGTCCGTCCATGGCGGTGAAGAAGCGCCCGGCCTGCTCCAGCATGGGGTGACCGCTTTCCAGCACGGCGGCGTGCAGCGCGAAATTCACGATGCCAAGAATGAAACAGAGGCCGAGCACGAGCATGCGGCGCAGCATGGCCTATCGCGGACCGAATGCAAGCGGAGCGGCGCTGTCGCTGGTCGGCCCGTGTTGGCGAATCGTCGAGCGGGTGTGGTCTTGCGCGGCGGGCCGGTTAGGCAGGAAATGCGTCCTGCGGCTTACCCCCTACGTCCCGAACCCCCGCCGCGGGACGCAAACCCCCCCGACCAGCCCGAGAGACTCAGCGCCCGGCGATGGCCTTGACCTTACGCAGGTATGTGCGGCCAATGCGAAGCGCCTCGCCGTCCTCCAGCTCCACCGACCAGACGCCCAACCCTTCGTGGCGCAGGCCGCGGATGGCATCGCGCCGCAGGATGGTGGAGCGGTGGATACGCATGAACTTTTCCGGGTCCAGTTTCGCTTCCAGCCCGGCGATGGTCTGCAGCAGCAAGTAGCTGGTGTCGCCGACATGCAGCCGGACATAATCGCGCTCGGCATCGATCCGGTGCACCTGCCCGGCCTCGATCCGCAGCAGTTCGCTGCGATGCGGCACCCAGAATTCGCTGAGCCAGCGCTCGTCCGCCGCCTCGCCCGGATTGCGGCGGGAGGTTGCGCGCCCGATGGCCCGCTCCAGCCGCTCCGCCGCGACAGGCTTCAGGACATAATCGACGGCTTCGAGGTCGAAGGCCTCGACGGCGAAATCCTCATGTGCGGTCACGAAGATGACCGCCGGGGAATTGTCGAATTCCGCCAGCGCGCGGGCGACCTGCAGGCCGTCCATCCCCGGCATCGTCATGTCCAGCAGCACCACGTCGGGTGCAAGCTCGCGAGCCTTCTCGACGCCGCTTTCACCATCGCTTGCTGTATCGACCACCTCGATGGCGTCCAGCTCCCGGCACAGCACCTGCATCCTCTCGATGGCCAGCGGCTCGTCGTCGACGATCAGGGTGCGCAAGGGCTGTCCTCCTGCTTGCGGTGTTTCGGTCATGCCGCCACCACGCGCGGCTCTGCCTTCGGGCGGACACCGGTAAGCGGGATGGTGATGCGGGTAGCGAAGCCCTCTACGCTTGGCCCGCTGGCGATCTGCGCCGCGTCCCCGAAGGACGCCTGCAGCCGGTCGCGCACATTGGCGAGGCCGATGCCGAAGCCGGGGCGCGTCTTGCCCGGGCCTTCCGATACGCCGCCATCATCCGCGACTACGATCACGAGACGGTCGCCTTCCGCATGGGCGGACAGGGTGATCGTCACCTCGCGCTTCACGGGCGCGACGGCATGCTTGACCGAATTCTCGACGATGGGCTGCAACAGCATGCCGGGCATGCGCGCTTCCACCAGGTCCTCGGGAAGGTCGAACACCGCGCGCAGGCGCTTGGGGAAGCGCACGGCCTCGATGTCGAGGTAAAGGCGCTGCAGGTCGAATTCCTCGGCCACGGTCACATCCGCGGTGGGATCGTCGGCCAGGCTGCGGCGATAGAAACGGCTGATCGTCTGGATCATCTTTTCCGCCTCCTTCGCCCGGTCCGTCAGCACCATGGCCGACAGGGAGTTGAAGGTGTTGAACAGGAAATGCGGGTTCACCTGATATCGCAATGACCGCAGCTCGGCCGCGCGCGCCGCCTCGCGCGCCTGCGCCTCGCGCCGTTCCGCCGTGCGGGCCTTCTGGCCAACCAGCATGGCGATATAAAGCGCGCACCAGGTCAGCATCATGAAATACCGCCCGAAGCTTTCTTCGGCGATGCGCAGGCGGGAACGCTCGTTCTCGGACTGGCGCAGCACGACTATGGGCTCACCGCCCGTCTCTTCCGGCATGGCCGTGACGAATGCGCCGGATCGCGGAGGCAGCGAGACCACCAGGTCTCCGTTCTCGTCACGCGAGAGGTCCAGCCCCTGTTCGGCGGCCTTGCGCTGGTTCACCTGGTCCATGATGTCGGAGAAGGCGAGGGCATTGGCCTGCGTCAGCAGCACGGCGGTCGGCATGGCCAGCACCAGTGCGGCGGCAATCTTTGCCCACAGCGGCCTGCGATCGAACAGCCGGAGCATGATCCAGAGCAGGCCGGTGATGCCCACGCCCATCAGCGAGGTCAGCCCGCGGCGCCACAACAGCTCCTGCGAAAAGCCCAGGTCGAGCATTTCCGCACGGATCGTGTTGAGGATGAAATAGCACAGCCAGAGGCCGACGATCGACGCGAAGACGGCGCGCGCGGGGACGCGCGCGGTTTCGGGCCGGCTCCCGCCAAGGGTCTCGTCGCTTGTCATCATGCTGCCATAGACCTCGCAGGGCTTTTCGCGCCATGGCGGCGGTCGAAGCCCGTCCGCTCTTGGTCGAGTGCCCCCTTGCCTCAGCCGAGGAGGTTTTCCTTCGCGATACGGTCCCGCCAGTGCGCCGGGGCCTGCACGTGGACATTGGTCCCCTTGCTGTCGACCGCCACGGTCACGGGCATGTTCTCGACGGTGAATTCGTAGATCGCCTCCATGCCGAGGTCCTCGAAAGCCACGACCTTCGCTTCCTTGATGGCCCGCGCCACGAGGTAAGCCGCGCCGCCTGTTGCCATCAAATAAGCGACCTTGAAGCTGCTGATCACGTCCACCGCATCGGCCCCGCGTTCCGCCTTGCCGATCATCGCGAGGAGGCCCTGGTCCAGCATCATCTGCGTGAATTTGTCCATGCGCGTGGCGGTGGTGGGGCCGGCCGGGCCGACGACTTCGCCCATCACCGGGTCGACCGGGCCGACGTAATAGATGGCGCGGCCCTTGAAGTTGACGGGCAGCTCTTCGCCGGCATCCAGCATGTCCTTGATGCGCTTATGCGCGGCATCGCGCCCGGTCAGCATCTTGCCCGACAGCAGCAGGCGGTCACCCGCCTCCCAGCTTTCCACCTCGGCCTGCGTGAGGTTGCCCAGATCGACGCGCTTCGCCTCTGCATCGGGCTGCCAGTTGACCTTGGGCCAGGCGTCCAGGTCCGGCTTCTCCAGGTAGCTCGGGCCGGAGCCGTCGAGTGTGAAATGCGCATGGCGCGTGGCGGCGCAATTGGGGATCATGCCCACCGGTTTGCCCGCAGCATGGCACGGCCAGTCCAGGATCTTCACGTCGAGCACGGTGGACAGGCCGCCCAGCCCCTGTGCGCCGATGCCCTGCGCATTGACCGCATCGAAGATGTCGATTCGCAGCTGTTCGATGTCACTGCTCGCCCCGCGCGCCTTCAGCTGGGCCATGTCGATCGGGTCCATCAGGCTCTGCTTGGCAAGCTTCAGGCAATGTTCCGCCGTGCCGCCTATGCCGATGCCCAGCATGCCCGGCGGGCACCAGCCTGCGCCCATGCTGGGGATCTGCTCCACCACCCAGTCCACGATATTGTCGGACGGGTTCATCATCTTGAACTTGGACTTGTTCTCGCTGCCCCCGCCCTTGGCCGCGACATCGACGCTGACCGTATTGCCCGGCACCATGTCCACCGACAGGACACAGGGTGTGTTGTCGCGCGTGTTGCGGCGGGTGAAGGCAGGATCGGCCAGGATGCTGGCGCGCAGCTTGTTGTCGGGGTTGGTATAGCCGCGCCGCACCCCTTCATCGACCACGTCCTGCAGGCTCTTGTCGCTGTCCAGCCGGCAATCCTGGCCCCATTTGACAAAGACGTTGACGATGCCGGTGTCCTGGCAGATCGGGCGGTGCCCCTCGGCACACATGCGGCTGTTGGTCAGGATCTGCGCGATGGCATCCTTTGCCGCCGGGCCCTGCTCCGCCTTGTAAGCGTCGCCCAGCGCGCGGATGTAATCCATCGGGTGGTAGTAGCTGATGAACTGCAGCGCATCCGCAACACTCTCGACCAGGTCTTCTTCGCGGATTGTGGTCATGTCGCTCATCGGGTCGATACTCCTGCCGGTCGATTTGGATGCGCGCATAGTAGGGCAAGTCGGCAAAGGTCAAAGGCGCTTGGCGTTGAGGGGCCATGCTCCTAAAGCTCGTCCCCACCAAAAACGCCCGTAACGACGCGAGAAATAATGGCCGACGATAGCAAGACCGCCCGTTTCACCACCGCCCGCAAGGCCATGGTCGACAGCCAGCTGCGCACCAGCGGCGTCAATGCGCCTTTCGTGCTCGCCCGCATGGGCAGCGTCCCGCGCGAGGATTTCGTGCCGGAAGCGCAGGCTGCATTCGCTTACATGGACCGCGCGGTTCCCCTGTCCGGCCGTTCGGCCTTGCCGCCGCCCGTGGTGCAGGGCCGGATGCTGGAAGAAGCCGCCCCCGCCCTGTCCGACGACGTGCTGCTGGTGGATCACGCGCCGTCCTACTTGGCCGAGCTGCTGCGCCCGCTGGTCACCTCCGTCACGGTCATCTCTCCGGAAGACGCGGTTAAGGCATCGCGCAAGCGCACGAAGCACACGCTGCTGATCGTGCATGGCGCAGCCGAACAGCTGCCCGATACGCTGGTGAAGCGGCTCGCCGATGATGGCCGGATCGTGACCGGCCTGTTCGACCGGGGCGTCACCCGCATCGCCATCGGTCGCAAGTCCGACCGCGACGTCGCTTTCTATCCGGTCGCCGAAATGGGCATTCCCGTGCTCGAAGAATTTGCCAAGCCGAAAGCCTGGAGTTTCTGAGCATGATGCGCCGCGCCGCCTCCGTCCTGCTGGCAGCCGGCTGCGCGCTTGGCGCCATGCCTGCGCAGGCCGATACGCTGCGCGACGCGCTGATCGCGGCATACCGCACCAACCCCACGCTGGAAGGTGCCCGGGCCCAGCAACGCGCGACGGACGAAACCGTTGTGATCGAGCGTGCCAACCAGCTGCCCAACGCCAGCGCGACGGCCAATTACAGCGAATTCCTCTACAACAGCGGTGACAATCCCGGCCCTTCGCGCTCCGTCGGCGGGTCGATCAATATCGGCTATCCGATCTTCGATGGCGGCGGGAATCGCAACGCCCTGCGCGCAGCCGAAACGCGCGTGGGCGCCGGACGCGCGGATTTGCGCGGTACGGAAAGCTTCGTCTTCACGCGCACCGTCTCTGCCTACATGGACGTGATCCTGAACGAAGCGATCGTCCGCCTGAACGAGCGCAATGTCTCCGTCCTGACGGTAAATCTCGAAGCCACCAGCGACCGCTTCCAGATCGGCGACCTGACGCGCACCGACGTGGCGCAGTCCGAAGCGCGGCTGGCGCTGGCCCGGGGCGATCTGCGCCAGGCGCAGGCGAACCTGCTGCAGGCGCGCGAGAATTACATCGCCATCGTCGGCATCGCGCCCGACAATCTGCAGCCACCCCCGCCGCTTCCCGGCATGCCGAGCAGCGCGGACGAGGCCGTGCGCGTGGCCCTGCTGAACAATCCGGACCTGCTGGCCGCACGCGAGCGCGCCGATGCGGCGGGTTACGATATCCGCGTGGCGGGATCGACCCGCATGCCGAGCGTCAGCGTCTTCGTCGGCGGCGACTACACCGATTTCGTCGGTTCGGTGCCGACCGCCGCCCAAGCCATCATCGCGAACAATTCCAGCTCGGTGACGGCAGGCGTGCGCGCCACCATCCCGTTGTACCAGGGTGGCCGGCCCGCCGCGCTGGAACGCCAGGCCCAGGCGCGTGCCTCCGCTGCGCAGGAGCAGTTCATCGCGACCGAGCGCGACGTGATCGCCCAGACCCGCTCGGCCTATGCCAGCTGGCAGGCATCGCTTTCCATCATCGCGTCCACTCAGGCTGCGGTCGATGCGGCGGAGCTCAGCCTCGAAGGTGTGCGGGCGGCCAATTCCATCGGCAACCGCACGGTGCTGGATGTGCTGAATGCGGAGCAGGAGTTGCTGCAAGCCCAGGTCCAGCTCGTGACGGCCAAGCGCAACGCTTACGTGTCCGGCTTTGCGCTGCTGGCCATCATGGGCCGCGCCGAAGCGCGCGACCTCGGCCTCGATGCCTACGGCCCGCTGTACGATCCGATCACCAATTACGACCGCTCCAGCGCGGTGCTCTGGGACTGGTCGAGCCGGCCGGACCCCGGCAACCCCAGTCCCGGAACCGTTGACATTCCCGCGCAGGATGGCGAAGTCCGCGGTCAGGGTAACGGGGATTTCGGGTTATGAGGCACGATAGCGAACCTTCGGTCGAGGAGATCCTCGATTCCATCAAGAAGGTGATCGCACGCGACAATCGCGGCCGGGCCGAACAGGCGCGCCGTGTGCGCGAGAACACCGGCATGCCTGCCGGCACTTCCGAGCGCGAACTGATCGAGCCTGCCGATTCGGACGAGGCGGATGAGATCCTCGACCTCGGCACCGATGCCGAACTGCTGGCCGAAGACGAAGCCCCGGGCGGCCTGACCAATCCGCAATCGGCCGAAAGCATGCGCGAATCGCTCGCGGCCCTTGCGATGCTGGCGGAACCCGGCGCGCAGCCGCAGATCGTTCGCTCCGGCGAGACCTCGCTGGAAGGGCTCGTTCGCGAAATGCTGCGCCCGATGCTGGCGCAGTGGCTGGACGACAATCTGCCCGCCACGGTGGACCGCCTGGTGCAGGCCGAAATCGCGCGGATCGCCGGCAAGAAGGGCTGATCCTTGCAAGGCCGGATGGCCGCGCTACAACGCCGTCCATGAAAACACGCACATTCGGCCGCATCTTCGGCCTCTCGCTGGCCTCGGCCTGCACGCTCGCCCTCGCTGCTCCGGTCGCCGCGCAGAATAGCGATCCCCAGCCCATCTCCGCATTGGACCTCGCCACCCTGCCCCGGCTTGGCGGCGTCACAGTGTCGCCGGACGGCAACCGCGCCATCTACAATGTACGCGCAACCGACCGAGAGACCTTCGAGCGCAGCGGCACGTTCTACCTGCTGGACCTCACGCGCCCCGGCTCCGCGCCTGTCGCGCTCACCTTGCCAGCCGATGTGGCGGACCCGCAATTCGGCAGCGACGGCATGGTCTATTTCATGTCCGACCGCCCGGACGGGCCGGATGAAGAAAGCGGCAATCCGCGCGTCTGGCGTATGGCGCTGGCCGAGGACGGCACTCCGGGCGAAGCGAGCGTGGTGCTGGACATCGCTGCACCATTCGACGGCTACGCCCTGTCCCCCACAGGCAACGCCATCGCCATCTGGGGTACGACCGCGCGCGAATGCGAACAGCTCGGCTGCGAGGACGCCGCCGATGCCAATGCCCCCAGCGGCCGCCTGTATGAAGGTGATGCCGGCTTCGTGCGGCACTGGGACAGCTGGGTGAAGCCCGGCAAATACAGCCGCGTTTTCATGTTCGGGCTGGAGGACGGCGTGGCAGTCGGTGACGGCGCGGCGCTCGACGGGCCGCACGATGCGGCAGGCGCACCCACCGGCAACACGCCCACCCGCCCCTTCGGCGGGTCCGAGGACATCGCCTGGGCACCCAACGGACAGAGCGTCTATTTCGTGGCGCGCCAGACGGGCGCCGCCGAACCGATGTCGACCAATCTCGACATCTGGCATTCGCGGATCGACCAGCAGGTCCCCGCCAATATCACGGACGGGAACGAGGCGCTCGACGCCCTTCCCACCCCCTCGCCCGACGGCAAGTGGCTGGCCTACGTCGCCATGGCGCGCCCCGGTTACGAATCGGACCGGCAGGTGATCCACCTGCGCGACACGGCGACGGGCAACGTCCGCGCGCTGACGACCGAATTCGACCGCAGCTTCGGCTCGCTCGCATGGTCGCCCGATTCGCGCTGGATCTACGCCACGGCGCAGGACGTGCTCGACACGCCCGTCTTCCGGATCGATCCGCGCAGCGGGGCGGTGACGAAGCTGGACCTGCTGCCGGGTAACGAAGCGCATATCGGTGATGTCCGCCCGCTGTCCGGCAACCGCCTGCTGTTCCGCCGTGATTCGGTGGCGCACCCGGCGGAGCTGTTCTTGTGGAACGGCAAGGGAGCGGCAACGCGCCTGACCGATGTCGCCTTCTCCCAAACGCAGGCCATGGCGGCGGTCGAAACGACGCGCTTCAAATTCGCAGGGGCCGGCGGCGCGGAGGTCTGGGGCCAGATTCACAAGCCGAGCTGGGCCGAAGGCGAACTGCCCGTGGTGCTCTATGTCCATGGCGGGCCGCAGGGCAGCTTCAACGATGGCTGGTCCACCCGCTGGAATCCGCGCACCGTCGCCAGCCAGGGCTATGCCGTGGTCAGCGTCGATTTCCATGGCTCCACCGGATACGGGCAGGCCTTCACCGACAGCATCAATGCCGACTGGGGCGGGAAGCCGCTGGAAGACCTGCAACTGGGCCTTGCCGCCGCGCTGGAGCTGGATCCACAGATCGACGGGGAGCGCGCCTGCGCCATGGGCGCCAGCTATGGCGGTTACATGATGAACTGGATCGCCGGGAACTGGCCCGACCGGTTCGACTGCCTGGTGCAGCATGACGGCCTGTTCGACATGCGCAGCTTCTATTACACAACCGAGGAACTGTGGTTTCCGCGCTGGGACTTTGGCGGATCCTATGCCGAGCAGAGCGAGCTGTACGAGCGGTGGAACCCGGTGAATTACGTCGACAATTGGAAAACGCCGATGCTGGTGATCGCGGGCGAGCAGGACTTCCGCGTGCCTTACACGCAGGGCATCGCCAGCTTCACCGCCTTGCAGGAACGCGGCGTCCCCAGCCAGCTGCTGGTCTTCCCGGACGAGAACCACTGGGTGCTGAAGCCGAAGAACTCAGTCCAGTGGCATAACACCGTCTTCGACTGGCTGGCCCGCTGGCTGAAGCCGTGAGCGAAAAAAAGCTGGGCAAGGCGGAAAAGGCTTTCGCCAAGATCGGTGGCGGGGCGATGTCCCGCCACATCTTCCTTTGCGCCATTTCGGACAAGCAGAAATGCTGCAAGCGGGCCGAGGGCGAGGCCGCCTGGAAATTCCTGAAGCGGCGCATGAAGGAATTGGGCCTGACCTCCCCCGCCAAAGCGCCCGATGGTATGGTCGTGCAGCGCACGAAGGCCGATTGCCTGCAGGTGTGCGAGGCGGGGCCCATCGCCGTCGTCTGGCCGGACGGGGTCTGGTACCATTCCTGCGATCCGGACGCGCTGGAGCGGATTATCCAGCAGCACCTGATCGGCGGGGAGCCGGTGGAAGACCTGCGCCTGCGTCCGCCGCGAGAGGCCTAGTCGCGCGAATCCTGATCCGGTGTGTCGCCGGACTTGTCTCCGGGCAGCTTCCCATCCAGCGAATTGTCGACCGATTCGTCATGCCCCGTGCCGCTGGACATGAAAATCAGCCCCATCAGGGCTGCGGTCAGCAGCATCATGAAGCCGATGCCCAGCGCGACGGCGATGAAGAAATGGACCGAGACCATGCCGTGCTGGCGATAAAGCAGGAACAGCGCGATCCCGACCGTGGTGACAGTAATCAGGAACATGAAACGCATGAGCCGGCGGAACCTGGCCCAGGCGAAGCTGGCGTTTTGGGGGTCGTCCAGGGGCGATTTGCCGATCATCCCCGCCTGATGGCGCATTGCGGATTTGGCGGCAAGCCGCCTCTGTGGCACATTTGCGTTACACCGCAGCGGAGAAACTCATGGATATCGCCCACCTGATTGCCGATCGCGACCCCGACGCCATCGTTTCCTGCAATACTTCGCATAGCGTGCGCGATGCCGTGAAGCTGCTCGCGGAGAAGCGGATCGGCGCGATCCCGGTGATGCAGGATGGCAGCGTTGCAGGCATCTTCTCCGAACGCGACGTGCTGTACCGACTGGCCGATGAAGGCGCGCTGTGCCTCGACAAGACGGTGGGAGAGGTGATGACCAGCCCGCCCATCACATGCGCGGCGGATATGAGCGCAAACCAGGCGCTGGCCCTGATGACGCGCCGGCGCATTCGCCACCTGCCGGTGGTGGATGGAAGCCAGATGGTCGGTTTCATTTCCATCGGCGATATCGTGAAAGGCCGCATCGACGAGGTGACCGAGGAAGCCGAGCAGATGCGCCAATATATCCAGACCGCTTGAGCGCGGGGCCTGCGCCCCCTATCTCTTGACCATGAGCACCATGGCCCTTTCCCCCTCCGCCGCCGAGCGCGTGCGTCTGATTGCGCAGAAGCAGGGAAAGCCCGCCATCCTGCGGCTGTCCGTCGAAGGCGGTGGCTGTTCCGGCTTCCAGTACAAATTCGACCTGGCCGAGGCGCCGGAAGGTGACGATACGGTCAGCGAAACCGATGGCGCGAAGCTGGTGGTCGATCCGGTGAGCCTGGACCTGGTGGCTGGCAGCATCGTGGATTTCGTCGAATCGCTGGGCGGCGCGGCCTTCCGGGTCGAAAATCCCAACGCGGCTGCCGGTTGCGGTTGCGGTTCCAGCTTCGGCATCTAAGGTCCGCGGCATGCGGATTGCCACCTTCAACATCAATGGCGTGAAAGCGCGCCTGCCCCGCCTGCTGGAATGGCTGGAGGAAACCCGCCCGAAGGTCGCCTGCCTGCAGGAGATCAAGAGCCAGGACGAAGGCTTTCCGGGCGAGGAATTCGAGAAGATCGGCTATCACGCCATCTGGCACGGGCAGAAAAGCTTCAACGGCGTTGCCATCCTGGCCGATGGCGAGGAGCCCGTGGAAATCCAGCGCGGCCTGCCGGGCGATGATGAGGACGAGCAGGCCCGTTATCTGGAAGCCGATGTAGGCGGCGTGCGTGTGGCCAATCTCTACCTGCCCAATGGCAACCCGCAGCCCGGCCCGAAATTTGATTACAAGCTGGCGTGGATGAAGCGCCTGCGTGCCCGCATGGCAGAGCTCGCCGCGCGCGAGCTGCCGACCGTGGTGCTGGGCGACTTCAACGTCATCCCGCATGACCGCGACGTGTGGGCCGTGCGCGCCATGGCGGAGGACGCCCTGATGCAGCCGGAATCGCGCGATGCCTATTTCCGCCTGCTGGGCGATGGCTGGACCGATGCGATCGAAACGCTGAACCCGCGCGGCGGTGTATGGACGTTCTGGGACTACCAGGCCGGTGCCTGGCCGCGCGACCATGGCTTCCGCATCGACCACCTCCTGCTGTCACCCGAAGCGGCCGACCGCTTGCGCGCCGCGGGCGTGGACAAGGAATATCGCGGGCGGGAAAAGGCCAGCGACCACGCCCCCGTCTGGGTGGAACTCGCCGACTGAATCAAAAAGGGCGACCCCGCGGGGCCGCCCTTCCTTGTTTCGATTGCCTGTCAGCTATCAGCGATAGAAAACGTGCGTGCTGATTTTGGCGCGCCGGGTCATCCGGCTCGCCCAGCGCGGCTTCACGTAAGTGGCGTGGAAGTAGAGCGCATCGCCCACTTCGCTTTCCCACAGGCCGCGGTGCGCGATGCGGGCGACCTTGCGGGCGCGGTTCCATGCAGCACCGCTGCGGGGCTCGGGAATGCGACCACCCTTCACGAAGGAGAACTGCGAACGCTGCTTCACGACACTGCAATAGGTGTCGGGGAAACGGCTGCTGTCCGCGCGATTGATGATGACCGTGGCAACAGCCAGCTGGCCGGCAACGGGTTCACCGCGGGATTCGAAATAGACGGCCTTGGCGAGGCACTGCATGTCGGCGCTCATGTCGCCATCATGCGGGACATTTGCCATGACCTCGTTAAGCGAGTTGCCGGCGACCGGGGCTTCCGGCTCGGCGGGCTGCTCGGTTTCGGCAGGGATTTCCTGCACCACCGGCTCTGCCACGAAGCGGACTTCGGGAGCGGGCTCTGCAGCCGGCTCGACCGGGTCCTGGATCTGGGATCCGGCAATCACTGCCGGTTCGGCGGTATCCTGGGCGAAGGCGCCATCGCCCTGCGCCATCGCGTACCATCCCGTGCCAAGAAGGGCCACGGCGAGCGCCGCGGTCCGAAGTTTCGAAACTTTCATCGATCCCTAAACTCTAGGCGGTGAGCGCACTGTCGCAGGATGGCGATCCGGGGCTGTCCAGAGCCCGCTTGGTGGATCGGCATGACCTGCCGGCCACTCCCCGTCTACGCAGCGACCCGCAACGGCAGCATGCCGTGCGTTTCAAAATCGTCCGCGTTGTTGGAAGTTGCCGCCCAAATAGTAGGCTAGGACTAACTGTCAACTAACGGTTCCGTCTCCCGCGACGAACCGTGTTGCATTTTCGACGTCCAGCTCCACGACCCACAAATCGGGGTCCTGCTGCGCCCTGCGACGCCAGAAATCGAAGAAGTCCGCTTTGTTTTCAGGGTCTTCCGTGCGGGCGCATTCGAATGCACGGGTCCCGTCGCGCTGCGGCATCCGCTCCCAGGCGCTGGCATTTGTGCCATTTTCGCAACAAATTACCATGATTGTCCCGGCATCGCGCTCACCCTTGGAAAGGACCGTCGCAAAGCCGCCTGCGGCCTGCACGGCGCGGATCAGGCCGGAAACCTCGATATGTGTGGGGAGCCTCTGGTCGGGCAAGGGCGCCGTCAGGTCCGGTAGCCGGGCAGGCCGCCCAGCGGGATGTTGCTGCGCATGAAGGTGCCCGTACCGCGCCCGATTTCCTCGCCCTCGGCATCGACCAGCCGGGCTTCGGCCACATAGACTCGCCGCTTGCCGCTGATCCACTTGCCCTCGGCCACGACCGGCCCTTCGCGCACCGGCTTGGTGAAGAACAGGTTGAAACCGGTGGTCAGCAGGAAACGGTCCGTGACGAGCGAATTGGCGGCATAGAAGGCCGCATCGTCCAGCATCTTGAAATAGAGCGTCCCATGCGCTGCGCCCGCGGCATGGTGGTGCTCCTCACCGACTTCGAAGCTGATTCGCGCCTCCCCCGGACCCGGCACTTCGAGGCGCGAGCGGAACAGCGCGTTGACGGGCGCGGAGGCATAGAGCGATTCGAGCGCGCGGAAATGGCCTGACTGGCCGATATCTCCGGCGTTCTCAGGCAGCGTCGCGGTCCCCGGCATTGGTAATGAGACCATACAGCACTTCCGGCGTATCCGCCGCTGTCAGGGCATCGCGCATGGCATCGTCGCGCGTCAGGCGCGAAATGGCGGCAAGGGCATGCAGATGCGTTGCCCCGGCATTTTCCGGGGAGACCAGCCCGAAGACGAGGTCCACCGGCATGCCGTCGGCCGCCGCGAAATCCACCGGGCTGTCCAGCTTCAGCAGCACGCCGACCGGGCGCTGCAGCCCGCCGATGCGCGCATGCGGGATGGCAACGCCACGGCCAAAACCGGTGCTGCCCAGGGCCTCGCGTTCGCGCAGGTGGTCGAGCACGTCCTGCAAATCAAGTTCGTATGCGGTCGCGAATCGGGCAGCCAGCAGCTCAAGGATCTCGTCCTTGCTGCCCGCATTGCTCAATGCGACGGCGTCCGCCGTGATCAGGAAGTGCACGTTCATTGCTTCACTCGTTCAAACATTGGCCCGCCATGCGGCGAAAGCCACCTGAAACCCTCAGGTTGTGATTTGATGGCGGGCTGCGGACCCGCCAGAGATCAGGCCGGTTCCACCCAGCCGATCGACCCGTCAGGGCGGCGATAGACCATATTATGCCGCCCGGTTCCAGCATTTTTGAAAAACAGCGCAGTGGTGTTGCGCAAATCGAGCATCATCACCGCGTCAGAAACGCTGGCCTCCGGGATGTCGACGCGGGTTTCGGCAATGATCGGGGGCGCGTCTTCGGCCACTTCCTCTTCGCTGTCGATATCGGCCGTATTGGCGAACACGACATAGGCTGCATCCTCCTCACGCGCGGCGTGGGCGGCCTGTTCGTGGCGATCTTTCAGCCGGCGCTTGTAGCGGCGCAGCTGCTTCTCGATCTTTTCCGCCGCATCGTCGAACGCCTTGTGCGCATCATGCGCATCGCCGCGCGATTTCAGCACGAGTCCGTGGCTGACATGCATGACGATATCGGCGGTGAAGGCGTTGGCGGGAGCTTTCCCGAAAGTGACGTGGGAGGAGATGGCCCGACTGAAATGCTTATCGACGATTGTGCCCAAACGATCCTGCGCATGCTCCTGCAGCGCGGTTCCGGTGTCGACCTGGTGGCCGGATACACGAATGTCCATAAGCTGGTGCTACTCCATCTGTTGCCGTCCGCGATCCCTGACCGGCAGCCTAGGCTGTCCAGAGCGGGGAATCCAATGATTCGAGAAAGGCCTTATGCCGGGCCAGCTCTTCCGGCGATGCGGCGTGCGGGCGGGGCGGGCGGAATTGCCCCGTGCGCGGGACGAAGCGCGCCGTCACGGCCTCCCCCTCATCGCCGCCGTCGCTGCCATCGTCCGCCAGGCCCAGGCCGATCTGCCGGCCGCCGGTCAGTTCGACATAGACCTGCGCCAGCAGTTCGGAATCGAGCAGGGCGCCGTGCAGCGTGCGGTGGCTGCGATCGACGCCGTAACGCGTGCAAAGCGCATCGAGCGAATGCTTGGCGCCGGGGTGCCGCTTGCGCGCAAGGACCAGCGTATCGATCATCCGGTCCAGCGAGATCGCCTCGAACCCGCAATTCTCAAGCTCGAAATTCAGGAAGTTGAAGTCGAACTGCGCATTGTTCGCCACCAGCGGTGCATCGCCGAGAAACTCAAGCAATTCGCGCGCCATTTCCGCGAAAGGCGGCTTGTCCGCCAGGAAGCTGTCGGAAATGCCATGAATCTTCTCGGCCTCGGCCGGCATCGGCATGCCGGGGTTGTAATAGGCGTGATAGGTCTGGCCCGTGGCCACGCGGTTGACCATTTCAATGCAGCCGATCTCCACCATCCGGTCGCCTTTCCTGGGGTCCAGGCCGGTGGTTTCGGTGTCGAATATGATCTCGCGCATGAGCGATGGAATCGCACCTGCGTGGCTGGCATTCAAGCCTTCGCGGCCTCGCTGCCAAGTTTCTTCACCAGATCCGCGACGGCAGCCCGGGTCTGCTCCAGCGTCATGCCCGTGTCGATGACGTGGTCCGCCCGCAGGCGCTTCTCCACATCGGGCAGCTGCAGCTCGAGGATCTCGGCAAACCGCTCGGGCGTCATGCCGGGGCGGGCCAGGACGCGGGCGCGCTGGATGGCGGCGGGGGCGGAGACCACCACAATGACGTCCACCACGTCCGCGCCGCCCTTCTCGAACAGCAGCGGGATATCGAACAGCACCATCGGCGCAGAGCCATGCTCCAGCAGGAAGGCCGCGCGGCGCTCCGCAACCGCAGGGTGCACAATGGATTCAAGCCTTGCGAGCGCTTCGGGATCGTCGAATACGAGCGCACCCATGGCCGCGCGGTCCAGCCCGTCCGGCCCGGTCGTGCCCGGAAATGCCGCCTCGATCGGTTCCAGGAGCGCGCCGGCCGGGCCCTGCAATTTGCGCACGGCGGCGTCGGCATCGAAAACCGGCACGCCACGCTCGGCAAACATGGCAGCAACCGTGCTCTTGCCCATGCCGATGGAGCCGGTCAGGCCGATAACGAGCGGGCGACTCATTGCGCCAAGGCCTGACGCAGCGCCGCATCGCGGTCTGCGCGTGGGGGCGGGGCGCCAAAGAACTTCTCGAAGGCGATGGCAGCCTGGCCGATCAGCATGGAGAGGCCATCGACCGTCTCCAGCCCGGCGGCGCGGGCTCCGGCAAGGAAGGGTGTGTCCAGCGGATCGGTGACGATGTCGTAGGCCAATGAGCGGGGCGGGGCATGGCTCCAGTCGAAGGAAAGCGGTGACTGCCCGCGCATGCCCAGCGGGCTGGCATTGACCACCAGGTCGCAGCAACCTTCCCGGTCGTCGAAGGCGAAGTCGGTTGGCGCGGCAAAATGCTCGAGCGGGGCCACATGATGCTCCCCGCCAGGATCCAGCTCGTCCAGCAAGGCGCGCGCCTTGTCCAGATTGCGGCCCGCCAGGACGATGACAAAGCCCTCCGCCGCAAGTGCAGCAACAATCGCCCGCGCCGCGCCGCCAGTGCCCAGCACGCGGGCCATGCGGAAGAGGTGCTGCTGGCCCAGCCGGTCCTTCAGCGGCTCCAGGAAACCGGGCGCATCGGTGTTGCAGCCGACCAGCGCCTCGCCCTCGCGCACGATCGTGTTGATCGCGCCAATGCGCCGGGCGAGCGGATCCAGCCGGTCGACCAGTTCCAGCGCGGTCTGCTTGTGCGGCATGGTGATATTGCAACCGCGCCAGTCCGGGTCCTGCCGCCGCGCATCCAGATAGGCGGGCACGCCGCCAGCCTCGACCCGGTGCGCGCGGTATTCGGCTTCAAGGCCCAGCTCTGCCAGCCAGTGACCATGGATCAGCGGCGATTTCGACTGCGCGATGGGATCGCCGATCACCTCCGCATAGGGCAGGGCGGCCTGCGTCACGATTGCAGCACGCCGATTTCGCGCAAGGCGCCGAGGACGGGCACCAATGGCATGCCGAGGATGGTGAAATAGTCGCCCTCGATCCGCTCGAAGATCTGCACGCCCAGCGCCTCCATCCGGAACACGCCGACGCAATAGGATACCTCGGGCCACTCGGTCTGTAGGTAGGCCTCGATGAATTCGTCCGACAATTCACGCACTTGCAGTGACGCCACGCCGGAATGGCGCCACACGATATCGCCTGAGATGGCTATGGCCGCCGCCGCATGCAGCTGCATCACGCGGCCGGAGAACGCCCGCAAATGGCGCGCGGCGTCCTCTCGCGAGGCGGGTTTGTCGAAGCGTTCGTTCCCCAGCACGACGAGGGAATCGCTGCCCAGCACGGCGGCATCGCCAGCCTCCACGGCCAGTGCCTTTGCCTCCGCCAGCGCAAGTGCCACCTGGTCCGGCCGCGCACCGCCCAGCCCCGCTTCCACGGCGCGCTCGTCCACATCGGCAGGGCGCGCTTCGAATGGTACGCCGGCACTGCGCAGCATGTCCTGCCTCGAGGCGGACTTGGAGGCGAGCACCAGCGCCCGCGCCGAGCTGCCCGGCCGGGTCATATGGGCTTTAAGCCTTCCTGCGCCTCCCCGCCTTCTTCCAGCATCGTCTCGCGCTGGTTGTAGAGGCGGATCACGGCAGCGGCCGTCTCCTCGATAGAGCGGCGCGTCACGTCGATCACGGGCCAGCCATTGTCGGCAAACATGCGGCGGGCGAACTTGTTCTCCGCTTCCACCGCATCCTGGTCGATATAGGAGGTGGTCTTTTCCTCGTTCAGCGACAGCAGCCTATTGCGCCGGATTTCCAGCAGGCGGCGCGTCGCCGTGGTCAGGCCGACCACCATGGGCTTCTTCAGCTGGAACAGCTTCTGCGGGGGCGGGCTTTCCACCACCAGCGGGATATTGGCGACCTTGTAGCCGCGATTGGCAAGATAGATGCTGGTCGGCGTCTTGGAGCTGCGCGACACGCCCGCCAGCACGATGTCGGCCTCCTCCCACTCGTCGTAAAGCAAGCCGTCATCATGCGCGATGGTGAACTGGATGGCATCGACCCGCGCGAAATAGGCATCGTCCATCTTGTGCTGGCGGCCCGGGCGGCCATGCGCTTCCTGCCCCAGCTGCGCCTCCAGCGCCTCGGTCACGGCGTCCAGCGCATCGACATGCGGCAGGCCCATGGCGCGGCAGCGTTCTTCCAGCCTCTCGCGCGTCTGCTCGTTCACGAGGGTATAAAGCACCAGCCCCGGATTGTCCTTCAGCTCGCCCATGATACGGTCGAGGTGCTGCTGGCTGCGCACCATCGGCCAGAAATGGCGCTGCACGCCGGCATCCTCGAACTGGGCGAGGGCGGCCTTGGCGATCATCTCCAGCGTTTCGCCGGTGGAATCGGACAGGAGGTGGAGGTGCAGTCTGGTCATTTTCGCCATGTGGACAAGTGGGGGCATAAACCACGGGACATGGCTGCGGACAAGATCGGGATAGAAATCCGTCCCCGCTAACGGGTGATTCCTGCAGCGGCTTATCCGTGGGAAGCCCTGGTGTTTGCACAGCATTCTCTGGCCGTGGACAGCTCTCGCTTGACTCACGTGCGGTGCGGAGTCGCAAGACCGTTCTGCGGTTTGCAGCCGGGGAAAAGTCTGGCAGGGCGCGTTTCGTCCCCGGTTTCCACAGGGCCAACAGACTCCAGAATCCTATATATAAATATATTGTTTTTTGATTGGACCATTCCGCAATGCCCGGACTTCTCCTAGAAACGTTGAACGGTAACAAGGGTGAGCGGGCACCCGTATGGCTGATGCGGCAGGCCGGACGTTACCTGCCGGAATACCGCGCCTTGCGGGCGGATAAGGGCGGTTTCCTGGAGCTGGTGTATGACAGCGAGGCCGCGGCAGAGGTCACGCTGCAACCGATCCGGCGGTTCGGGTTCGACGGGGCGATCCTGTTCTCGGATATCCTGATCGTCCCCTATGCGCTGGGGCAGACGCTGGAATTCCTGGCAGGCGAGGGCCCCAAGCTTTCGCCGGTGCTGGCAGATACGCCCTTCGCCGCGCTGGAGCCCGATGCCAGCCGGTACGACGCGATTTACGAGACGGTGCGCCAGGTGCGTGCCGGCCTGGGGGATGAGACCACGCTGCTGGGCTTTGCCGGTTCTCCCTGGACCGTGGCGACTTACATGGTGGCAGGGCAGGGCAGTAAGGACCAGCAGGCCGCACGCAGCCTGGCTTACCGCGACCCCGCGGCCTTCGACGCAATCATCGATGCGATCGTCTCCGACACGGTGGAATACCTCTCCGGCCAGATTGAGGCGGGGGCGGAAGCGGTGCAATTGTTCGATAGCTGGGCCGGATCGCTGAGCCCGGCGCAGTTCGAGCGCTGGGTCATCGCACCCAATGCGCGCATCGCCTCTGCGGTGAAGCAGCGGCATCCAGCGGTCCCCGTCATCGGGTTCCCGAAGGGCGCCGGCACGAAGCTTCCCGCTTATGCCCGCGAAACGGGCGTGGACGCTGTGGGGCTGGACGAGACGGTGGAGCCGGAATGGGCGCACCGCGAGCTGCCCGCCGGCATGCCGGTGCAAGGCAATTTCGATCCGGTCCTGCTGTTGTCGGGCTCGGAAGAACTCGAGGGCGCGGCAAGGGGCATATTACGCGCCTTTGCGGACCGCCCGCATGTCTTCAACCTGGGTCACGGGATCGACAAGGAAACGCCGATTGCCAATGTGGAGCGGCTGCTGGCGGTTGTGCGCGGCGGCGCGGGCTCCTAACTGGCGGATATGCAGGAAGCGCTCCTCCCGATCTATGCCTGGCTGAAGGCGGGACACCTCATCTTCGTGATTTTCTGGATGGCCGGGCTATTCATGCTGCCGCGCCTGTTCGTCTATCACCAGGAAGCGGCCGAAGGTTCCGAAGAGGCGACAAAATTCGTCGACCGGGAGCGCAAGCTGCTGAAGATCATCCTGCTGCCATCCATCGTGGTGGTTTGGGTGCTCGGCCTGCTGCTCGCCAGCACGATCGGAGCCTGGAGCAGTGGGTGGTTCCACGCCAAGCTGCTCTTCGTGATCCTGCTGTCCGGCTATCACGGCTGGATGAGCGCTTATGCGAAAAAGCTGGCGCGCGGCGAACGCACCCTGAGCGGCAAGCAGCTGCGGCTGGTGAACGAAGTGCCGGGCGTTGCCGTGGCGATCATCGTGATCCTGGCAATCGTAAAGCCCTTCTGAGCCCGCGCCAAAGAACGCATCCGCCCGATTGACGGGCCGCAGCGGCGGGCGTATCGCCGCAGCAACGGAATTGGGCTGTAGCCAGTGGCGCAGCCGGGCCCGCTTTCCCCAAGCCCCATGGCCCCGTCACCGCGCTCTCCGGCCCCGAACACACGAATTTTCCCATACGGAACACATCAAATGCATCTGAAAGAACTGAAAGAACGCACACCGGCCGAACTGGTGAGCATGTCGGAAGAATACGGGGTCGAAGGCGGCTCCACCATGCGCCGGCAGGACCTGATGTTCGCCATCCTCAAGGAAGTGGCGGAAGAAGGCGAAGAGATCATCGGCATGGGCACGATCGAAGTGCTCAACGATGGCTTCGGCTTCCTGCGCAGTCCGGAAGCGAATTACCTTGCCGGGCCGGACGACATCTATGTTTCGCCCAACCAGGTCCGCAAATGGGGCCTGCGCACCGGTGACACGGTGGAAGGCGAGATCCGCGGTCCCAAGGACGGCGAACGCTATTTTGCGCTGACCAAGCTGCAGACCGTCAATTACGAAGATCCCGACCAGGTCCGCACGCGTACCAATTTCGACAATCTGACGCCGCTCTATCCGGAACAGCGCCTCAACCTCGATACGCTCGACCCCACGGTGCAGGACAAGTCGGCCCGCGTGATCGATCTGATCAGCCCGCAGGGCAAAGGGCAGCGCGCCCTGATCGTGGCCCCGCCGCGCACCGGTAAGACCGTGCTGCTGCAGAATATCGCCAAGGCCATCACGGACAACCATCCGGAAGTCTTCCTGCTGGTGCTGCTGGTGGACGAGCGCCCGGAAGAAGTCACCGACATGCAGCGCAGCGTGAAGGGCGAGGTAATCTCCTCCACCTTCGACGAGCCTGCCAATCGCCACGTGCAGGTTGCCGAAATGGTGATCGAGAAGGCCAAGCGCCTGGTGGAGCACAAGAAGGATGTCGTCATCCTGCTCGATTCCATCACCCGTCTTGGCCGCGCCTACAACACCGTGGTGCCGAGCTCCGGCAAGGTGTTGACCGGCGGTGTCGACGCCAATGCCCTGCAGCGCCCGAAGCGGTTCTTCGGCGCGGCACGCAACATCGAGGAAGGCGGATCGCTTTCCATCATCGCCACCGCGCTGATCGATACCGGCAGCCGCATGGACGAGGTGATCTTCGAGGAATTCAAGGGCACCGGTAACAGCGAAATCGTCCTCGACCGCAAGGTTGCGGACAAGCGCATCTTCCCGGCGCTGGATGTCGGCAAGTCCGGCACCCGCAAGGAAGAGCTGCTGGTGGACAAGGACCAGCTTTCCAAGATGTGGGTCCTGCGCCGTATCCTGATGCAGATGGGCACGGTCGACGCGATGGAATTCCTGCTCGACAAGATGAAGGATTCCAAGACCAACGAGGACTTCTTCGCCACGATGAACCAGTAAGGGGCAGGGCAAGGAACCGCTTGTGGAACGGCTCATCTACACCAGCACTGCGGCGGAAAACCTCTCGTCTCCGGATGTCTTTGCCATCGTCGCACAGTCCGAGCGGAACAATTCAGCCTCCGGCATCGGCGGCTTCCTGATCCATTCGGGCGGCCGATTCCTGCAATTGCTGGAAGGTCCGGCCCTGCGGCTGGAAGCGCTGATGGCGGAGATCGAGGCCGATGCCCGCCACCACGGCGTGGAAGTGATCTACCGCGCTCCGGCCGAGGAAACCTGGTTTCCGGACTGGGACATGAAACCGCTGATCTCCTTTTCCGGTACGCCGGGCCTGGAGGAACTGCGCGAAGTGCTGGCGGAGAAGGATCCGTCGGGTGAAATCATGGGCCATGTCCTGAGCTTCCTCGAAGGGCCTGCCCCGCGTTGAGTACAGACGATGCCTTTGCGGAGGACGCAATGGTGACCGTCGCCATTGCCGTCTCCCGCGTGCAGGCGGTGGTCATGGCAAGCATGCTGCGCTCGGCCGGCATCATGGTTCACATCCACGGCGACCATCACGCATCGGCAGAGGCCATATCGCTGGCGCTGGGCGGGCATCGCCTGATGGTGCCTGCTTGGCAGTGGGAAGCGGCCAGCGCGGTAATACGCGAGGCGGAATTGCCGGGGAGCTGGGAATTCTGCAGCGGTCCGGCGAAGGCCCTCTGGCGGTTCGTGGGCGTGTATTTCGGCGCCGAACTGGCGATCGGTTTGCTGGGCGTGCTCACAGTTCCGGGACTCCCGGCTGGGAACTTGCTTGCCGGGATGCTTGTCAACGTCCCGGCAACGGTGCTGGCGGCGCGCGGAAGCCCGCAGGGCCCCGCCGAGTTCTTCCTGGCGCCGACCGCGAGCTAGGCCGCGCGCTTGAAGCTGCCGGCCTGCGCCATGGCCCAGATGCGGGCGAGGGCGAGGGTTTCGGTATTTTCCAGCAGCGCGCCCGGCTCCACGAATTCATAGATCCGGTCCATCGCATCGCTGCGCGCGCCATTGACGCGTTCGCGCAGGTCGATTGGCTCGATCTGCCAGGGATTGTCGAGCCCCATGGCGACGACGATCTCGCGGAAAGCGTCGAGCGTGGCGTGCTGGTAGCGAGCGACGCGCTCCGCCTTGTCCTCCACCGCCAGCCCGGCTTGGCGCCAGGCCTTCTGCGTGGCGACGCCGGTGGGGCAATTGCCTGTGTGGCACTGCATGCTTTGCACGCAGCCCAGCGCGAACATGAAGGGCCGGGCCGAATTGCACCAATCCGCCCCCATGGCAAAGGCGCGGGCCATCTGCGCGCCGGAGTGGATCTTGCCCGATGCGGCGATCCTGACCTGGTCCTTCAAACCGATGCCCACAAGCATGTTGCGCACGAAGATCAGTCCTTCGCGCAGCGGCATGCCGACGGCATTGCTGAGTTCCAGCGGAGCTGCGCCCGTTCCGCCTTCCGCCCCGTCCACCGTGATGAAATCGGGGACGATGCCGGTCTCCAGCATGGCCTTGCCGATCGCGAAGACCTCATGCGGCTGGCCCACGCATAGCTTGAGGCCGACCGGCTTGCCGCCGGAGGCATCGCGCAGCTGCGCCAGCCATTCCAGCATGCCGATGGGGGTTGAAAACGTGCCATGCGCTGCGGGCGAGTAGCAGGTCTCCCCCACCTCGACGCCGCGGGCCTCCGCGATCTCCTCGGTCACCTTGTGGCCCGGCAGCACGCCGCCATGGCCGGGTTTAGCGCCCTGGCTCAGCTTGATTTCGACCATCTTGACCTGGCCGTCACCAGCCCGCTCGGCAAACTGTTCGATATCGAAGCTGCCATCCTTGTGGCGGCATCCGAAATAGCCGCTGCCGATTTCCCAGATCAGGTCGCCGCCATGCTTGCGGTGGTAACGGCTAATGCTGCCTTCGCCTGTGTCATGCGCGAAATTCCCCTGCTTCGCGCCGAGGTTTAGCGCCTCGATGGCGTTTGCGCCAAGCGAACCGAAGCTCATGGCGCTGATGTTCAGCAGGGCGGAATCGTAAGGCTTGGCGCAATCCTTGGATCCGATAGGCAGCCGCCATGATTCCGGCGCATTCTCGTGCGGGGTGATGGAATGGCCAAGCCATTCATACTCGTCGGAATAGACGTCCAGCTCCGTGCCCATCGGATGCACGTCCTGCTGGCCCTTTGCTCGGGCGTAGACCAGCGCGCGTTCCTGGTGGCTGAAGGGCCGGCCTTCCAGGTCGTCTTCCACGATATAGGCCTGCGCGAAGGGCCGCAGGTCCTCCATGATCCAGCGGATCCGGCTGACCAGCGGGTAATTCCGGCGCAGCGAATGGCGCGTCTGGACAAAGTCCCACAGCGCCAATGCGGTCAGCGGGGCCAGCAGCCAGAGGGCAGGGCCCCACAGGAGCCATGCAGCCGCGCACAGGGCGGCCAGCAGCAACGGGATTGCGTAACGCCAGGGAAAGGTCATCCAGCGGCGCTCAGGCCAGGTGCCGGGCGAAGAACTGCGCGGTGCGTTCATCCGCGATTTGCGCCGCTTCCTCGCTCCGGCGATCGCCGAACTCGGTGGCAAAGCCGTGGTCCATGCCCTCGTAATCGTGCAGCGTGACCTTTGGGTGACCGTCCAGGCCTTCATGCATGGCGGCCTGCGTTTCCTTGTCCACGAAGCCATCCTCTTCGGCGATGTGCAGCATCAGCGGATTGGCGATGGCGTCTTTCTCGCGCAGCAGGTTGTCCACGCCCACGGCATAATAGCCGACGCTGGCATCGCTGTCCGTGCGTGCTGCGGTCATGTAGGCAAGCCGCCCGCCGAGGCAGTAACCGACCGCGCCCACCTTGCCGCCGCCGGTTGCCTTGCGGGCGTGGGCGATGGTGGCGGCGATGTCGCGCACGCCCTGGTCCTGGTCGAACTTGCCGAACAGGCCCATGGCCTTGTCCATCTCGTCCGGGATGTCGGGGTCGAGCTCGATCCCGTCCTCGAACTGGTGGAACAGGTCTGGCGCGATGGCGAGGTATCCCGCTTCCGCCAACTTGTCGCATTTGCGGCGGATCCCGGCATTCACCCCGAAGATTTCCTGGATCACCACGATGGCCGCTTTGGGGGTTTCCTGTGGCTTTGCGAGGTAGGCGCCGAACGAGCCGCTGGCGCCGTCCGTGGTTTCGAGGGTGGAAATGCGGATGTTCTCGCTCATATGGGTATCCTCGCTCCGGGGAATGCTGTCACTGTCTTCCCACATACGAGCAAGCTAGGCGAAAGGTGCCCGTGATGAAAATGCATATCGAAATCGACTGTACGCCCGAAGAAGCGCGCCAGTTCATGGGCCTGCCCGATGTGGAGAAGGCGAACAGCGTCTATATCGACACCATCACGAACGCGATGAAGGGTACCAGCAACACCGAACAGCTGGAAACCTATGCCAAGCAGCTCGCGCCCATGGGCCAGCTGGGACTGAAGATGTTCCAGAACTTCATGGAGAATGCATCCAGCGCGGCGCAGGCCGGGTCCAAGGGCGCGTCCTCCCCCTCTTCTTCCAAGAAGAAGTAGGGCACGCGGGACCGGGGCGATGTCCGGCGCGGATACGATCTTTGCGCTCTCGAGCGGTGCGCCGCCTTCCGCCATTGCCGTGATCCGCGTCACGGGTCCGCGCGCGCTGGATGCGTTGGCGGCCCTCGGTTGCGTAGCGCCTGACGCGCGCCGGGCCGGCCTGCGAACCTTGCGAGGGGCGGATGGCGGGGTTCTCGACCATGCGCTGGTTGTCGTATTTCCCGGGCCCGAGACGGCCACGGGCGAGGACCTGGTCGAACTGCACCTGCATGGGGGCAGGGCGGTCATTGCGGCCGTCTCACTCGCCCTGGAGGCGGTGGATGGCCTGCGGCCCGCGCTGCCGGGCGAGTTCACCCGCCGCGCCTTTGCCAATGGCCGCATGGACCTGGCCGAGGCCGAGGGGCTGGCTGACCTGCTCGCTGCAGAAACCGAGTTGCAGCGGCGCGTCGCGCTCGATTCGGCATCTGGTGGGCTTTCGCGGCGGATCGAAGGCTGGCGGGACGATGTGCTCGGCCTGTCTGCACAGGTGGAGGCCGTGCTCGACTTCGATGACGAGGACGATGTGTCCGACCTTCCGGCGGGATTTGGCGAGGCGGTGCGAGTGCTTGCAGGGCAAGTCCGGGCTGCGGTGGCGACACCGACTGTCGAGCATCTCCGCGAAGGCTTCCGCGTAGCGTTGGCGGGTCCGCCGAATGCCGGAAAATCCACGCTTTTCAATGCTTTGCTGGAAGAAGAGGCTGCAATTGCCGCCCGGACGGCTGGAACCACGCGCGATGTGCTGCTGCGCAATGTTGCCCTGGACGGCGTGCCTTTCACCTTCGTCGATATGGCCGGCCTGCGCGACGATACCTCGGACGAGGTCGAGGCAATCGGCGTCGGGAGAGCGGGCGAGGAGATCGCGCGGGCTGACCTCGTCCTGTGGCTTGGTGAGGGCGAGGAGCCGGAGGGCGCATGGCGTGTCCGGTCGAAATGCGACCTTGATGACCGGCAGCCCGGTCGTTCATCCGATTATCGCATCTCGGCCGTGACCGGAGAGGGCATGCCAGAACTCAAGCGGGCGCTGGTCGCAGAGGCACGCTCCCGCTTGCCGAAGCCCGGCGCCACTGCGCTGAACCAGAGGCAGAGGGCTTTGCTGCAGGACGCTCTTGCCGCGTTGGACGGGGCTGGCGAGACGCGCAGGGACCTGCTGATCGTCGCTGAGGACCTGCGCTCGGTAAGGGCGGCTTTCGATGCGCTGGTGGGGCGTTCCGGCGTTGAAGACGTGCTGGATACGATCTTCGGGAAGTTCTGCATCGGTAAGTAGTGTTTCACGTGAAACATCGCCCAACCCGTTCCGCCCATCCCTAAGGCTTTGACCGGGGCGCAGTGCGGCATTATCGGGCAGGAATGCAGGAATTCGATATCGTAGTGGTCGGCGGCGGCCATGCCGGTTGCGAGGCGGCAGCGGTTGCGGCCCGGATGGGCGCACGCGCCGCGCTGGTGACATTCGACCCTGCGCGAACCGGCGCGATGAGCTGCAACCCGGCAATTGGCGGCCTTGGCAAGGGCCATCTGGTGCGCGAGGTGGATGCCCTCGACGGCCTGATCGGGCGCGCAGCCGATGCGGCGGCAATCCACTACCGCATGCTCAACAAGTCGAAGGGTAGTGCCGTCTGGGGCCCGCGCGTGCAGGCGGACCGTTCGCTGTTCCTTCGCTCCATACAGGACATGATCGCAGCGCAGGATGGTCTGACCGAGATTGCGGGCGAGGTCGCATCGCTCATAATGGAGGGTGGATCAGCCCGCGGCGTCATGCTGGCCGATGGAAGCAAGATTGCTGCGAAAGCGGTGATCCTCTGCACCGGGACCTTCCTTGGCGGACGCTTGTTCCGCGGCGAGGAGCGCCTGGAAGGCGGGCGTATCGGCGAAAACGCAGCCCACCGACTGGCCGAACAGATGCGGGAAGCGCAGCTTCCAATGGCGCGCCTCAAGACCGGCACGCCGCCGAGGCTCGACGGGCGCACGATCGACTGGGCGGCGCTGGAGGAGCAACCGTCCGACAGCGATTCCTGGACCATGTCCGCCATGTCGCGCTCGCGCACAAACCCGCAGGTATTCTGCGCCATTACGCGCACCAATGCCCGCAGCCACGACATCATTCGCGCGAACCTCGACCGTTCGCCTCTGTTCAGCGGCGCGATCGACGCGGCCGGCCCGCGCTATTGCCCGTCGATCGAGGACAAGATCCATCGCTTCGGCGACCGCGACGGACACCAAGTGTTCCTTGAGCCGGAGGGGCTGGACACGCCGCTGGTCTATCCCAATGGGATCAGCACTTCGCTGCCAGTGGATGTGCAGCTGGGCATGCTGCGCACCATGGACGGCCTGCATGCAGTGGAGATGGCGGTCCCCGGCTATGCCGTGGAATATGACCATATCGATCCGCGCTGCCTCGACAGCGGACTGCAGGTGCAGGCGATCCCCGGCCTTTATTGCGCAGGGCAGATCAACGGCACGACTGGCTATGAGGAGGCAGCCGCACAGGGCCTTGTCGCCGGTATGCATGCTGCCGCCGCGGTCACCGGTAAGGCGCCTGCCTCACTTGATCGTGCCAATTCCTACATC
Organism: Paraurantiacibacter namhicola; assembly: GCF_001687545.1. Classification (NCBI taxonomy): domain Bacteria; kingdom Pseudomonadati; phylum Pseudomonadota; class Alphaproteobacteria; order Sphingomonadales; family Erythrobacteraceae; genus Paraurantiacibacter; species Paraurantiacibacter namhicola. Next base: position 427,301 of record NZ_CP016545.1, on the reverse strand, counting down.
GCTGTCATGGTCGATGACCTGACCTTGCACGGGGTCAGTGAGCCGTACCGTATGCTAACCTCGCGCGCCGAGTACCGGCTGCGGCTGCGCGCCAACAATGCGACAACACGCCTGACGGGCTTGGGGATCGATTGCGGCTGCGTGGGTCCGGAGCGTGCCGACTGGTACCGTGCCCGGATGCAGGACCGGGCGGAGCTGGAGGAGTTCCTGGCGCAGCCGGTCCCTGCAACCGAATTGGCGGATGCCGGGCTTCACGTGAAGCGCGATGCCGGGACGCGGGCGATTGCGGAGTGGCTGCAGTTCGACCAGGTCGCGCTCACAGATTTTGGCGCTCATGCGCCGGATGGCATTTCGTTGACGGGCGCGCTTGCCGAGGAACTGGCAGAGGACGCGGCTTACCGCCCCTATCTGGAGCGGCAGGATCGCGAAATCGCCGAACTGCAGGCCAGCATGCGCGTCCGTCTTGGCCCGGACTTCCCATACGCCTCCGTCCCGGGGCTCTCGAATGAGATGGTGGAACGTCTGGCCGCGTCAAGGCCGGCAACACTGGCAGACGCACAGCGCGTGCGCGGCATCACGCCGGCGGCGCTTGCTGCTGTGTTGGTAAAAGCGCGGCGACGCGAACAGGAGAAAGCCGCATGATCGCAGGTGAATCGGCAGCCCGGGCCTATTGCGCGGGACTGGTCGATGAGGAGGCCATGGAGCGCCTCGCGGCTTTCGCGGCAATCGTCGCTGAGGAGAACGAGCGGCAGAACCTCATCGCAAAGGCCACGCTCGAACACATGTGGCAGCGCCATATCGCCGATAGCTTGCAGCTGCTCGAGCATGTTCCACGTGAAACATCGACGCTGCTCGATCTGGGAACGGGTGCAGGCTTCCCCGGCATGGCCCTCGCCATTGCGAGGCCGGACTGGACCACACATTTGGTCGAATCGCGCCGCAAGCGTTTCGAGTGGCTTGCAGACGTTGCGGCCCGGCTTGGCCTGAAATCGTGCGCGGTTCACGGAAGTCGGCTCGAACTTGTGGATAGCTTTCCGGTGGACGTAATCTGCGCACGCGCCTTCGCTCCGCTGCCCAAGCTGCTGGAGTTATCCGCGCGCTTTTCCACACGCTCGACCGCCTGGCTGTTGCCGAAAGGGCGATCGGCAGCGCAAGAAATGGAAGCACTGCCAGCGAATCGCCGCGCAATGTTCCACGTGGAACAATCGCTGACCGATGCAGATGCGGGAATCTTGGTAGGGAAGGGGAGGCCGGCAGGTTTATGATCACCGTTGCGATAGCGAACCAGAAGGGTGGCGTCGGCAAGACGACGACTGCCATCAATATCGCCACCGCCATGGCCGCAACCGGCTGGAAGACCATGCTGATCGACCTCGATCCGCAGGGGAATGCCTCCACAGGCCTGGGAATCGATGCGGCCCACCGTGAGATGAGCAGCTATGACGTGCTGGTCGAAGGCGCTTCGCTGCAGGAATGTGCGGTTCCCTCCGGTATTCCCGGTCTCGATGTCGTCCCGGCGACCGTTGATCTCAGCGGCGCGGAGATCGAGCTGGTTGCACGCGAAGACCGTGCCGGGCGGCTGAAGGCGGCATTGCGGGGCGATGATACGCACGAGATCTGCTTCATCGACTGCCCGCCATCGCTCGGCCTGCTGACCCTGAACGCGCTGGCTGCCGCCGATACACTGCTTGTGCCGCTGCAGTGCGAATTCTTTGCGCTGGAGGGGCTAAGCCAGCTGCTCCAGACCGTCGAACAGGTGCAGGATCGGTTCAATCCGGACCTGGGCATCGTCGGTGTGGCCCTGACGATGTTTGATCGCCGCAATCGCCTGACCGACCAAGTGGCGGACGACGTTCGCGAATGCCTGGGCAATCTGGTGTTCGAGGCCGTGATCCCGCGCAATGTGCGCCTGTCAGAGGCTCCCAGCCATGGCCTCCCGGCGCTGATTTACGATCACAAATGCCCCGGTAGCCGGGCCTATATGGCGCTGGCCCGCGAATTGATCGGGCGCCTGCCCAAGGAAAGGATCGCAGCATGAGCGCGAAGACGACCACCGGCACGCCAGCGAAGGCAGCAACTCCGCCGAAGCGAAAGCTGGGCAAGGGACTGGGCGCATTGATGGGCGAGGCCCGCCGGGAGGAACCGCTGGTGCGGTCCTCCGGCAGGGCTCCGGCGCAGGGCACGAATTCGGCCCAAGGCGCTGGAAGTTCAGGACAATCTTCGCAAAACGCCGCGCCTTCTTCTGCCAATATGCTGGCCATTGCCGCGATCGAGCCGCATCCGGAGCAGCCGCGCCGCCATTTTGACGACGGTGCGCTGGCAGAACTGGCTGCATCCATCGAATCGCGCGGCGTCATCCAGCCCGTGATCGTCCGCCCGCTCGCCGGCGGCCGCTACCAGCTCGTCGCGGGTGAGCGTCGCTGGCGCGCGGCGCAGAAGGCGCGGCTGCACGAGATACCCGCCATCGTGCGCGAGCTGGACGAACAGGAGGTCATGGCGCTCGCCCTGATCGAGAACGTCCAGCGCGAAGACCTGAACCCGGTCGAGGAGGCGCGCGCCTATCATCGCCTGTCCGAGCAGGAAGGTATGACCCAGGCGGAGATTGCCAAGCTGGTCGACAAGTCGCGCAGCCACGTGGCGAATCTCCAGCGCCTGCTCGCCCTGCCGGACGCCGTGCTCGATCATGTCGAGGCCGGGCGGCTGGACATGGGCCATGCACGCGCCCTGATCGGCCATGACGATGCGACCGCGCTGGCCGATGAAGCCGTGCGCAGGAAGCTTTCCGTGCGCGATGTCGAGAAGCTGGCGCGCAAGGGCCGCGAGGGTGCTTCCGGCGGGGAGGGGCGCAAGACCGCTCGCCAGCCACGCGGGGGCGCAGAGGATGCGGACATCGCAGCGGTAGAGAATCACCTGGAAGAGATTCTCGGCCTGTCGGTAAAGATCGCTACGGACGCCGATCCGCGCAGTGGAGCGGTAACGATAAAGTATCGTACCCTGGACCAGCTGGACCTGATCTGCCAGCGTCTGACAGGCGCAAGCATCTGAAATTATTACGATAAGTTCCCACCTGCTGGTTAAAACCTTAAGGAAAAAGACCTAGGTGTTAACCACGCTTGCTGACCAAGCCTGAACGCCGGGTCGCTATTTCAGACATCGCGTTGGAGGCCGATTGGCTTCCTGCCGGGTGCCCTTGCAGCCTTCTGGCGTTGGGCAGTTCAAGTTTGAAAGGGACCTAAGTTATGAAATTCACGAAGATTGCCGCAACCGGTGCTGCACTCGTCTCCCTGGCCGTTGCTGGCCAGGCCCAGGCCGCCACGCAGGCTTCCGCCGACGTGCGCGCTGAAGTGCTGTCCGCACTGTCCGTGACGGTCGACGCCACCGACAACGTCCTGAACTTCGGCACGGTTGCCGACGGCGGCCTGACCGCTGACGTGGACGTGATTGTCAATGCAGACGGCACCCGTGGCAGCACCTGCCCCGCCACGCTGATCTGTGGCGGCACGCTGGCAACGCCGACCTTCACGATCGCTGGCCTCGCCGGCCGCAGCGTGCAGGTGACGTTCCAGAACGCAACCGAAACGCTCAGCCACGCCGCTCCGCCGGCCGGCACCGACGGCACGATGACGGTGAAGGACTTCACCACCAGCCTGACCGGCAACGCTGCAACGCTGCCCGCCGGCGGCACGCAGGACTTCACGGTCGGCGGCACGCTGACTGTTGGCCCGAACCAGGCCGAAGGCACTTACAGCGGCACCGTTACGGTGAACGTCGCTTACAACTGAGCCGATGCGCCCGTAGCGGCGCACGCCAGAAAAGCATGAGGGGCCGCCTCCGGGAAACCGGGGGCGGCCCTTTGCTTGCGCCTCCGCGCCATCCCGTAAGCCGCGCCCTTCCATGCTTTACGCGGAATTAACCCTGTTGGCGTAGCCCGGACAGGCACCCCCGCTGCACGAAATGGCTGCGGGCGAGTTTTCGAAGAAGAGGATCGCACATGTTTCGCACCGTATTCCCGGTACCCTTCAGGAAGGCCGCGCTGGCCGCTGCAACGCTCATAAGCTCCTTCGCCCTTGCACCGTCCGCTGCCGCGCAGGGCGACTTGCTGATCGCGCCCACGCGCCTCGTGCTCGATGGCCGCAACGGCGGCGAGATCATCCTGTCCAATATCGGATCGGAAGACGCGACGTACCGTGTGACGCTGGAACTGCGCCGGATGATGCCGGACGGATCGCTGGTGGAAGTGGAGGAGGGCGCAGAGAATGCGCTTGAGATCTCCAGCCGCGACATGGTCCGCTATGCCCCGCGCCGCGTCGTCCTGCCGCCCAACCAGCCGCAGGCCATCCGCGTCAGCGCGCGGCCCAGCGCGGACCTGCCCGACGGCGAATACCGCGTGCACATGTCCTTCAATGCCATCCCGAAGGCGCAGGAAGTCACCGAGGCTGCGCCGGCTGGCGGGGGCATCAGCATCAACCTGATCCCGATCTACGGCATCACCATGCCGATCATCATCCGCAAGGGGCAGCTGGAAGTGACCGGCTCGCTCGACAATGCGCGGCTTACGACCATCGACGGGAATCCTGCCTTCGCGATCGATATCGCGCGTGAGGGAAGTGCCTCGCTATATGGCGACCTGGTGGTCAGCAAGCCGGGCGTGGACGACCCTGTGTTCGCCGCCCGCGGACTGGGCGTCTATCCCGAAATTACCAAGCGCCAGGCCGTCTTCGGAATCCCCGCCGAGATGGTGGACACCCTGCGTGGCCCGGTGCGGATCGAATTCCGCGAACCGCCCGAGCGCGGCGGCGGGCTCATCATGGCTCTCGACGCGGTGCTGTAAGGCAGCGGACGGGACATACGGATAGCGCTCATGCGGATCCTGCGGGCCTTTGCGACCAGGGCCGCTGCCATTACGGCGGCGGCCCTTGTTGCGTCTGCACCGCTAAGCCCCGCATCGGCGCAGGACGCCGCGACGCCATCCACCTGGCAGGCAAATGAGGACGATTTCATCTTGCTGGAGCCGCAGGTGAAGAAATACCGCCTGACCTTCGAGCTACGCGGCTACCAGACGCCGGGCGGCACTTGCGTGGACCTGGCCGACGTCATTCAGTCATTCGACCTGCCGGTGCGACTCGACAAGAAGTCGCGCCGCGCAACCGGGTGGCTTTTCAGCGAGCAGCGCACATTCACCCTCGATCGCGACTCCAACACGGTACAAATCGTGAACAAGAGGCGTGATTTACGGACTGGCGAGCTGTATGACACGCCCGAGGGCTGGTGTGTCGATACGAAGAGCCTTTCCGACTGGCTTGGTGTCTCGCTGACGCCCAATCTCTTCGAATCCGTGCTGAAGGTGGAAAGCGACGCGCCCCTGCCTTTCATCCAGCGGATCGAGCGCGAAAGTCGCGCGGCGCGACTTTCCGGGCGCGCCCCGACCGATCTGTCCAAGCTTCCGCAAGCGCGCAACGACTACCAGACCTTCCGCCTGCCGAGCGTCGATGTCGTTGCACGGGTCGGCCACAAGTCCGACGGATCGAGCACCCGCACTACCGGGCAGTACGAGATCTTCGCCACCGGAGAGCTCGCATCCGCCAGTTTCGAGGCGCGTCTTGCCTCCGACGACCAGGGAACGCCCGCCAGCCTGCGGATGCGCGCTTACCGCGTGCAGCCGGAAGGCGGCATGCTGGGCCCGCTCGATGCAACGCAGGTGGGTGTCGGCGATGTGGACTATCCGGGCGGCCAGCTGGCAGGCGGTCCCGCCGTCGGGCGCGGCCTGTTCGTCAGCAACCAGCCGCTCAATCGCCCGAACACCTTCGGCAAGACCGTGGTGCGCGGCGCGCTGCCGGTGGGCTGGGACGCCGAACTTTACCGCAACGGCCAGCTGCTGGCCTTCCAGCCGTCCCCCATCGACGGACGTTACGAATTCGAAGTCGACCTCCTGCTGGGCCGAAACGAGCTGGAGATCGTGCTTTACGGTCCGCAGGGGCAGATCCGGAAGGATACGCGATCCATCCCGGTGGGTTATTCCGCGCTGGAGCCCGGTAAGCTGGAGTATTGGGCCGGCGCCGTGGAGCGCAACCGTGACCTCATCAGCTTCTCCAGCTCAAGCGTGCGGCCGGAAGGCGGCTGGATCTTCGGGGCAGGCGCGCAATATGGCATCGACCAGCGGACCTCTGCGGGCGTCAGTGCGCAATCCATGTATCTATTTGGAAAACAACGATATTACGTCGAAGGCTCTGTGCAGCGGTCGCTTGGGCCGGTGTTGGTGAATGTCACCGGTGCGCAGGAGTTCGGCGCAGGCCAGGCCTTCCGCGCGGAGGCCATTGGGCGTTTCGGGAGGACGAATTTCCGGGCCGAGACCTTCTTTACCAACGGCGGCTACACCAGCGGCACGATCCGGCCCGATGAAAAGAGCGCGCAGCGCTTCGAAATCGACCATTCGCTGAAGCTGGGCAAGCAGGACATGCCGGTGGCCTTCGGCTTCTCCCGCTCGGTCAGGCGCGATGGGCAAAAGGTTAACGAATTCTTGCTGCGCGGATCGCTGATCCTTCCGCAGGTCTCGCTAACCGGTTTCGTGCTGCACCGCGACGTGTCGGGCGTGCCGCCGGGATCGAGCGAGGCGGACCAGACGCGTGTGGGCGTGCTGGCCAACACCCGCTTCCTGGGGTTCCGCATGCGCGGCGAGGCGCAATTCCGCATCAGCGGGCCGGACCAGGGCTTCGAAAGCGCGCGTATCAGTGCGGACCGGGCCATCGGCGTGCGGTCGGACCTGCGCGTCGATGTGCAGCACTTCGCGCGGACCAATGTCACGCAGTTCGGCGCGGGATACATCCACCAGTTCGACAAATTCGCGCTGCAGGCTGGCGGCACACTCGATACGCGCGGCTCCTATGGCCTTAACCTGTTCATCAGCTTCAGCGTGGGCCCGGACCCACTGAGCGGCGGGTGGCACATGTCGAACGAGAAGCTGGCCCAGCGCGGGCAGGCGGCAGTGTCCGTCTTCGTCGATCGCAACGGCAATGGCCGCCGCGAACCGGGCGAGGAGGCGCTGCCGAATGTGGGCGTGACGGCCGGGCAGTTCGGCTCCTCCGCGCCGACGGATGAGGACGGCCACGCTTTCGTGGCGGGGCTCGATCCGTATCGCCAGGTCCTGGTCGGTATCGATTCCTCCACCTTGGAGGATCCCTTCTTGGTGCCGCGCGGCAAGGGCGTGGTCGTAACCCCGCGCCCGGGCGTGGCAGCGACGGTCGAGCTTGCCGTCACACCGACGGGCGAAGTGGAAGGCATGCTGCTGGATGCCGAAGAGCGCCCGCGTCCGGGCGTGAAGCTAGAACTGGTGCGCAGCGACGGCGAAGTCGCGGCCACGACCATCTCCGAATATGACGGATTCTTCCTGTTCGACCGCGTGCCCTATGGCGATTACGCGCTGCGCATTTCTGCCGACAGCGCGCGGGTCCTGTCCGTGCGCCGCGAGCTCGCGACCGGCCTTGCGGTGGGCGATGCACAGCCGGTGCAGAATGCCGGCACGATCAGGCTTTCCCCGATAGAAGTCGCCGACAATTCGCCCTGACCGCGCATCCGGCCTTTCGGCCGCGCCCCTGGTTTACTTGACGTAGCGCGTGCGCTTGGCGGGTGTGCGCTTGACGGGCACGGTGCGCACGGGTGTGCGCTTGGACGCGGGGCGCTGGACCGGCACTTCGACCACTTCGGTCTCATAGACCGTCTCGTAAGTCACATGCTCTTCCACCACCACATTGCGCTGGGCGCGGCGGGGGCGCTCTACCGGCACGCGAACGACCATCATCGGCACGGCATAGGTATATCCGACGACCTGGCCGTGATGGCCATAGCTGCCGTGATGACCGGCCGGCGCGCGCCAGTTCGCCTCGTAATCGGCGAGATAGGCTTCGCATTCATTGCGCGCATCGCGGCCATCGACGGCATTGCCGATCGCCGCCCCGGCAAGACCGCCCACGCCGGCACCGATCAGCGTACCGCCAAGGCGATCGCCCCGGCCGGCCACGCGGTTGCCAATCACACCGCCGACTGCTGCGCCTGCCAGACCGCCGATCAGCGTGCCGCTGCCATTGGCCTTCACGCGGCGGGTGCACTCATCCAGCCATGCACTCCGCTCGTATTCGGAATAGCCGCGCTGGACAGGCTGCTGCGCAGCGTGGTGCTGAACGTTGCGATAGGCGCCGCACGGTGCCGGCGCGCGCTCGGCCGTCCGGCACATGGTGGCGGGCTGCGCGTATTCGACTTCGTCCTCGTAATAGACCTCTTCCGCATAGGCGGCATCGTCTTCGTAATAGTAATCCTGCGCGGCGGCCGGGCTGGCTATCAGCGCGAGCGTGAGGCCGGTGGCGGCGAGTGCGGAGCGGTGCATGATCATTCCCCTTGTCGATGGCAGGCAGCACGCGAGGTGCGCGAGTTAACCCCGCGGTTACCATGCAGTTTCCCGCAATCAGGAGTCTTTCGCCGGGCGCGTCCCGTTTCGGGGCGGTCAGGCGCGATCAGGCGCGCTCAGATGCGCGCGGCAATCGCCTCGGCGAGCGCTTCGATCCCGGCCTGGTCACCTTCATCGAAGCGGGCGGGGCTGGGGCTGTCGAAATCGAGCACGGCGATGACTTCGCCGCCGCGCTTCACCGGCACCACCAGTTCGGACCGGCTGGCCGCGTCGCAGGCGATATGGCCGGGGAAGGCATGGACGTCCGCCACGCACTGGCTCTCGCCGCTTTGCGCCGCCGTGCCGCACACGCCCTGTCCCAGTGGGATGCGGATGCAGGCGGGGCGGCCGACGAAGGGCCCCAGCAACAGCCCGCCATCCACCATGCGGTAGAATCCGGCCCAGTTCAGGTCCGGCATCGCTTGCCACAGCAGCGCCGCGATATTGGCCATGTTGGCCACGCCGTCGGGCTCGCCTTCGGTCAAGGCGACGGCGGCTTGAGTCACTTCGCGGTAGAAATCGGCCTTGGGCTGGGCGGGATCGGGCTGGAAATCGAACATCGCCAAGGCATCTAGGGCCTTGCGCGATTGCCGCAAGGTCCAGCCTGCTTTATCCTGCCCGGCATGAGCACCCTCAAGAAAATCGGCATCGGCCTCCTCGTCTTCGTCCTTGTCCTCGCCATCGCGATCTGGTGGCTGATGCGGGGCGACACCGCGCAATACAGTGTGGAGGCTGTGACCGGCACCGATCCCACGCTGGCGGAAGCGGATGCCCAGCTGCTTCCCACGGTCGCCATTGCAGAGCCTGTCGGCTGGCAGGAAGGTGAAGTCCCCGAAGCGGCGGACGGGCTGGTCGTGAACCGCTTTGCCGAGGGGCTCGACCATCCGCGCGTGATGCATGCCCTGCCCAATGGCGATGTGCTGGTTACGCTGACAGCAGCCCCTCCGGGCGAGGTGGCTGGCGGCTGGCTGACGAATTTCGTCGCGGGTCTGCTGTTCGACAAGGCCGGCGCGGGCGGCGAATCCGCCAACACGCTGATGCTGCTGCGCGATGTCGATGGTGACGGCACGGCGGACCGGCAGATCGCCCTGCGCGACGACCTCTCCTCGCCGTCCGGCATCGCCTGGTCCGATGGCACGCTGTACATCGCCAATCACGATGCTGTCGTCAGCTTCCCTTACGAGCTGGGCGCGGGCGAGATCGCGGGCGAGGCGCGCAAACTGATGGACCTGCCGCCGGCCGGCAATCACTGGATGCGCAATATCGTACTGAGCGAGGATGCGACCAAGCTTTACGTCGCGGTCGGTTCGGCCAGCAATATCGGCGAAGGCGGCATGGCTATCGAGGAAGGCCGCGCCGCGATCCATGAGCTGGACCTCGAAACCGGGCGCTCGCGCCTGTTCGGGGCGGGCCTGCGCAATCCCAATGGCCTTGCCTGGAACCCCTGGTCGGGCGAGCTCTGGACCACGGTGAACGAGCGAGACATGCTCGGCAGCGACCTCGTGCCCGATTACCTGACCAATGTGCCCGTAGGCGTGCATTACGGCTGGCCGTGGTTCTACTGGAACGACATTCGCGACGAGCGGGTGGACCACCCGCTGCCCAACCGCTTCCTGGCGGAATACACCCGCACCCCGGAATATGCGATGGGGCCGCATGTCGCGGCGCTGGGCCTGTCCTTCACCCGCGGCGGTGCGCGCATGGGCGAACGTTTCGGCCAGGGCGCCTTCATCGCGCGCCACGGATCATGGAATCGCAAGCCACCTGCCGGATATGACGTGGTCTATGTCGCCTTCGATGCGCGCGGCAATCCGCAGGGCAAGCCGCTGCCGGTGCTCACCGGTTTCCTGACCGGGGACGGCACCACGCGCGGCCGCCCGACATGGACCGAATGGGACCGGACCGGCGCGTTGCTGGTGACGGACGATACCGCCGGCATCGTATGGCGCGTGACCGCTCCCGATGCGGAGCCTGCCGCTGCGCCGGTCCGCAACACGGGCCGCAGCCTGCCGCCCCGACGCCAGCTGATCGGCGATCCCTCGCGCGCATTCGAGGAAGGCGCGATCGCGCCGGGCTCGCTCTAGGCGCAGGGCACTTCGCGGCTTCGGAAGGGAAGCGATGGGCGATATCTGGACAGAGATCGTGGCGGCCAATGCTGCCGGGATCGCGCGCGCGGCCGATGTCATCGCGCGCGGCGGCCTGGTCGCCGTGCCGACGGAGACGGTCTATGGCCTCGCCGCGCGGGCCGATGACGCGCAGGCCGTCGCGGGCATCTACCGCGCCAAGGGCCGCCCGGATTTCAACCCGCTGATCGTCCATGTCCGGGATGCCGCCCATGCGGCAGAGCTGGTGGAATGGCCGGATGGCGCGGCGAGCCTTGCCGATGCGCACTGGCCGGGGCCGCTAACGATGGTGCTGCCTGCGCGCGAGCCCAGTCCTGTCACGGCAGCGGTGCGCGCCGGCCTGCCGACGCTTGCCGTCCGCTGCCCTCAGCACGAGGCGATGCAGGCCCTGCTGCAGGCGACCGGCCTGCCGCTGGCTGCCCCCTCGGCCAATGCCAGCAACACCGTCAGCCCGACCTCGCGCGAACATGTGCTGGCGACGCTCGATGGCCGTATCGACATGGCCATCGACGGCGGGCCCTGCCGCGCAGGCGTGGAATCCACCATCGTCGCCCTGCGGGACGCGGGTCGGTGGGAGCTGCTGCGCCCCGGCCCTGTGGAGGTGGAAGGCGCCAGCCCGCCAGCGGCGAGCGGTAAGGTGGAGGCCCCCGGCCAGCTCGCGCGGCATTATTCGCCCGGGAAACCCGTCCGGCTGGAAGCTGCGGCGGCACGGGAAGGCGAATTCCATATCGGCTTCGGAAAAGTGGCGGGGGACGTCTCGCTCTCTCCCGGCGGCGACATGTGGGAAGCTGCCGCCCGGCTCTATGCCTGCCTGCACGAGGCCGCCCGCTCCGATGCACCGCGCATTGCGATTGCCCCGGTTCCGGCGCATGGTGTCGGGGCCGCGATCAATGACAGGCTGCGCCGCGCCGCTGCCTGAACCGGAAAAGAGGCGCATATGGTCCTCGCTCACTTCCTTCTTGCCATGCCGCTGGCGCTTGCCGCCTGCGCTGCCAATTCCGCCGGTCAGGCCGGTCCGCTTTCGCTCGACGTTGGGGATCGACCCCGCGGGATCGCGCTGGCGGACCTCGATGGTGACGGGCGCATGGACATCGCCGTCGCCAATGCAGACAGCGACAGCCTGTCCATCCTGCTGCAATCCGCCGACGGCACTTTCGTGCGGAGCGATTTTGCCGCCGGAAACGAGCCATCCGATATCGAACTTGCGGATTTCAACGGCGACGGCACCCTGGATGCCGCATTTGCCAATCATGAAACCTCGCTTGTCACCGTGCTGCTCGGCGATGGTTCGGGCGGCTTTGCGCCCATGCCTGGATCGCCCTTCGACAGCGGTGCGCGGCCGCACCTGCACGGTCTGGCGGTCGGCGATTTCAATTCGGACGGCCATCTCGATATTGCTGCGGATTCCTCGGACCTCGACAGCATTGCCGTGCTGCTTGGCAAGGCAGGAGGTTTCGAGGCGGGACAGCAGGTGGCGGCGGGGCAATTCCCCTATTACCGCGTGGATGCCCGGCCCGATGGCGCGCAGACCGGCATTCTCATCCCCAGCCCGCGGGCCCACACCGTTTCGCTCATCCCCGGATTGGCCGATGGCGGCGCGGCGCTAGTCGCGGTCGGCCAAGCGCGCGGCGCGATGATGGTTGTCGATGCCAATCTCGACAGCAAGGGCGGGCGCGACGTTGTGGCTGCGCATGAAAATGCCGTGTCGCTGTGGGTGGCCGGTGACGAGGGCTTCACCGCGCTTCCCGGATCGCCGCTGGCCTTCGAGATCCCGACCGAAATCGCCGTGGGGGATATGGACGGTGACGGGCGCGACGAGATTGCGATTGGATTGTGGGACAGCGACCGGGTCCATATCCTGTCGCCCGAAGGCGCTCTGCTGGGCACGATTGCGGCCTGCTTCCGCCCCGTCGGGCTGGCTATCGGCGATGTCGATGGTGACGGGCGCGGCGACCTGGTTGCCGGCTGCTGGGAGGAACCGCGCGTAATGCTGTTTACCGATCCCCTCCAGCAGCTCGTGCAGGAATAGTCGGCAGCGCGCCTAAGGCTCCGGCGATGCGGGAAGCTGGCGGCTGATCTCGCGCATTTCGGCGGCGATCGAATCGCGCTCGCGGCATTTTTCCGCGTCGCCGCGCAGACATTTCGCGTCCGCCTTGTAATAGTCGCGCTCCAGCCTGCCGAGGCGCTCTTCCAGCTTGCGGATCTCGCGGCCGCGCTTTTCATCGGCTTCGGACTGGCTGGTGGTGACGCCGTCCACCACGGCGCCTGCGGCCTTGACCGGCAGGGTGGCGACATCCCACGCCGCCTTTGCCAGGCAGGCCTGCAGCGAGAGGCCGAGTCCCAATAGGGCACATGCCCGAAGCGACAAAAGGAAAGCCCGCGCGACCATGGCAGGGCCGTAGCAGCGCGGGCTTTTCAGTTCGATGAACTTGTGAAGCGCGGATTACCCGGCGGTGGGGGCATCCGGCGCTTCGGGTGCATCCGGCATGTCCGGTGCGTCCGGTCCTTCCGGTGCCTCGGCCGCTTCGGCGGGCTGGGCTGCCGGTGCAGCATTGCTGCGCGGCTGGCAGGTCAGCTTGCCGCTGCCGAAGCTGCTGAGTTCGCATTTCGCGCTGCCGTGGACGACGATATCGCCGGCGCCGGCAATGCTGGCATTGACCGTGCCATCGGATGCGAACTCCGCATTGCCCGATCCGCCGATGTTGATGTCAGCCTCCTGCACCTGCAGGTCCGGAGCGACGAGGTCGCCCGATCCGCCGACAGACAGGCTCAGCTTCGTGGCCTTGCCGGACGCCATGACCTTGCCCGAACCACCGATTGCGATGCTGAGCTCGTCGGCATCCAGCGTGGCGATGTTCACGGAGCCCGATCCGCCGATGGCGATGGAGGCGTCCTTCGCCATGGTCGGCGTTTCGACCGATCCGGATGCGCCGATGGCAATTTCGGACGGGGCGGGCATGGTGACATTGACGGTGGCAATGCCGCCGCCCTTCCAGCCATCTTCGCGGGCGATACCAAGCGTGCCGTCCTTCAGCACGAAGCGCAGCGTATCGGTCGCCTCGGTATCGCCTTCGACGGTGATGGCCAGCGTATCGCCTTCGGTAATGCGGACCAGGTCCGGCCCGGCGATGGCGAGGGTCGTGGGGGCAGCGCCCGACATGTCGAGTTCCGCCAGCGGGACGCCCTCTTCGCCGTTGAACTTCATGTCCATATTGCTGTCGCACCCGGCCAGAGCAACGCCCATGGCGAGACCCAGTACCGGCCCCAACTTGCGGAAAAACTTGCCTGCTCGCATCGTCGCACTCCCTGAAAAAGCGTCCAATTCCCTATGTGTATTATCAAGGTAATACGCCGGAGCACGGTGCGCAAGCGGCGCAACGCAAAAGGGCTGCCAATCGGCAGCCCTTCGCAGAACCCTGTCGGCTGTTGGCCGAAATCAGGAGTCTTCGGTGTTCTCGTAATATTGCGGGGCGTGCTCCTTCAGCACGTCCAGGATCTTGGTGAGCGCGGTGGGCTCATCCGTCTTTTCCATGGCCGCGAGTTCACGTGCGAGGCGGCTGGAGGCCGCTTCGAAGATCTGCCGCTCGGAATAGCTCTGCTCGGGCTGGTCTTCCGGGCGGAACAGGTCGCGCGTCACCTCGGCGATGCTGACCAGCTCGCCGGAGTTGATCTTGGCTTCGTATTCCTGGGCGCGGCGGCTCCACATCGTGCGCTTGACCTTGGGCTTGCCCTTCAGCGTCTCCATCGCTTCCTTCAGCGTCTTGTCGCTGGAAAGCTTGCGCATGCCGATCGATTCCACCTTGTTGGTGGGCACGCGCAGCGTCATTTTCTCTTTTTCGAAGCGGAGCACGTAAAGCTCCAGCTGCATCCCGGCGATTTCTTCGTTCTGCAGTTCGATCACACGGCCAACGCCGTGCTTGGGGTAGACAACATAATCGCCGACATCGAAGGCGAATTCACTGCTTGCCATGAAAAATCCTTTCACGCGGCCGGGAAACCTGCGTCAATCGGGTGGCCTTCCCGCCGGTGGCGGAGCCAAGAACGCCCGAAGATGCCGGTAATGCCCTGCCTTTCCGAATCAGGCTGCCGCCGAAACCAGACGGCGGAGGTGATGGATTATATAGCAGGTTTGTAACAAAATTTCCAGCGCCTGTTGCATTGGGCGCAAGTGCGGCCTCTCTCAGCCCTGTTCGCGTGCCGAGACGGCGGACATCTCGGCGCCCAGCAGCAGGATATAGGCGCTGGCGTAGAACCACGTCAGCAGGATCACCACTGCGCCGAGCGAACCATAAGTCGCATTGTAATTGCCGAAATTGGAAACGTAGGCGGTGAAGGCCAGCGTGGCGACCAGCCATCCCGCCGCAAACAACAGCGCGCCGGGTACCGTGGCGCCCCAGCCCAGCGTGGGCCGGGCAGGCGCACGGCGGTAAAGCACGGCTGCGCCGGCAAATCCGGCCAGGAAGACCAGCGCATGGCCGAATAGCGGCGCGAGGATGCCGGGCAGGGCCGCCGTCAGCGTGACGGACAGTGCGACCAGAGCAAGGCCGATGACGGCACCGAGTGTGATGGCCAGCGCCACGAGATTGGAGCGCAGGAAGCTGCGCCCCTCCTCCACGTCGAACACGATATTCAGGCCCGTGACCATGCCGCCCGCCGCGCCGCGCGCGCTGATGATGGCGAGTCCAAGAGCAATGACGAGCCCGATGCCCTTTGCGCCGGACCGCGTCTCCACCACCGCTTCAAGCTGGCTCGTGACCAGCTCCGCCGCGGATTGCGGCAGCGCGCCGGCAATGGCCTGCGCGTGGCGGGCGAGCGTCTCGGGATCGACGAACAGGCCGTAGGACAGCACGGCCACCGCCATCAGCGGTACCATGGCGAGGAAGGCGTAATAGGCCATGCCGGCAGCGGCCAGGCCGATATTATCGGCCGAACCGGCGCTCCACGCAGCCTTCAGTCTTGCAAAAACGAACCTGGAAGCGACGGCTCAGTCGCCTTCGCCGGGCTCGGGAGAGAAGAACTTCTCGTACTTGCCCTCTTCGCCCTTGTGCTCGTCGGCATCGGCGGGCGGATCCTTCTTTTCCGTGATGTTGGGCCATTCGGCGGAGAACTTGGTGTTGATCTCCAGCCATTTTTCCTGGCCGTCCTCGGTATCGGGAAGGATCGCTTCGGCCGGGCATTCCGGCTCGCACACGCCGCAATCGATGCATTCCGAAGGATTGATGACGAGCATGTTCTCGCCCTCATAGAAGCAGTCGACGGGGCACACCTCCACGCAGTCGGTGTACTTGCACTTGATGCAGGCATCGGTGACGACATAGGTCATGGCGCGGCGTGTCCTTGTTCATTCCGGCCATCCGGCAGCCGGTCTTCGCGGCCTGCTATGGCCAAAGGGCGTGCCGGGTCAAGCACATGGTAATGTTCGCGTGCCTCTGCCGGCGATCCGCGGCGCTGCGGGATGGCCAGGATGCGCACCACCAGCACGCCCGATCGCAGCGGCATGGTGAGGATATCATCCACCCACACGCACTGGCCTGCCTGCTCGATCCGCTGGCCGTTGCGGCGGAAATGGCCGGCCTCGATCCAGTCGCGGGCGGCGGCGCGGGAGCGCGCGAAACGCAGGTAGCACAGCAGCTTGTCCAGCCGCAGGCCGCCCTCGCGCATCAGGCCGCAGCCCCGATCAGCGCACCAGGCCCTTCAGCGCGGCGAACGCGTTTTCAGGCCGCGGCTCTACGGGTTTCTGCGGTTTGGCAGGTCGCTTGCCGCCAGCTTTGCCACCAGGCTTGCCGCCGGGCTTGCCACCGGGTTTACCACTGGCGCGCGGCTTGCCGCGATGCGCGGGCGCGGCGGAGGGATGGCGGTCCTTGCGCGGCGGACGCCAGCTCCAGCTCGCCGGGGCAGGCGCGCCGTGCACACCTTCCTCCAGCGGCTTTGCGCGGCGCACGGCGAAGCCCGCATCGCGCATCAGCCGGTCGTAATTTTCCATCAGCAGGCCCATGGAGACGGGCAGCGCGTCCTCCAGCCGGAAAAACTTCTTGTCCTGCTTCACCCGCGCCTCATGCGCGGCGCGGAACAGCTTTTCCGCCATGTCCACGCGGATCGCCTGCTTGCCCGCGCGGCGATAGCCTGCAGGCGGCTGCTTCCCGCCTTCGATCACGGCCTGCATTTCCGGATTGAGCGGCCTGCGGTCCACGCCAAGCTCTCGCAGCAGCGCGCGCGGCGCGGGTTTCAGCAGGGCGGGCAGATAGACATCGAGCGAGCCGATGATGACGCCGAGACGCCGCAGGGCAGGGCGTTTCTCCTTCGGAATCACCGCAAGGCCAGCGGCTTCCCGGTGCACCACGCCGGCGCGTTCGATCAGCGTCAGCACGAGCGCGCGCGCCTCCGATCCTAATGCCTCGTCCTGCGCAGCCTCTTCCAGCGCGCGCAACGGGGCGAGCGGGGCGAGGCGGTTCTCGAACCAGATCTCCAGCGCGCGTTCCAGCGCGGTGCGGTCAGCCGGGTTGAGGGCCGAGAGGTCCTTCTCCAGCACCAGGCGCGGGCTGCTGGGCTGGCGCGTGCGCTCGATGGAGGCCACGGCCTGCTCGCCGCGCCACACGCGGCCCTTCGCAATGGTGAGCTCGCCCAGCTCGTCCGCCACCAATCGCTTCGCGCGGTCCGCCAGCAAGGCAGGCATGTGCTTTTCGGCCGCGGCCAGCATCAGGCGGCGCTCCTCGCTATCGGCGCTGTCATCGACGATGAAGCGAAAGCCATCGAGGCGGCCGATGACATGGTCTTCCACCATGACCCGGTCGGTTTCATCCAGCGTGACGCGCAGCAAGTTCGTATCCTTCATGCCGCGCATCAATACAGCTGTGCGCCGATTTACGAAACGTTCCGTCAGCCGCTGGTGCAATGCGTCGGACAAGCGGGCTTCCACGGCGCGGGCGCGGCCGGCCATCTCGTCGCGCGCCAGCACCCAGTCCGGCCGCTGGCAGATATAGGCCCAGCTGCGGATCGCGGCGATACGGCCTTGCAGCGTGTCGATATCGCCATCGGGCTTGTCGAGGTCTGCGATGCGCGCCGCGACATAATCCGCGCCCAGGTAATCGTGCTTCAAATCCTGCCACAGCCGCGCCACGAAGCGGGCATGGGCATCCGCGCCCAGCTGGCGGAAATCGGGCAGCTGGCAGGCCTCCCAGAACCGGCGGACGCGGGCGGGTGTCGTGACGCCATTGGCGATATCGGGATTGTCGGACAGGCGCTTCAGCACGGCGAGGTCGATGCTTTGCGGCGCAGCGGTCAGCTCCGGCTGGGACGGGCGCTGTTCCAGGTCGCCGATCAGCACGGCGAGCGAGGAGAAGCGCGGCTCCGCATTGCGCCAGTACAGCTGGGTGAGCGGGGCGAAGCGGTGTTCCTCGATCGCGAAGACTTCTTCGTCGGTGAATTCCAGCGGGGTCCCGCCGCGCCGCCCGCCGCCGCCGGATAGCGTGCCGAAGCTGCCATCGGTCTGGTGCCGCCCTGCGCGCCCGGCGATCTGCGCCATCTCCGCCGGGTGCAGCCGCCGCTGGCGTACGCCGTCGAATTTCGACAATGCGGCGAAGGCGACATGGCGCACGTCGAGGTTCAGTCCCATGCCGATGGCATCGGTGGCGACGATGTAATCGACCTCGCCCGACTGGAACAATTCCACCTGCCGGTTGCGGGTTTCCGGGCTCAGCGCGCCCATGACCACCGCCGCCCCGCCCCGGAACCGGCGCAGCATTTCCGCCAGCGCATAAACCTGCTCCACGCTGAAGGCGACGATGGCGCTGCGGCGGGGCAGGCGGGACAACTTGGCCGCGCCCGCATGGGTGAGCGTGGAGAAACGCGGCCGTTCTTCCACCACGGCTTCGGGCACCAGCTTGCGCAGCACCGGCTCCAGCGGGGCGGAACCGAGGATCATCGTCTCCTCCCGCCCGCGGGCATGCAGCAGCCGGTCGGTGAAGATATGTCCGCGCTCACGGTCGGCGCCGATCTGCGCCTCGTCCAGCGCCACGAATGCGTGGCCTCCGCCATTCCTTGGCATCGCCTCCGCCGTGCACAGCATGTAGCGCGCACCCGGAGGTTCGATCCGTTCCTCCCCCGTGATCAATGCCGTCACGGCGTCGCCCTTGATGGCGCGGACCCGGTCATAGACCTCGCGCGCCAGCAGCCGCAGCGGGAAGCCGATCGCGCCGCTGGAATGGGCGCACATGCGCTCTATGGCGAGATGGGTCTTGCCGGTGTTCGTCGGGCCGAGGACGGCGCGGACATGGGACTGGGGGCCTTTGTGCGACACGATGCCCCGGAATCTGGCCCTTGCCGCCCGCCTGCGCAAGGCGTGGCCGCGAATGGCGCACAGTTCGGCGCACCGGGGAGTCCGCTCACCGGAATTTTACCCGGCATTAACTTTAAGCGCGCAAGCAATACTGCCAAGAAAGCCGCCGGATCGTGGGGGTCGCAACCTCCCCTTCAAGAGGGCCATCGGCCCGGCACAGCAAGCGAGGAACAGGCGTGTTCACACAGGCCGACAGCGAAGCACTGCCGGAAGGCAACCGCGCGCAGCCCGCGTCGCTGTCGCATGACGCCATCATCGGCGCGCCGCTGCGTGCGAAGATCGCGCGCGAAGGCGGCACTCTGGGCCAGCGTTACGAGAACTGGCGGCAGGCAGCATCGGCCCGCCTCTCCGCCCTCGACCTCGCGCCCGACCTTGCCAGCAATATCGGCAGCGTACGGTGGCTGCGCGGCAGTGCGACATTGCTTGGCCTGACCGTGCTGGCCTTTGCCTTCTGGCCCGATTTCTCCCGCCTGGAAGCTGCGCCGCCCGTCGATATCGACGAGGCTGCGCGTGACGAGTTTCGCAGCCAGTCCATCGCCCCGTTGGCGCTGGGCGCGGACAGCGGCCGCCGCATGGGCGAAAGCCGCTTCGTCTCGCAGCTGGCCTCTGCGCCGGAGCGTCCGCGCATGGACGTGCTGGCCACGCTGGCGCAGGGCGATGGCTTTGCCCGCATGCTGACCCGTGCAGGGGTGGGCGAGGCGGAGGCGATCCGCGTTGCGGAGATGGTGGGTGACGCCATGCCGCTATCGCAGATCCAGTCCGGCACGCAGGTGGATATTACGCTGGGCCGCCGCGCCGCGCCGGACATGCCGCGCCCGCTGGACGCGCTCAGCTTCCGCGCGCGCTTCGACCTGCAATTGCGCGTGACGCGCACCGATGGCCGGCTGGTGCTGGACCCCGTACCGATCAAGGTGGACACGACGCCGCTGCGCATTCGCGGCAAGGTCGGCAGCAGCCTTTACCGCTCCGCCCGTGCAGCCGGCGCCCCGGCCAGCGCGGCGCAGCAATATTTGCGCGCCGTGGGCAATGAGGTGAACCTCGACACCGCAATTTCCGCCGCGGACGAATTCGACCTGATCGTGGAATACAAGCGCGCCGCAACCGGCGAGGTGGAGGCGGGGCGCCTGCTCTACGCCGGTCTGGTGCGCGACGGGAAGCCCAAGCTGCAGCTGATGCGCTGGGGCCCGCAGGGGCGCTTCTTTGAAGCCAGCGGCGTTGGCGAACAGCGTGAGGGCATGGTGCGCCCCGTGCCCGGCCGCGTCAGTTCCAATTACGGCATGCGCCGCCATCCGATCCTGGGATACAAGCGGATGCACCGCGGCATGGACTTCAAGGCGAGCCACGGCCAGCCGATTTACGCCGTGACCGATGGCACCGTGGCCATGGCCGGACGCAATGGCGGGCATGGCAATTACGTGAAGCTGACCCATGGTGGCGGCCTGCAGACCGGATATTCGCACATGAGCCGCATCGCCGTGCGCAGCGGCCAGCGCGTGCGGCGCGGGCAGG
This sequence comes from Paraurantiacibacter namhicola, assembly GCF_001687545.1. Lineage (NCBI taxonomy): Bacteria > Pseudomonadati > Pseudomonadota > Alphaproteobacteria > Sphingomonadales > Erythrobacteraceae > Paraurantiacibacter > Paraurantiacibacter namhicola. The sequence continues at coordinate 406,897 of NZ_CP016545.1, read as the reverse complement.
TAATCGGCTATGTCGGCTCCACCGGCCTAAGCACCGGCCCGCACCTGCATTACGAGGTGTATCGCAATGGCCGCACGGTGAACCCGGCGGGCATCAAGTTCGTGACCCGCGCGCAGCTGGAAGGGGCTGAATTGCAGGCCTTCCGCGGGCGACTGTCCAGCCTGCAGTCGGTCACTCCGGGCGCTGCGCTGGTCTCATTGGCACCCGATCCCGGCCTGGAGGAGCGCCCCGAGCGCGAGATCGACCGGCTGGAGCGCCGCCGCCAGGTCCTCTGACCTAGCGCGATGTGCGTTGCCCTGCGCCCCGCCATGCGGCACAAGCTGGCCCCATGACCGGAGCATTCCCCAACACCCGTTTGCGCCGCACCCGTGCGCATGGCTGGAGCCGCACGATGTTCCGCGAAACGCGGCTGGCCGCGGCGGACCTGATCTGGCCGATATTCGTGACGGAAGGCAGCGGCGTCACCGATCCCGTCGCCAGCCTGCCCGGCGTGTCGCGCCGCAGCGTGGACGGCATCGTGGAGCAGGCGCGCGAGGCGGTGTCGCTCGGCATCCCGTGCATCGCGCTGTTTCCCTACACGCAGGCAGACCGCCGCAGCGATGACGGGGCCGAAGCGCTAAATCCGGACAACCTCATGTGCCGCGCCATCAGGGCGGTGAAGGATGCTGTCGGCAGCGACCTTGGCGTGCTCGCCGATGTCGCGCTCGATCCCTACACAAGCCATGGGCAGGACGGACTTCTGGACGCGTCGGGCTATGTCGCAAATGACGATACGGTTGCCGTTCTGGTGGACCAGGCGATCGTGCAGGCGGAGGCCGGCGCGGATATCGTCGCCCCGTCGGACATGATGGATGGCCGCGTGCGCGCGATCCGCATGGCGCTGGAAATGGGCGGGCATCACAATGTCCAGATCATGGCCTATGCCGCCAAATATGCCTCCGCCTTCTATGGCCCGTTCCGCGATGCGGTCGGAAGTTCCGGCGTACTGCAGGGCGACAAGAAGACCTACCAGATGGACCCGGCCAATGGCGAAGAGGCGTTGCGGGAAATCGCGCTCGACATCGCGGAAGGTGCGGACAGCGTGATGGTGAAGCCGGGCCTCGCCTATCTCGACATCATCTGGCGCGCGAAACAGGCCTTCGACGTGCCGATCTTCGCTTACCAGGTCAGCGGGGAATACGCCCTGGTAGAGGCCGGCGTGGCCGCAGGCGTGGGCGAGCGCGAGGCGCTGGTAATGGAAAAGCTCATCGCTTTTCGCCGCGCGGGCTGCACCGGCATCCTGACCTATCACGCCCCGCAGGCCGCGCGCTGGCTCGCCAATGCGTGAATTTCGCCTGCCGACCGATCGGCTGGTGCTGCGCGACTGGCGCGGCGATGCCGACTGGAAGGCCTTCTTCCGCCACACCAATACCGAAGCTGTGATGCAATGGCTGGGCGGGGTGCTGGACGGCGATGGCATGGCGATGCAGCGCGCACGGGTGGAAGCCTGCGAGGCTGGTCACGGCCATTGCTTCTGGCTGGTCGAGCGACTGGCGGATGGCGGACATCTGGCGGGAGAGGTGCTGGGCTTCTGCGGCCTGAAACGCGCCGATGCGCCGGGCAGCAGCATTACCGGCGAGATGGAGATCGGCTGGCGCTTCCGCAGCGATGCCTGGGGCAAGGGCTATGCACGCGAGGCGGCGGAGGCAGCGATGGATGCGGGCTTCACCCGCTTCGGTGCGGAGCAGATCCACGCCATCACCGTGATCGACAATGCGGCCAGCTGGCGGCTGATGGAGCGGCTCGGCATGCAGCGCCGCGAGGATCTCGATTATCAGGACATGCGCTACGATCCGCCCTGGCGCGACAATATCATCTGGACGATGAAGCGCGCGGATTGGGAGGCGCTAGACAGCAATGCGACAAGTGGACGGGGCTATGACTGACGCCGTGACGGCTGGCGAAGCGCCAAATAGCGCCGGATCTCAGCCGCGCCGCTGGCTGTTCGTGCTGGCCATCCTGACGGGCAGTTTCCTGCTGTTCCTGGTGCAGCCCATGGTCGCGCGCATGGCCCTGCCGAAACTGGGCGGCGCGCCGAATGTCTGGAACAGCGCCATGCTGGTTTACCAGGCGCTGCTGCTGGGCGGGTATGCCTATGCGCATTTCATCGGGCGGTTGTCCCTGGCGAAGCAGGGCTATGTCCACCTCGCCGTGCTCGCGCTCGCTGCGCTGACCCTGCCGCTGCACCTGGCCGAAATCGCGCCCGCCGCGCCGGGGTGGGAGGCGCTGTGGGTGCCATGGCTCTTCCTGCTGAGCGTAGGGCCGGTGTTTTTCGCCGTCAGTGCGCAGGCGCCGCTGGTGCAGCGCTGGTTTGCCGCGCATCCGCAGGCGGGCAATCCCTATCCGCTTTACGCCGCGTCCAACCTTGGCAGCTTCGGCGGGCTGATCGCCTATCCCTTGCTGGCCGAGCCACTGCTGCCGCTGGCGCAGCAGGGGCGGCTTTGGGCGTTTGGCTACCTTGTCCTGCTGGGCCTTGTCGCGGCGCTCGTCTGGGCGCGGCGCGGAGTGGCAGCGGCCGCTCCGGCGGTTCGGGCCACCGAAGAGGCAGCACCGCAGGAGCGGACCGGCTGGCGGCGCATCATGCTGTGGCTGGCGCTGTCTGCCGTGCCCAGCGGGCTGATGCTGTCCACCACCACCTATCTCACCACCGATATCATGGCGATGCCGCTGCTGTGGGTGATTCCGCTGGGCCTTTACCTCCTCAGCTTCAGCATCGCCTTTGCCGAAGGGCGCGGGCTTGCCCGGCTATTCGTGCTGGCCGCGCCGGTTGTTCTGCTGGCCGGGGCCGCGATGGCAATCTACGGCTCGGGCCGCCCGGGCCTGAGCGCGGCGATCGCCAGCGTGGTGCTGCTGTTCGTGGTGGCCACGGCGCTGCATGCGCGCCTGTACGAGAGCCGTCCGGAGCCTGCACAGCTGACGCGCTTCTATCTCGTCATGTCGCTGGGCGGCGCGCTGGGCGGCCTGTTCACGGCGCTGATTGCGCCGGTCACCTTCGACTGGACGTGGGAACACCCCATCCTGATGGTGGCGGCCGCCGCCCTGCTGCCGCTCGGCGCTTATCGCGGCTTTGCGGACCGGTTCGTGCTTCCGGCCTTCTTCGTGCGCTGGACGCTGCTCCTCGCGCTGATCGCCGCGCTGTTTGCGGGGCTCGCCTTCCTGAAGATCGGGGAGGAGATGGGCCGTCCGGGCTGGGCAATCGCCATCGCGCTGCTGGGCCTGTTCGCCTTCGCGCTGTTCGTGGCCATCCGGCGTTGGTCCTTCGTGGCCGGGACCGCCACCGTGCTCGCCGCGCTGGGCGGCATCATGCAGTTCCAGGTCAGCGCATCGGGCGATCGCAGCCGCAGCTACTTCGGGGTCTATTCCGTGATCCGGCAGGACGATGGCACGCGCCAGCTGATGCACGGGACCACGACCCACGGTATCCAGCTGGCAGGAGAGGATGGCCAGCGATCGCTTGCGCCGTCGACTTATTACGGCCCGACATCGGGGGCCGGGATGGCTTTGGCCAGCGTGCCGGAGCTGTTTGGTAGGGATGCGCACATCGGCGTGCTGGGCCTCGGCGTGGGGACGCTCGCCTGCTTCCGCCAGCCGGGCCAGCGGTGGACGCTGTTCGAGATCGATCCGGCCGTGGTGCGCTATTCGCGCGACGGGACCTTCACCTATGTCGAGAAATGCACGCCCGATGCCGATGTCCGCGTCGGCGATGCGCGGCTGGAAATGGCCGAAACGCCCGCCGACAGTTACGACCTGCTGGTGCTCGACGCATTTTCCAGCGATTCCATCCCGCTGCACCTGCTGACGAATGAGGCGATGGGCCATTACCGCCGCGCGCTGGGCGAGCGGGGCATATTGGTGGTCAATATCACCAACCGCTTCCTGCAGCTGAAGCCGGTGCTCTCGGCGCTGGCGAAGGAGCAGGGCATGGTCGCCCTGGTGCGCGACGATGTGCCGGACTGGGAAGCGGGCCTCTATTCCTCCACATGGGTGGTGATGACGGCGGATCCGGCAGTGCTGGCCCACCTTGCGGACAAGGGCGAGTGGGAAGAATTGCCCGTGCCGGACCGCGCGGCATGGACGGACGATTACGCCTCCATCCTGCCGCACCTGATCTGGGAGAATTTCCTGTGAACCACATCCCGCAATCCGAATGGGCCGAGCGCTTTCCGGGTGCGACCATCATCCCGTTCGAGGGCAAGCATCCGCAGATCGACGAAAGCGCGTTCGTTGCGCCCGGGGCGCGGATCATCGGGGACGTGACGCTCGGCCCGCAATCCAGCGTCTGGTACAATTGCGTGCTGCGCGGGGACATCCACCGGATCGAGGTGGGCGCGCGCTCCAACGTCCAGGATGGCAGCGTCTTCCATGTCGAGGGGCCGCGGCCCGACACGGATGGCTGCCCCACCATCATCGGCGAGGATTGCGTGATCGGTCACATGGCCGTGGTCCACGGCTGCACGGTGGAGGACAAGGGCTTCGTGGGCATGGGTGCCGTTGCGATGGACGATTGCCGCATCGGCGCGGGCGGCATGCTGGGGGCGGGCGCGCTGCTCAGCCCCGGCAAGCATATCCCGGCAGGCGAGATATGGATCGGCCGCCCGGCCAAGCCCTTCAAGCAGCGCAGCGAAACGGAGATCGAAAAGGTCCGCTTCCAGACCGAACGCTACATGCGCCTCGCGCAGCGCCACATGGCGGAGCTGCGCCGTTAGGCTTCCCCGGTCCGCTTAAGTCGGACCCCACGGGCCACCCCGCGGAGGCGGGGCCGCAAATGAAGACCGAGTTGCGCGGCGCTACTTCGCGGTTCCCGAGCGCCCTTATCCGCCCGCGCGGCTGCGCTCGGCGGCTTCGATATATTCCTCAGGCCAGGTGACCTGCGTCTGCGTCTGCGGATTGAAGACGTCCCCGGCATATTCGGCATTCTCGGCCGCGGCGATCTCTTCGGCAGTCAGGAACTCGCTCGGCTCCAGCGCGAACACGTCCAGCCCGCGGCTGATCTCGGTCGCGTAGATCCGGCCCTTGTACCAATATGCGGACCAATAACCGCCGGTAACCAGCTGGTCCTTGTCCACCGGGCCGCGGTCGAAATAGGCGATCTCCACCGGGTTGGTCGCGTCGGTGAAGTCGATCACGCTGATCCCACCCTGGTACCAGGCCTGCACGAAGATATCGCGCCCCGGCACCGGGACGATCGAGCCATTATGCGCGACGCAGTTTTCCTTGTCGCTCTGCGGTGCGGGCAATTTGTACATCCCGCGATATTCCAGCTTCCCGTCCACGAAGGCGTAGAAGGCATCCGCGCCCCAGTTCTGGGGGTCGCCGGCCTGGCAGCGCGGCCGCCCGCCGCCGCCCCATTCATCCGTGAACAGCACCTTCGTGCCATCATTGTTGAAAGTGGCGGAGTGCCAGTAGGCGAAGCCCTTGTCCGTCACATCGTCGATGCGCTTCGGGCGCAGCGGGTCGGAGATATCGAGCACGATGCCGTTGCCGGAACAGGCGCCCGCCGCGATATTCTTTGCCGGGAATACGGTGATATCGTGGCAGTGGTTGGTGACGCTGGTGCGCTGCGTATCGCGGCCATGGTCGCCGCCGCGCCAGAGGCCGGCAATCTCGCCATCGGTTGCAAACACGCGCGGCTTTTCCACCACCCGTGCGGAAGCGGGGTCGGATACGGGTATCTCGATGACGTCGATACTGAACAGCGCCGTCCCGTCACCGGCCGTCTCGATGCATCCTGCCAGCTCCTCTTCGTCACGTACGTAGGAGGAGCCGGAGTTGTAGACCACCAGCCGCTCGGCATCTGCGCGCACGATGGAATGGGTGTGGCTACCCCGGCAGGTCTGCACCTGGCCCACCTGGCGGGGGCGGGTGAGGTCGGAGATATCGAAGATGCGCAGACCGCGGAAACGCTCCTCGCTTACCTTGTCGGTCACGCCCTGCAGCCCGCAGTCCTTGCGGCCCTGGCTGGATTCCACGCTCATCACCAGGAGGTCGCCCGCGATCGAGACATCGCCCTGCCCGCCGGGGCAGACGACGGAGCTGACCAGCTGCGGCACGCCGTCCGCGCCGAGGCGATAGGCGTTGAAGCCGTGATAGCTGCCGACAACCATCACATCGCCGGCAAACGCCATATCGGTGAAGCTGAAGCTGAGCAGCGATCCGCGCTTGCCGAATTGCGGCTTGTCGGCCTCCGCATCTTCTTCCGCTTCGGACATCGATGTTTCGGTTTCGGCTTCCTCCTCGTCCTTCTCGACCAGGGGGCGAAGCTGCGCGGGGTTCGCCGGATCGAAGAAGCCGGCGGGCTTTGGCATCACTGCCACCTTGCGCATGTGCAGGATCGCCTCGTCCGCATCGCGGAAGCCTGCGCCCAGCGTCGCGCGCGGATCCTGCGACAGGGTGGCCGCGATGGCGTTCATCCGGTCGATCTCGGACTTCTGGTCGCCCAGCACCTCATTGGTGAATTCGTACATCACCGGGTCGTAAGCACTGCCGGGCTGCTTGTGCAGCTCCTCTACCATGTCGACCGCGCCCAGGTGGTGCGCGGTCATCAGCTGCAGGAAAAGCCGGTCGAATTCCGTCCCGCTGGAGGCTGCGAGCTGCGCCATCTGCTCGGGCGTGGCCATGCCTTTCATCATGTGGTCATGGTGCGCATGGCCCATGCCCATGGGCATCACCTCGATATTGCGCGCTTCGAGCCAGCCGCGCATGAATTTCATCTCGTCGGCCTGCGTCGCCTCGATCCTGTCGGCGATCTTCAGCACGGCATCGTTACTGGTGCGCCCCTTCGCCAGCTGCGCCATGTCCAGCGCCTGCTGGTGGTGCACGATCATGCCCTGCATGAAGGCCACATCGGCGGGGGAATAGCGCGTGTCCGCCAGCGCGATGGCTTCCTCGCTGGAAACGACACGCGGGGCTTCACCCGGCGCGCCCGGCAGGATGATCGGCACCTCCTGCGCGGCGACAGGGGCGGTGGTGGCCAGCATGGTGGCCATGAGGAAAACAGACTTGTGCATTGCGACCTCCGAAGGAATGCCGGAGGGCTAACAAACGCAATTCATGGTGGAAAGGGGTCTTGTGCCCTTAATCCCGCACCAGCTTGCGCAGCGCCTCGATCCGGTCCGCTTCGTGCGGCGGCTTGTCCCAGCGGATGCGGTGGATGCGCGGGAAGCGCATGGCGAGGCCGCTCTTGTGGCGCTTGCTTTCATGCACGCTGTCGAAGGCGACTTCGAACACCATGCTGCGGTTGGTCTCGCGCACCGGGCCGAAGCGGTTGACGGTGTTCTGGCGGACGTGGCGATCCAGCTTCTTCAACTCCTCGTCCGTGAAACCGGAATAGGCCTTGCCGACGGGCAGCAGGTCCGCGCCCGCGTCGGGATCGCCGTCCCAGCACCCGAAGGTGTAATCGGAAAAGAAGCTGGAGCGTTTGCCGCTGCCGCGCTGGGCATACATCAGCACGCAGTCGACCAGCAGCGGGTCGCGCTTCCATTTGTACCAGAACCCCACGCGGCGCCCGGCGATATAGGGGCTGTCGCGGCGCTTCAGCATCAGGCCCTCGATCGCATCGTCGCGCGTGCCCTCGCGGATTTGGGCCAGGTGCTCGAAATCGCGCGCCTCCACGATGCTGCTGATGTCGAAATGGCTGCCGGGCAGCTCGCTCATCAGCGCCTCCAGCCGCGCGCGACGCTGGGTCCAGGCCATTTCGCGCAAGTCCTCGCCCTTCACCAGCAGCGCATCGTACAGCCGCACGAAGGCGGGGCTTTCCGCCAGCATCTTCTTGCTGACGGTCTTGCGGCCGAGGCGCTGCTGCAGCGCGTTGAAGCTGGCCGCGCCGCCCTCCTCACCGCCCTGCGTGCTGCCCCGCACCAGCAGCTCGCCGTCCAGCACGGCATCGAAGGGCAGCACGTCCAGCAGTTCCGGGAAGGTGGCGGAGATATCGTCACCGCTGCGCGAATAGACGCGCGTTTCGCCGCCGGCTCGCACCAGCTGTACGCGGATTCCGTCCCATTTCCACTCCGCAGCGTAATCGGCCAGGTCCACCACCGTTTCCTCCAGCGGATGGGCCAGCATGAAGGGGCGGAAGGTGGGCAGGTTGGCGATATCGGGCGGGTCTTTGCCATGCGCGCCCCAGTCGAACAGCTCCGGATAGGGTGGGGCGAGGCCGTGCCAGTATTCCTCCACCTCCTCGACAGGCACATCGAAAGCCTGCGCGAAAGCGGTCTTGGCCAGCCGGCTGGACACGCCGATCCGCATGCCGCCCGTCGCCAGCTTCAGCAGCGCGTAACGGCCGGAGGAATCGAGCCGGTCCAGCAGCCGCGGCAGTTCGGTCACCACGCTCTTGCGGTTCATCGCGCTGAGCAGTTCCACCGTTTCGGACACCGAGGGCGGGGAAGGCGGGTCATCCGGTTGGGGCCAGAGCAGGCTCGCCGTCTCCGCCGTATCCCCCACGAAATCGCGGCTGAGCGTCCAGAGCACGGGGTCCACCCGGTCCTTCAGCAAGTTCCGGATGGTGGAGGATTTCACCGCCGGGAAGTCGAGCCCATCGGAAAGCGCCGCCAGCGCCCAGCCGCGATCCGGGTCGGGCGTCGCGCGCAGGTACTCGGCAATCAGACGCAACTTCTCATTGCGGGAGCGGGTGTAAACCAGCGCGTCGATCAGGGCGGCGAACTCTTCCAACGTCGCTATCGCCTAGGATGAGACCGGAGATGCGGTGCGCTGCCGCCCGGCCGCCATGAAAGGGACCAAGAACCAGCCGAAGCTGAGCAGGATATAGGCGCGCTGGGTAAGCCCCCGATATTCGGCCGGATCGAGCCCGACGAGCAGGAACCACATGTAAAAAAGGCCTGCGAAAGCCACGAACAGCGAGATTTGCTTGCCGACCGGCGTTAGCCAATCGGAAAATTCGGTTGCAAAAAATGCCGGCAGCAGCACCGCGAAAATGGCCAGGCCGTACAGTCCGTGCCGTGGATCACCCGCGACGAAAATGCCGTTGAACAGCATGGCAAGGCCAAAGGCGAAGCCGGCAAGCGCGCTCCAGGACCAGCTGATCCCGCCCTTTGCGAGCAATAGGCCGATGGAAAAGGCGATGATCGAAGTGCCGGCGAGCGCAGCCGATATGCGTACGATCGCACTGATCCACTCTGGGCCCAGCTGGTACTCGCTCAGATGGCTCGCAAAACTGTCGAACCCGGGCACGAAAGGGCTGAGCAGCATCGGAATTACCATTGCGACCGGCGCGATGATGCCTTGCCTGATCAGGTGGTGGGCCAGCATTGGGTGTCGTTCCTTTCTTGGGATCCATCAGATCCTTTCCGCCTAATCATCCTCGTCCTCGTAGCCAACCATCGCCAGTGCGCGCGCGCGGCGCTGGTGGAGCTGGCACCAGCGCAGAAGCGCCTCCTCGCGGCCGTGGGTGACCCAGGTTTCCTGCGGGTCGACTTCCTGAATGGTGCGGGTCAGTTCCTCCCAATCGGCATGGTCGGAGATGACCAGCGGGAGCTCCACATTGCGCTGGCGGGCGCGCTGGCGCACGCGCATCCAGCCGCTGGCCATGGCGGTGATGGGTTCGGGCAGGCGCCGGCTCCAGCGGTCGTTCAGGGCGCCGGGCGGGCTCACCACGATATGGCCGCGAAGATCATCCTTCGGCGTGTCGGCCACCGGCGCAAGCCTGCCGAGGTCGACCCCGAAGTCTTTGTAAAGATTGCACATCTTCTCCATCGCGCCGTGGAGGTAGATGACGTCATGGTGTCCTGCCGCCCGCAATTCCGCGATCACCCGCTGCGCCTTGCCCAACGCATAGGCGCCCACCAGCACGCAGCGATCGGGATGGGCCGCCAGCGCGCTTGTCAGCTTGGCCATCTCCTCCTCGATCGGCGGATGGGTGAAGACCGGCAGGCCGAATGTCGCCTCGGTAATGAAGATGTCGCAGGGCGTCACTTCGAAGGGCGGGCAGGTGGGATCGGCGCGGCGCTTGTAATCGCCGGTGATGACCACGCGCTCGCCCGCATGTTCCAGCAGGATCTGCGCGCTGCCCAGCACATGCCCCGCGGGGATGTACGTCGCATCGACGCCGCCCTTCAGGCGGATCGTCTCGCCATAGGCCACGGGCACGGCGCGGTGCGGGATTTCGCCTGCATCGTCCTGCGCCCCAGTGCGATAGCGAAGCTCCATGATGGCGAGCGTCTCGGGCGTGGCCACCGTCTCGCCATGGCCGCCGCGCGCATGGTCGGCATGGCCATGGGTGACGAGCGCGCGGTCCACCGCCCGGCTGGGATCGATCCAGCAATCGGCGGGCACGACATGCACGCCCCAGGGTTCGGGGCGGATCCAGGAAAAAGGCGCGGCCATTGCGGGATAAAGCCGCGATGGCGCGCTTATGTTCCGGCCCTATGTCCCGGCCCTATGTCCCGGCACGCGCCCTGGCCTGCTGCGCCTGGTAGGCTTCGATATTCGGATCGCGGCGCAGGATCTTCGATTGCGGGTCCAGCGTGACGATCTGCGCGTCCTCCCCGATTTCGAGCACCGCGCGGTTGCCCGTGAACTCGGCGCGCATCAGCTGGCCGTCCACCATCACTTCCACCGGCATGGCGAATTCGACATTGCCCACATCGCGCCATTCCAGCGCCAGCGTGCCGCCATCGCGCGTCGCGACGAGGTCCGGCAGGGCGGCCTGGCGCAGGTAGACCTCGAAGAACCAGCCGAGCTCCAGGCCCGATTCTTCTTCCGCAATCTGCAACAGGTCGTCCGTGTCGCGCAGGACCGGCATGAACCGGCCCGGCTGCGGATCGAAGGTGTCGTAAACCAGCAGCGTCATGCTGCGGAAGAAGGCATCGTCCCCGATCAGCTCGCGCAGCGTGTGCAGCACCCAGCTGCCCTTGGCATAGATGTCGCTGCCCCAGCCGGCATCGTCCAGATATGCGTCTGATCGCACATGATCGCGCGGCGCGACGGGCACCTGGTTGCGGATGATATTGCGCGCGCCCGCCATCTTGGCGTGATAGGCATGCTCGCCCGCAATATCGCGCAGGTACAGCGCCTCCATGTAGCTGCCCGTGCCCTCGTGAAGCCACATGTCCGCATTGCTGCGATGGGTCAGCTGGTTGGCGAACCATTCATGCGCGAATTCGTGGAACAGCAGCCAGTCGTAAGGCATGACTCCGCGCTTGTAGCCATTGCCGTAGGCGTTGATGGTCTGGTGCTCCATGCCCAGGTGCGGCGTGTGGACGACGCCCGCTTTCTCGTCCGCGAAGGGATAGGGGCCGATGCGGCGCTCGAACCAGTCGATGTAAAGCGCCAGCTCGTCCAGCAGGCGCCCGGCATTCTCTCCGTCGCCCGGCAGGTGATAGAACACCAGCGGGATGTCCTGCCCCGACGGGCCGCGATGTGTGCGCTCCAGCACCTCGTAAGGCCCGATGTTCAGCGCCATCGCGTAGATGTTCGGGTGCTTGGCCAGCCAGCGATACCCGCGCCACTCGCCGGCGGTCTCCTCGCCCAGCAGCCTGCCATTGCCCGCGGCATAGAGGTTGCTGTCGGATGGCACGAAGATCGTGCTCTCCACCTCGGCAATCTCCTTCGTCGAATGGTCGATGCAGGGATACAGCAGGTCGCATCCATGGCCCTGCATGGCGGTGGCGATCCAAGGCTGGCCATCGGGCGTCTGCGACCAGACGAAGCCGCCGTCCCAGGGCGCCCGCGGCGCCTCTCGCGGAACGCCTTCGTATTGGATCTGCACCGAATAGCGGCGCGGATCGCGGCGGCTCTCTGGCAATTCGATCGACAGCAGCCCGTCTGCGTGGGTGAAGCTGCCCGGCGCGATCTGCATGCCGCCCACCATCACCTGCGAGACGGCCAGCCGCTCATCCAGCTCCAGCTCGACCCGCTTCGGGGTCCCGTTTGCGGCGAATGTGTAATCGGCCAGCCCGCGAATGCTGGTCGTCTCCGGCATCACCCAGATCTTCAGGTCCAGTTTCAGCGGGACCAGCTTGGCCTGCTCGCTGGTCAGCGGCGTACCGGAAACCAGCGTGCGTATCGGCTCCGCCTGCGCCTCAGCCGTGTCCTGCGCGGCAGACATGCCCATCGGCATGGCGGCGGCCAGGCCGGCGAGTAGTGTGATCCTGAGTGGCTGGCGCATGCATGTTCCCCCAAAGCAAAACGGGCGGATGCATCATGCACCCGCCCGCCGCGTGTTCAAACCATTTTGCCGCTCAAGCGATCAGCTGTCGCCGGAGCCGTCGTCCCCCGAGGCATCCGCGCCGGACGTGTCGGGCGTATCCTTGGGCTTATCCTTTGAAGGGGCCTTCTTCTTGGCGGCTGGCTTCTTTTTGGCTTTCTTGGCCTTGGACTTGGGCGGGGCCGGGGCGAGTTCGAAGGCGAGCTTGTCGTCCTTCACGCTCACCTGCACCTCGCCGCCGCCGGACAATTTGCCGAACAGCAGTTCCTCGGCCAGCGGCTGTTTCACCTTTTCCTGGATCAGGCGGTCCATCGGGCGCGCGCCATAGAGGCGGTCGTAACCGCGCTTGCCCAGCCATTCGCGCGCATCGCCGTCGAACTGGATGTGCACGTTCTGGTCGGCCAGCTGCAGTTCCAGCTGCAGGATGAACTTGTCCACCACGCGGCTGATCGTGCCCGTGCCGAGGTAACCGAACGGCACGATGGCATCGAGGCGGTTGCGAAACTCCGGCGTGAACATGCGCTTCACGGCTTCCTCGCTGGCATCTTCCTTCGACACGTCGCCAAAGCCGATGCCCTGTTTCGCCATGTCGGACGCGCCGGCATTGGTCGTCATGACCAGCACCACGTTGCGGAAGTCCACCGTCTTGCCGTGATGGTCCGTCAGGCGGCCGTTATCCATCACCTGCAGCAGGATGTTGAACAGGTCCGGATGGGCCTTCTCGATCTCGTCCAGCAGCAGCACGCAGTGCGGGTTCTGGTCGATGGCATCGGTCAGCAGGCCGCCCTGGTCGTAACCGACATAGCCCGGAGGCGCGCCGATCAGGCGGGAGACGCTGTGACGCTCCATATATTCCGACATATCGAAGCGCTTCAGCTCGATCCCCATGATGGAGGCAAGCTGGCGGGCGACTTCGGTCTTGCCGACGCCGGTCGGGCCGCTGAACAGGAAGCTGCCGATGGGCTTCTCCGGATCGCGGAGGCCCGCGCGCGACAGCTTCATCGCGGTCGAGAGCTTCTCGATCGCCAGGTCCTGCCCGAACACGACGCGCTTCAGGTCCTTCTCCAGGCTGCCGAGCGCGGCCTTATCATCCTTGCTGACGGATTTCGGGGGGATGCGCGCCATGGTAGCGATCACCTTCTCGATTTCCTTGGCCGTGATGGTCTTGCGGCGCCGGCTGGGTGGGACCAGCATCTGCATCGCGCCGACCTCGTCGATCACGTCGATCGCCTTGTCCGGCAGCTTGCGGTCATTGATATAACGCGCGCTCATTTCCACCGCCGTCTTGATGGCGTCGGGCGTGTAGCGCACCTTGTGATGCTCCTCGAAGGCGCTGCGCAGGCCCTTGAGGATCTTGATCGTGTCTTCCACCGTGGGCTCGTTCACGTCGATCTTCTGGAACCGGCGCAGCAGGGCCCGGTCCTTCTCGAAGTGATTGCGGAATTCCTTGTAAGTGGTCGAACCGATGCAGCGGATCGTCCCGCCGGACAGGGCGGGCTTCAGAAGGTTGGAAGCATCCATGGCCCCGCCGCTGGTGGCCCCTGCGCCGATCACCGTGTGGATCTCGTCGATGAACAGCACCGCGTCGGGCATCTTTTCCAGTTCGGAAACGACCTGCTTCAGCCGCTCCTCGAAATCGCCGCGATAGCGCGTACCGGCCAGCAGCGCGCCCATGTCGAGCGAGTAGATGACCGCATCGTTCAGCACTTCGGGCACGTCGCCTTCCACGATCTTGCGCGCCAGGCCCTCGGCAATCGCCGTCTTGCCCACGCCGGGATCGCCCACATACAGCGGGTTGTTCTTGGACCGGCGGCACAGGATCTGGACCGTGCGGTCAACCTCGGCATTGCGGCCGATCAGCGGGTCGACCTTGCCGTCCTGCGCCTTCTTGTTGAGGTTGACGGTGAACTGGTCGAGCGCGGTTTCCTTCTTCTTGCCGCCGGGCTTGGTATCGCCGTCCTCGGCCCCCTCCGCGCCTTCGGGCGGGCGGGCTTCACTGCTGCCGTTCTTGGCGATGCCGTGGCTGATGAAGCTGACCGCATCCAGCCGGCTCATATCCTGCTGCTGCAGGAAATAGACGGCATAGCTGTCGCGTTCGGAGAACAGGGCGACCAGTACATTGGCGCCCGTCACCACGTCCTTGCCGCTGGCCTGCACGTGCAGGATGGCGCGCTGGATCACGCGCTGGAAGCCGGCCGTGGGCTGCGGATCGCTTTCCGGCTCACCCTCCAGCTTCTTGAATTCCTGGTCGAGATATTGCTGCACCGCCAGGCCCAGCTCATCGAGGTCGACACCGCAGGCATTCATCACCTCGGCCGCATCGCTATCGTCCACCAGCGCCAGCAGCAGGTGCTCCAGCGTGGCGTATTCATGCGTGCGATCGCTGGCGAGCTGCATCGCGGTGTGGAGGGTCTTCTCTAGGCTCTGGGCAAAACTTGGCATGGTCTATCCGTTATTCGGCCGCGTCCGGCATGGTCCGGGAACGGCAGGGTAAGGCGGGAAACTGAACGCACGGCAAACGGCTGGCTGCCGGCGGGTCCCTGTTGCAGGGAATATAGGAAGCCGCCGCGCGATTTACAGGTGCGGGCGGATTGGGTCGGCATGGCTCAGCCGGCCTGCCCGGATTGGGGCGGGGAACCAAACAGCGCATCGGCCGCCTTGCGGTGGTCCGCGGCCCGCGCATGCTGCGCCTTCACCCGCGCGATTTCCGCTTCAAGCAGTGCAACCCTCTCCAGCAGCTCTTCCTGCGAATAGCTGTCCAGATCCTCTTTCGAGAGCTGGTCGGCCGCATCCTGGCGCGCCCGCGGGAGGTCGTCTTGGTCCATTGCGCAGCCAGTGTCCTGCGCTTGGCGCTTGCTGTCAACGGGCGCTATCACTACGCCAACAGGCGTGGCGAAGGGGCCACAGCAACGTGACAGAGCAACGTGACAGGGGGGTAACGTTGGACGAGGCATCGGCCATTCCGGAAACCATGCAGGCAATCCGCATCGCGCAGCCGGGCGGGCCGGAGCAGTTGCAGCTGCATGAGCTGCCCGTGCCGCAGCCGGGGCCGGGCGAAGTGCTGGTCCGCGTCAGCCATGCCGGTGTGAACCGGCCGGACGTATTCCAGCGCCTCGGCCTTTATCCCCCTCCGCCCGGTGCGCCCGAGACGCCGGGGCTGGAAATCTCCGGTGACGTCGTGGCGCTGGGCGATGGGGTGGCGGCAGAGATGCTGGGGCAACAGGTCTGCGCGCTGGTTCCGGGCGGCGGCTATGCGCAGTATTGCTGCGCAAAGGCCGGGCAGTGCCTGCCAGTGCCGCAGGGCCTCTCGCTGGCAGAGGCTGCGGCCCTGCCCGAAACGCTGTTTACCGTATGGCATAACGTCTTCCAGCGCGGTTTCGCGCGCGATGGCGAGGTGCTGCTGGTGCATGGCGGGACGAGCGGGATCGGCACCATGGCGACGCGGCTGGGCAAGCTGCTAGGGCTGACGGTGATCGTCACCTGCGGCAGCGAGGCGAAGTGCGACGCCGCGCGCGACGTCGGCGCGGACCTGGCGATCAATTACAAGGCGGAGGATTTCGGCGCGCGCGTGCTGGAACATACCGGCGGGACAGGCGCGGACGTGGTGCTGGACATGGTCGCGGGCGAATATACGCAGCGCAACCTCGATTGCATGGCGCCGGACGGCCGGCTGGTCACCATCGCCGTGCTGGGCGGGGCGCAGGCGCAGGTCAACATGGCCAAGGTGATGATGAAGCGCCACGTGCTGACCGGGTCCACGCTGCGCGCGCGGCCCGATGTCTTCAAGCAGTTGCTGGCGCAGGATATCGCGCAGAACGCCTGGCCGATGGTGGCCGAAGGGGAGCTGCGCCCGGTGATGGACCGCACATTCCCGCTGGCAGACGCCGCCGCCGCCCATGCGCGGATGGAGGCGGGCGATCACATCGGCAAGATCGTGCTGGCCGTGGGCGATGGCGCAGCGGGCTAAGCATGCGGCAAACGCGGCCCCGCTTGCGCTTTTTCTTGCCGCGCGGGGCGAATGCGCTTACATCGGGCATGCAACGGCCGCTCCGCAAGGGGCGGCCCTTTTAATTTCAGCGGAGAAATCATGTGGCCCAGTCCACTAACCAGCCCACTCCCCTCATGCCCCATGCGACAGCCAGCTGGCTGATCGACAACACCGCATTGGGCTTCACCCAGATCGCCGATTTCTGCGGCCTCCACATCCTGGAAGTGCAGGCCATGGCGGACGACCTGGCAGGCTCCAAATATACCGGCCGCGATCCGGTGCATTCCGGCGAGCTGACCCATGCCGAAATCGAAAAGGGCGAGAAGGACCCGGAATATGCGCTGGTCATGCAGCGCGCCCCGGTCGATGTCAGCCGCACCAAGGGCCCGCGCTACACGCCGGTGTCCAAGCGCCAGGACAAGCCGGACGGCATCGCATGGCTGCTGCGCAACCACCCGGAAATTTCCGACGCGCAGGTCGGCAAGCTGATCGGCACCACGCGCAACACGATCAACGCCATCCGCGAACGCACGCACTGGAACATCCAGAACATCCAGCCCAAGGATCCGGTGACCCTGGGCCTGTGCAGCCAGCGCGAGCTGGACGCCGCCGTGGCCAAGGCCGCGAAGAAGGCCGCCGCCAACGCGCCCGAGCCGGTCGAAGGCGAAGAGGTGGTCGAAGAGGCTCCCGTCCAGCCGCGTGACGACAAGGCCGCGCTGATCGAGGAACTGAAGGCCGAGCGCGAGGAAGCCGCCAAGGCTGCTGCGCAGGCCGCGCAGGAAGCCGAAGCCGAAGCATGGCTGACCGCCAAGCGCGCTGCCGAAGACGGCGAGACGAACGAAGGCTGACCTCCTCCGGCCAGCGATGGCCGATAGATAGCAAAAGGGCCGCTTCCCGATCCGGGTAGCGGCCCTTTTTGTTTTCCTGCCCTGTCAGGCGAAGCGCGCGATCAGTTCGCGACGGTCAGCACCGGTTCCCCGCCATCATTGCCGTTCTGCTTGGCTGCGGGCTTGGCGCCCTGCGTGGATGCGCGGGCCTCGCCGTGCGAGAAGCGACCTTCGATATGCGCGCCCTGTTCCACGGTCAGCGCTTCGTAACGCACGTCGCCCTCGATGCGGGCGCTGCGCAGCACGACGAGTTCGCGAGCGGAGATCGTGCCCTTCACAGTGCCGGAGATGCGGGCGCTTTCCGCCTCGATCGAACCGTTGATGACGCTTTCCTCGCCCTGCACGATGGCCTTGCAGGTGATGTCGCCATGCACCTTGCCATCGACATGCAGGTCGGCATTGGCGGAAATGTCGCCGGTGATCGAAACGTCCGGGCCGAGGACGGAGAAGGTCGAGCCGGGATTAGCCACGTTTCTTTTCCTTTGCGGTGGAAGCGGGGCGTCGGGCTTCTTCGAGAACATTCGGGGCCGTCTCCAGGAACGGGCGCGGATTGACCGCACGATTGTTGATGCGCACTTCGAAGTGCAGGTGCGGGCCGGTGGAGCGCCCGGTGGAACCGATGGCGCCGATGACGCTGCCGGCGTCGACTTTCTGACCGACCTTGGCGTTGTAACGCGACATGTGGGCGTAGCGGGTCATCATGCCGTTGCCGTGGGTGATTTCCACCGTCTTGCCGTATCCGCCCTTGTAACCGACGAAGGTCACCTTGCCGGCGGCTGCGGCGTGGATCGGGGCGCCCACGGGGCCCTTGAAGTCCAGGCCGCTATGCATGGCGCCCGAACCGTTGAACGGATCGCGGCGATAGCCAAAGCCGCTGGAGATCATGTTGATATCCGCCGGCATGACCTGCGGAATGCCGGCCAGGCCGCGCTCCAGCGCGTCCATGCGGGCAAGGCTTGCGCCCAGGCGCTGGAAGCGCGGGTCGATGCTCTTGCCCAGCGCCTCGAAAGGACCACCCATGGCATCGCGCGAATTGGCGAGCATGGCGTCGGGGTTGAGGCCCAGCTTGCGAATCGCCTTCTCGGCGCGGGCTGCGCGGCGGTCCGCAAAGCGGGTCATGCGTTCGGCCAGCGCGATCTGGCGGCGCTCGATCTGGGCCAGGCGGGCTGCCTCGGGGAAGCTGGCGGACACCTTCTGCACGGTGGCGGCGGTTTCGCTTTCGCTATCGGTTACCGTTTCGCCTTCGCGCACGTCTTCCGGCAGCATGGGCAGCATGTCTTCAAGGAAGTCCTGCCGCGTCTCGAGCTCGTCGGCCACGGAATCCAGGTCGTCGCTATAGGCGTCGAGCCGCGTCTGCGCGTCTTCCACCTTCGCTTCGCGGTCCAGCAGGGCCATCCGTTCGGCCTGGGCGCTGTATTGCATGACGCCCGCACCCACCACGGACACGCCCCAAACCAGCAGCGCGGCACAGGCCGCGCCGGCAGCGGTCATCTGCATCTTCGTGGTAATCGTGATGAAACGGACCTGCCCGTTAGACCGCATGAAAAATTCGCGATCCGGGAACCAGCTCCGCAGGCGCGCCAGAAAGCCGCCTCCGGTTTCGTTCTGCAAGATGTCGACCCCGTACTAAATAAGTGTCCAAACCCGCGGCGTGGTTAGCAACAGGGTCACGATTCGCAAAATTACCTACGTTTAAAGGGGGCGAGCCGAGAAAAAGAAGCGATGAAACGTTTCATCCGGCGGGAACTTGCCGGGACTCTGTGCGTGAGCGTTCACAGAATCGATTCGGCATTTGGGCCGGCTTTGCGTCCGCTCCGGCGAAAATCCTGACAAGGCGAATGATGTTTGTTAGGCACACCGCATGACCGATCAGACCGCATTTTCCGCCGATCCGGAGGCGCTTGTTGCCGGCCTTGCGCGCGATGGCCGCGCAGCCCAGCGTCAGCTCGCCCGGATGAGCGACGGACAGAAGGCTGCCGCCTTGCGCGCTGCCGCCCAGGCGCTGCGCGATCACGAGGCGGACATCCTCCATGCCAATGCGAAGGATATCGCGGCGGGCCAGGAGCGCGGGCTAACCGGTGCGCTGCTCGATAGGCTGAAGCTGGATGGGGAGCGGCTGGAAGGGATCGCCGCCGCGCTGGAAAACGTCGCATCCCTGCCCGATCCGGTGGGCGAGGTAATCTCGAAATCCGAAGCACCCAGCGGGCTGGACCTGCAGCGCGTGCGCATCCCGATCGGCCTGATCGGCATCATTTACGAAAGCCGCCCCAACGTCACGGCGGACGCGGCGGCCCTGTGCTTGCGCTCCGGCAATGCAGCCCTGCTGCGCGGCGGCAGCGAGGCGGTGCATTCCAACCGCGCGATCCTGGATGCTCTGACCGAGGGGCTGACGAAAGAAGGCGTACCGGAAGCAGCCGTGCAATTGCTGCCAACGCAGGACCGCGCCGCCGTGGGGGCGATGCTGAAGGCGGCCGGGCTGATCGACATGATCGTGCCGCGCGGGGGCAAGAGCCTGGTGGAGCGGGTGCAAAACGATGCCCGCGTGCCCGTGCTCGCCCACCTCGATGGTATCTGCCACACCTATGTGCACGCGGCGGCAGAGCCCGGCATGGCGGAGAAGCTGGCCGTGAATGCGAAGCTGCGCCGCCCCGGCATCTGCGGCGCGATGGAGACGCTGCTGCTCGATTCGCAATTTCCCGAAAGCGCGCGGATCGTGGGCGCGTTGCTGGACGGCGGCTGCGAACTGCGCGGCGACAAGCGGGCGCAGGCGCTCGATTCGCGGATCGTTCCCGCCTCGCCCGAGGACTGGGACACCGAATATCTCGACGCCATCCTGTCGGTCGCCGTGGTGGACGGGATGGATGATGCGCTAAGCCATGTCGCGGCGCATTCCAGCGGGCACACCGATGCCATCGTGACGTCGGACGCCGATGCCGCCCAGCGCTTCCTGGACGAGGTCGATTCGGCCATCGTCATGGTCAATGCCTCCAGCCAGTTCGCCGATGGCGGGGAATTTGGCCTGGGCGCGGAAATCGGCATCGCGACCGGGCGGCTGCACGCCCGCGGTCCCGTGGCGCTGGAAGGCCTCACCACATACAAGTGGCAGGTGCGCGGCACCGGGCAGGCGCGCGCCTGATGCGCGGCGGGCCGATCGGCCTCCTTGGCGGCAGCTTCAACCCGGCGCATGGCGGGCACAGGCGGATCAGCCTGTTCGCCCTGCGCGCGCTGGGTCTGGCGGAGGTCTGGTGGATGGTTTCGCCCGGCAACCCCCTGAAACCGAAGGAAGGCATGGCCAGCCTGACCGCGCGCGTCAAAAGCGCGCAGGTGCAGGCGCGGCGCGCGCCGATCCGGGTGACCGCGATCGAGCAGCAGCTGGGCACGCGCTACACCGTCGACACGCTGGCAGCGATCCGCCGCCGCTTCGCGAACCGCGATTTCGTGTGGCTGATGGGGGCGGACAATCTTGCGCAGTTCCACCTGTGGAAGGACTGGCAGGCCATCGCCCGCCAGATGCCGATTGCGGTGATTGCGCGCCCGGGGTATGACAGTGCTGCAATTGCGAGCCCCGCAATGGCCTGGCTGCGCCGCTACCGGCTCTCCGCCGCCAGTTTCAGGAGCCGGACGGATTGGAGTGCCCCCGCGCTGATCGAACTGCGTTTCGACCCGGATCCCCGCTCGGCCACCGCTCTGCGCCGTGCCGATCCCGACTGGGCCGACGCTTTTGCCGGTCCGCCGCCGCGCGACGAGGTTACCCATTCGCTTATTCAGCAACATACAAGGTCCGGCGCGGCATGACCGCCCGCACTGACCGCTTTTCAAGACTTACAGGAGACTGATCCGCCGCGGCCAAATTCGCCGCGCGCCATCACGCCATGACCGACGCATCGCAACATATCGCGGAAAAACCCGCCACCGAGCCGGGCTCGCTGCACGAACTGATCATCGACCAGCTGGACGACGACCAGGCGCAGGACCTCGTCTCCATCCCGCTGGCGGGCAAGTCCTCCATCGCCGATCACATGGTGATCGCATCGGGCCGCTCCACGCGGCAGGTGGCCGCCATGGCCAGCAAGCTGGCGCAGAAGGTGAAGGACGCCGGCCACGGCCGCGCGCATATCGAAGGCCTGCCCGCAGCCGACTGGGTGCTGGTGGATGCCGGTGACGTCGTGGTGCACCTGTTCCGCCCCGAAGTCCGCAGCTTCTACAACCTCGAACGCATGTGGGGTTTCGGGGACGAGGAGAAGGCGGCAGACGCGGCCGGGGGCTGAGATCGGGCGTAGTGGCTCCGCGTTTGTTTGTCTCATGAACCCGCATCCGCGGGTTCGTCCTCCCGGCTATTCCCTACGCTTCGCTCCGGGGCCGGTCCGGGCGGGCGGTCGCCTTTGCGGTCCGCTGGACGCGGACCGGACTTGAGATAGCCAGTTCGGGAGCGCTGAAATTCTTCTCCACATCATCGCACGGGGCAAGATCGCGCGTTCGCCGGAGGCGGAGCTGCTGGCGCGGTATGAGAAGCGCATCACCTGGCCCTTCCGCCATACCGAGCTGCCCGAAACCGGCGGCAGGATCCCCGACGCGCTGACGCCGTGCCGCACTGTCCTGCTGGACGAGCGGGGCAAGGCCATGGGCAGCGAGGATTTCGCGGCCCTGCTCGGCCGCTGGCGTGATGACGGCATCCGCGAAACCCGCTTCGTACTGGGCGCGGCAGACGGGCATTCCCAGCAGGAACGCGCCGAGGCCGACCTGCTGCTCGCCTTCGGCAAGGCGACCTGGCCGCACCTGCTCGCCCGCGCCATGCTGGCAGAGCAGCTGTTTCGCGCCACCTCCATCCTTGCAGGGCATCCCTATCATCGGGCATGACGGCTGCGTGATCACGCTGGCCAACCAGACACCGGAAACCCAGACACCGGAATCGAGGCCGCGGCGCTGGCCGCTGGTCGCCTTCCTGCTGGTGCTGGCCGCGTCGCAGGCTACCGCCCAGCGCGAGCCCGTCTTCACCTCTGCCGAGGAAGGCCGCGCGGCGCTCGAAACCGCGGTGGAGCAGCGCAAGCATGCCGAAGCCCGCAGCATCCGGCTGGAGCGCGAGGCCAGCGAGGCTGAGACCGCCGCCGCGCGCACCAGGAAAGAAGCCGCCGCGCTGGCCGCCCGCGTGCAACAGGCCGAAGCCGGCATCGCCGCCGCTGAAGCACGCATCGCCATGATCGATAACGAGCGCCGCAAGCTGCGTGAGGAGCTGGGCGCGCGGCAGGGCCCGGTGGTCCGCCTCACCGCCGCCTTGCAGAAATTCAGCCGCCGCCCGGTGGTGCTGTCGCTGCTGCGCCCCGGCTCCATCCGCGACGTGGTCTACACCCGCGCCATGCTGGCGAGCGCCGTGCCCCAGGTGCGCCAACGCACATCCGGCCTGCGCGCCCGGCTCGATCGCAGCCGCAGGCTCCGGCGCGAGGCGGAACAGGCCCGCGGCGTCCTGCGCGCCGAGCAGGAGGCGCTGGACGAGCGGCGCACCGAGCTGGCCGAGCTGGAGACGCGCCAGCGCCTCGCCGCGCGGCAGGCGAGCGGCAATGCGGCACGCGAATCCGAACGCGCGCTGGCGCTGGCGGAGGAGGCGCGCGACCTCGACGGGCTGGTGGGTGAACTCGACCGGGCAGGGTCCTTGCGCGACAGGCTGGCGGCACTCCCGGGCCCGAAATTGCGGCCGGAACGCCCGCAGGATGCGCAGGTCACCGCGCCGGAACGCGCCGCGCAGGGTACTGAAGGCATCCGCACCCGTCCGCCCAGCCCATACCTCCTGCCTGTGGCCGGGAGAACCGTCACCGGCTTCGGTGCGCCCTCTTCCGGCGGGCTGTCCAACGGCCTGACCATCGCCCCGCGCGGCGGCGCGCAGGTGATTGCGCCTGCGCAGGGCCGCGTGGTCTTCGCCGCGCCATACGAGGGCTATGGCCGCATCGTGATCGTGGAGCACGAGGGCGGCTGGACCAGCGTGGTCATGGGCCTTGCCCGCGTGGACGTGAATGTCGGTGACGAGGTGACGGGCGGTTCGCCGCTGGGTATCGCGCCGCAGGGGCGCCCGACCATCTCGCTGGAATTGCGGCGCGAGGGCGAGCCGGTCAATCCCGTCCCATTCCTGGGCTGATTGCCGGCCGCCGCCTCGTCCGGCGCATCCTCATCTGGCGTTAAGCCCTCCTGCGCGATAGGATGGCCATACGATAACGGGATCCTTCAATGACATTCGCACCCAAGAAATTCGCACCGAAAAACCTTGCGCGGGCCGCCCGCGCGGGCGCGCTGCTGACTGCCGTCGCCCTGCTGCCCGCCACCACGGCCGGTTTCGCGCAGGTCGAAAGCCGGGCCAGCGGCGAATTTGCCACGCTGTTCGCCGTCGTGGACCGGGTGAAGGCCGTCTATGTCCGCGAAGTGGATGACGAGACGCTGGTGAACGGCGCCATCAAGGGCATGCTGGCAGAACTCGATCCCCATTCCGCCTATATCTACGGCGACGGCTACGAGCGCCTGACCACCATGATAGACGGAAATTACCAGGGGTTGGGCATCCAGGTCCAGGGCGAGGACGGCGCGGTGAAGGTCGTCTCCCCCTTCAAGGGGTCCCCGGCAGACAAGGCCGGCCTGAAGGCGGGCGATTACATCACCCATATCGATGGCAAGCTGATCGTCGGGCTGGAGCTGGACGAGGCCATTAGCCAGATGCGCGGGCCTGCGGGCACGGCCATCACGCTGACGGTAGTGCGCGCCGGGCGCGATGCTCCGCTGGAAATCACCGTGACGCGCGGCGTGATCGAGCTGGAGCCGGTGACCTGGGAGCTGAAGGACGGCAATATCGGCTATATCTCGGTCAACGAGTTCAGCCGCGATGTCGGGCGCGATGTCGCCCAAGGCCTGGCCGACCTGCGCAAGCAGGCAGGCGGCACGCTGAACGGCCTGGTGCTGGACCTGCGGCGCAATCCGGGCGGCTCGCTGGACGAGGCCGTGGCCCTGTCCGACCTGTTCCTGGACGAAGGCCAGATCGTGTCCCAGCGTGGGCGCGGACGGCGTGACACCATCTATTACGACAGCGAGAGCGTGTATCCGGGCGACGTGGCCGACGGCGTGCCGATCATTGTGCTGATCGATGCCGGCTCCGCTTCCGCCAGCGAAATCGTGGCAGGCGCGCTGCAGGACCAGAAGCGCGCGCTGGTGATGGGCGAGCGCAGCTTCGGCAAGGGCAGCGTACAGACGCTGATGCCGCTGACACGCAACACCGCGCTGAAGCTGACCACGGCGCTGTATTACACGCCTTCGGGCCGCAGCGTGCAGGAAGGCGGGATCGAACCCGATATCCGCGTGCCGCAGCTGTCCGATCCGGACATGGCCGCACGCGCCAAATTCACCTTCCGCGAGAGCGACCTGCAACGCCACATCGTGAATGAGCAAGATTTGAAGGACGAAACGCTGGAGATCGACAACAAGGCCGATCCGCGCTTCACCGCCACGCCGGAAGAGCTGGCCGAGCAGGGCATCGAGGATTTCCAGCTGCATTACGCGCTGCAGACCCTGCGCCGCACGTCGCGCACCGCAACTGCGCGCCGCTGACAGGATGGCGGGAATGCCGATAACGCGCGCAGAGCGGCTCGCACGGCAAATCGCCATCGGCCTGCCCGCCGTGCTGCTGGGCGGGGCCTATATCTCGCAATATGGCTTCGGCCTGTTCCCGTGCGAGCTGTGCTGGTGGCAGCGCTATCCCCATTTCGCGGCCGTGGCGCTCGCCTTGCTGGCTTATTTGCTGCCGCGCCCGCGGCTGTGGACTTCGCTTGCGGCCGGCGCGATCCTGACCAGCGCGGGCATCGCCGGTTTCCATGCGGGCGTGGAATGGGGCTGGTGGGAAGGGCTGGATACCTGTTCCGGCGCGGCCAGCGGGGGCGGGGGCAACGCCCTCGACAATATCCTCGGCCAGTCGATGATTTCCTGCGACAAGGCAGCGTGGCGGCTGATGGGCATTTCGCTCGCAGGCTGGAATTTCCTCTTTTCTGCGGCGGGCGGGATAGCCATCTTTGCCTTGCTGCTAAGGAAACCGAGATGACCGACCAAGCGACTGCCAAGCCCGACCGCTCTGCCATGATCCGCGTGGACCAGGCGGGCGAACTCGGCGCCACGCGCATCTACGAAGGCCAGCTGGCCGTGCTGGGCGAGAACGGCCCGCATGCGGCCGAAATCCGTGCCATGGCGCAGCAGGAAGAAGGCCACCGCGCCCGCTTCGACGCACTGCTGGCAAAACGCGGCGTGCGGCCGACCCTGCTGCAGCCTTTCTGGTCCGCCGCTGGATACGCGCTGGGCGCGGGTACGGCGCTGATGGGGCCGAAAGCCGCCATGGCGTGCACCGCTGCGGTGGAGACCGAGATCGACCGGCATTATTCCGCGCAGCTCGATGAATTGCAGCGCGATCAGGACGATCCCGAACTCGCCGCCATGATCGAGGAATTCCGCGAGGACGAGCGCGAGCACCGCGACCACGCGATTGCCGCAGGCGCGGAAGAGGCGCCCGGCTATCCCATCCTGTCCGCCGCCATCCGCTTCGGCTGCCGCGCCGCGATCCGGCTGGCGGAGCGTATCTGACGCTGCCCGAAGGCTTCGCAAACGGCGGAACGCTGCGGCTTGCCGCCCGTTTGCTTCATAACCCGTTCACCGGCCAGCGCGCCTTATTGCAGCAAGCAGGGTGCAAAGTTCCGGTGCACCGCAATTGATGGAAGAATGCCCATGACCCGCCTCGCCCTCCTCAGCCTTGCCCCCGTCGCTGCCATGGCGCTGGCCGCAGCCCCTGCCGCCGCGCAGGACGAAGGCGGCGACCGGGTCAACACGCTGATTATCTATGGCGATGATCCCTGCCCGCAATCGGCCGAAGACGAAATCGTGGTCTGCGCCCGCCTGGACGAGGGCGAACGTTACCGCATCCCGGAAAACCTGCGTCTCAGCGACAGTCCTGCCAACGAGGCATGGGCCAGCCGCGTGCAGAGCTTCGAGACGGTCGGCAAGTTCGGCCCGCTGTCCTGCTCCACCGTGGGCCTCGGCTCCGAACTGGGCTGTACGGCGGAACTGATCGACGCGGCCTACAAGGAAAAAGAGAACAATCCCGGCGTCCGCTTCGAGGAAATCATCGCGCAGGAACGCGCCAACCGCCTGGCCGAGATCGACGGTGATGCTGCCGAACAGCAGGCCCGCGTCGAGGAGATCGAGGAAGAGCGGCTTGGCTCCGGCTTCCGCGAAGTCGATCCCAATGCCCAGCCGGTCGTGGTGTCCACCATGGATGGCGGAAGCGAAGAAGGCGATGAGGGCGATGAGGGCGGCGAATAAGCCTCTTTAGGAGGCCCGTTTCCTATTCGCCGGTGTAATCCCGGTACCAATCCACGAAAGCGGGCACGCCCTGACTGACCGTGGTCGTCGGTTCATAGCCGCGGTCCGCGCGGATCGCGTCGATATCGGCAAAGGTCTTGTGCACGTCGCCCGGCTGCATCGGCAGCATCTCGAGCTGCGCCTTGCGGCCGCAGGCTTCTTCCAGCACCGCGATCACGTCCATCAGCTTCTCGCTCTGGTGATTGCCGATATTGTAGAGCGCATGCGGCTTCGTGCTGCCGCCGGCCTTTGCCTGCCCGTCATCGGCGGGCGGGCTGTCGAGGCAGGCGACCACGCCGCTCACGATATCGTCGATGAAGGTGAAATCGCGGTACATGTCGCCGTGATTGTAAACCGGGATGCTTTCGCCAGCCAGGATCCGCTGGGTGAAGCGCCACAGCATCATGTCCGGGCGGCCCCACGGTCCGTAAACGGTGAAGAACCTGAGGCCCGTCAGCGGGATGCGGTAGAGATGGGCGTAAGTCTCGCTCATCAGCTCGTCCGCCTTCTTGGTGGCGGCATACAGACTGACGGGGTGGTCCGCGCGGTCGTCCACCGAAAACGGCAGCTTGGCATTGCCGCCATAGACGCTGCTGGAACTGGCATAGACCATATGCGCCGCCTGCCGGTGCCGCGCGATCTCCAGCATGTTCAGGTGCCCTGCCAGATTGCTGGCGACATAAGCGTGCGGGTTCTCCAGCGAATATCGCACGCCCGCCTGCGCGCCCAAATGCACGATCCGGTCGAACTGCTCGCCCTCCAGAGCCGCCTTCAGCGCGGCCATGTCGGAGAAATCGACCCGCTTGCACGCGAAGCTGCCGCCCGTATCCGCAGCATTGGCATGTACGCGCGCCAGCCGGTCTTCCTTCAGGCTGACCTGGTAATAATCGTTGAGGTTGTCGATGCCGAGCACGTCGTCCCCGCGCGCCAGCAAGCGGTCGCTGAGCGCCGCACCGATGAAGCCCGCCGCGCCGGTGACCAGTACCCTCACTTCGCATCCTCCAGCAGGCTTCGGAACCAGTCGATCGTGCGGCGCAAGCCATCATGCAGCGCGATCTTCGGCTCCCAGTCCAGCTCGCGCTTTGCCAGATCGATGCTGGGGCGGCGCCGCACGGGATCGTCCTGCGGCAGGTCGGTGTGCACGATCTCGCTCTTGGTGCCGGTCAGCGCGATCACTTCGCGCGCCAGCTCGCCAATGGTGAATTCGCGCGGATTGCCCAGATTGACCGGCCCGGTGAATTCGGGGCCTGTATCCATCAGCCGCACCAGCCCTTCGACCAAGTCGTCCACATGGCAGAAGCTGCGCGTCTGGCTGCCATCGCCGTTCACTTCCAGCGGCTCGCCGCGCAGCGCGCGCACGATGAAATTGCTCACCACGCGCCCATCATTGGGATGCATCCGCGCACCATAGGTGTTGAAGATGCGCGCGACCTTGACCGGCAGGCCCATCTGGCGGTGGTAATCGAAGAACAGCGTCTCGGCGCAGCGCTTGCCTTCATCATAGCAGCTGCGCGGGCCGATGGGGTTCACATTGCCCCAGTAATCCTCCGTCTGCGGGTGCACGGTGGGATCGCCGTAAACCTCGCTCGTGCTCGCCTGCAGGATGGGGCAGTCCAGCCGCTTGGCCAGTCCCAGCATGTTGATCGCGCCGTGCACGCTGGTCTTGGTCGTCTGCACCGGGTCGTGCTGGTAATGCACGGGGCTGGCCGGGCAGGCGAGGTTCCAGATGGCGTCAACCTCCACATACAGCGGGAAGGTAACGTCGTGGCGCAGGAATTCGAAGCGCGGATTGTCCAGGTGATGCGCAATGTTCTGCTTGCTGCCGGTGAACAGATTGTCGGCGCACAGCACCTCGTGCCCGTCGGCCAGCAGGCGGTCGATCGCATGGCTGCCGATGAAGCCGGCCCCGCCGGTGACGAGGACGCGCTTCCGGTCGAAATAGGTCCCGCCTCTCGTCATTCGAGGTCAGCCGAGCGCGATATCGGGCGCGTCTTCCTGCTTCATACCGACCACGTGATAGCCGGCATCGACATGGTGGGTCTCGCCCGTCACGCCGCTGGACAGGTCCGAGAGGAAGTACAGGCCCGATCCGCCGACATCGTCGATGGTGACATTGCGGCGCAGCGGCGAGTTCAGCTCGTTCCACTTCAGGATGTAGCGGAAATCGCCGATCCCGCTGGCGGCCAGCGTCTTGATCGGCCCTGCGCTGATGGCATTCACGCGGATGTTCTGCGGGCCAAGGTCATTGGCGAGATATTGCACGCTTGTTTCCAGCGCCGCCTTGGCCACGCCCATCACATTGTAATGCGGGATGACCTTTTCCGCGCCGTAATAGGTCAGCGTCACGATGCTGCCGCCGTCCGGCATCATCTCCGCCGCGCGCTTGGCCACGGCGACCAGCGAATAGGCCGAGATGTTCATCGTCATCAGGAAGTTGTCGAGGCTGGTGTCGACATATTTGCCGCGCAGCTCGTTCTTGTCGGAAAAGCCGATGGCGTGGACGATGAAGTCGATGGTGTCCCAGCGCGATTTCAGTGCATCGAAGGCCGCGTCGAGCGCGTCCATGTCCGACACATCGCATTCCAGCAGGAAGTCCGATCCCAGCTGCTCGGCCAGCGGCGCAACGCGCTTCTTCAGCGCCTCGCCCTGGTAGGAGAAGGCGAGCTCCGCCCCGTGTTCGGACAGCTGTTTGGCAATGCCCCAGGCCAGCGACTTGTCATTTGCCAGGCCCATGATGAGCCCGCGTTTACCCTGCATCAGACCGCTCATGTCCCGGCCTCCTCCGTCTGCGCGCTCGCGGCCGCGGCGCGGCGCTTACGCTCCCTGTTGTCTTCCTGCCCTACCCGGTCTTCCTCCTCTTCGGGAGTTTCGGCCAGGGCAGCGTTCAGTTCCGCTCCCATAACCATGCCGAGGCCGACTAGCCAGAAGAAGAACAGCGCCACCATTACCCCGGCCAGCGAGCCATAGGTGGCCGACATGCGGAACACGCTGCGCAGCAGCGGCGGCAGGGCCACGGTCACCAGCACCCACCACCCCGTCACCAGCAGCGCGCCCGGCCACTTGGGATAGCGGCGCACGCGGTATTTGGCCGGCGTCAGCGTGTAGAACAGCAGGTATAGAGATCCGAACAGGCCGAGTGCGGGCACGATGCGCGACAGGGCAAGCTCTCCCAGTATGTCGTTCAATTGCGGGAAATAGGCAGCGATGATCTGCTGCGCGGCGCCGATCACCACCTGCGCGATCAGGCTGAGCATCATCAGCGCCACGGCCGCCAGGATGATGCCGGTGGAGAAGATGCGGTATTTCCAGAAGGCCTTGGTCGCCTTCGTCCCATAGGCGCGGCGCAGCATGTCGCGGATCGTTTCCACCAGGCTGCCCACGGTCCACAGGCCGAACAGGCCCGCTACCCACAGCAGCCAGCCATTGCGCGCCTCCACCACGGACCGCGCAACCGGGCCGATCACCTCGCCCACCACGGGGGGCAGGGCGGTCAGGACGGCATTAATCGTGGCCGCGCGCTCGCTTTCCTCCCCGATGACGGAGAAGATTGCAGCGGCGGTGATGAAGAAGGGAAAGATTGCCAGCACGGCCATGTAGGCGAGGTTGCCGGCATGGATGAAACCGTCGTTGAAAGTGCCGACCGCCACGCGCTTGGTCACTTCGAAGGCGCGCGTGCCGGGGCCGTATTTCTCGCGCAGCTTTTGCCCGCGCTTGTGCCGCGCCGCACGGGCGCGCGCCTCGGGCGAGAGGTCTTCCACCGGCTCTCCGGGGGCGGGGATCTCGTCCTCGTCTTGCTGGTCAGCCAGGGCCATTGCGCACGGCGTAACCCCATGGTGGCCGCAAGTCGAGGGCGCAGGGGCTGCAAAAGGGACGCCCCGGCGCGTTATTTCAGGATGTTAGCCGCCCATGTCGGCGCGGACGTTGCGCCCGTCCGACCAGTCGCCCAGCCGATCCTTCAGCGCGGACAGGTCTTCGGGCAGCTGGATTTCCAGCGTCACCAGCTGGTCCCCGCGGCCGCCGCTCTTCTTCGAAAAGCCCTTGCCGCCAAGGCGCAGCACGCTGCCGCCATTGCTGCCGGGCTTCAGCGTCATCATCACGGCGCCGTCTACCGTGGGCACGCGCACCTTCGCCCCGTTCACCGCCTCGTCCAGCGTGATGGGCAGGTCCATGCGCACATCGTCGCCTTCGCGCTTGAAGAAATTGTGCCGTTCGATTGCGACGGTGACGATGGCATCGCCATTGCCGCCTGCGCCGGGCTGGCCCTTGCCCTTCAGTCGCATCTGCGTGCCATCCTCCACCCCGGCGGGCAGTTTCAGGTCGATCGTCTTGCCATCGGCCAGCGTGATGCGCTGGTCCTTGCGCGCGGCCGCATCCACGAAGGGCACGCGCAGCCGGTATTGCACGTCCGCACCCTTCGATGGCGGGGCGCGCCGCTGCTGGAAGCCGCCGCCGCCCATGCCGGAGCGTGCGCCGCCCCGCGCGCCGCCGCCGCCGAATAGCCCCTCGAACAGATCGCCCAGGTCCACGCCTTCCGCGCCTTGCTGGAAACCTTCGAAATCACGCGCCGAGAAGCCGCCCTGGCCGCCGCGCGCCCCGCCGCCGCCGAACGGATTGCCGCCTCGGCCGCCGCCAAAGCCGCCACCCATTCCGAAGGGATGCGCGGGGTTGCCATCCGCGTCGATCTCGCCCCGGTCGAACTGCGCGCGCTTGTCCTTGTCGGACAGCAGGTCATAGGCATTGGTGACAGTGCTGAACTTCTCCGCCGCCTTCGGATTGTCCTTGTTGCGGTCCGGATGCAGTTCCTTGGCGAGCTTGCGATAAGCGGACTTGATGTCCTTCTCGCTTGCGGAACGGCTCACGCCGAGAGTTGCATAGGGGTCTGCCATGGTGTGTTAGCTAGGTAATGCGCGCGGACCATGCAAGGCAATCGCGGGCGGTGCGGCCTTTCCTACGCCAGCCATGCTGGCTAGGGGCGGGGCATGAGGTTGGAAACTGTCCATCGCATGCACCATCGCCGCCCTGCCGGAACGCGTGTGCCGCGGCCGCGCTTTTTCGGCTCAGGACTGTGTAACACCTGTAACACCTTAAGGTACGTGCCATGAAAGCTGAACAGAGCGCGCTGGAGCCGACGGACCCGATCGCGCTGTTCGATGCCTGGTTTGCCGAGGCAAAGGGCAGCGAGCCGAACGATCCCAATGCCATGGCGCTCGCCACCGCGACGCCCGATGGCGCGCCGTCGGTCCGAATGGTGCTGCTGAAGGATCACGATGTGGCGGGCTTTGTGTTCTACACCAATGCGCAGAGCCGCAAGGGCGGCGAGATCCGCGCTAACATGCAGGCCGCCCTGCTGTTCCACTGGAAGAGCCTGCGCCGCCAGATCCGCATCGAAGGCCCGTTGCATGAAGTGAGCGCGGCGGAGGCGGATGCCTATTTCCACTCGCGCGCCCATGTCAGCCAGGTGGGCAGCGCGGCGAGCGACCAGTCGCGCCCGCTGGAGCAGCGCGCCGACTACCTCGCCCGCGTGGAAGCGCTGGCGGAGCAGTATCCGGAAGGCACGGACGTACCGCGCCCCGATCACTGGACGGGCTTCCGGCTTGTGCCCAGCGCCATCGAGTTCTGGCTCGACCGGCCGAACCGGCTGCATGACCGGCGCCTCTACAGCGCAGACGGAAAGGGCGGCTGGACCAGCACGCTGCTCTACCCGTGATCATGTGCTCCCTTTCCCCAACCGCTCACCCTGAGCCTGTCGAAGGGTCCGTGTGGCGCGCGCCGGTCAAGCGTCCTTCGACAAGCTCAGGACGAGCGGAGGTTGCGCGATGACGGAGATGACCAAACGCAACTGGCTGACGCGCAGCGCCGCGCTGGCGAGCATCACGGTGGCCGTGCTGCTGGTCGGCCTGAAGCTGTGGGCGACATGGCGCACAGGCTCCACCGCCATGCTCGGCAGCCTGGCCGATTCGGCGCTCGACATGATTGTCAGCATGGCCACCTTCGTGGGCGTATGGATCGCCAGCATGCCGGCGGACGAGGATCACCGTTTCGGACATGGCAAGGCGGAGGCGCTGGCGGCCATCTTCCAGGTCCTGCTGATCGCCCTGTCGGCGCTGGCCATTGCGGCGCGCGCGGTGGAACGCCTGCTGGCGGGCGACACTGCAGTCAGCGCGGTGGGCGACGGGGTGCTGGTCTCCACCATCGCGATTGTCGCAACCATTGCTCTGCTGGCGTGGCAGCGCTTCGTGATGGCCCGCACGCGCTCGGTCGCGATCCATGCGGACCACGTGCATTACCAATCAGACCTGCTGCTGAACGTGGCGGTGATCGCCGCCCTGCTGCTGGAAAGCACCTTCGGCCTGGCGGGCGCCGATCCGCTGTTCGGCCTTGGCATCGCACTCTGGCTGGGCTGGGGCGCATGGCGCGCGGCGAGCGAGGCGGTGGACCATCTGATGGACCGCGAATGGCCGGAGGATGAGCGCCGCCGCTTCGTGGAGATCGCGCATCGCCATCCGGAGCTGTCCAACCTGCATGACCTGCGCACGCGCTCTGCGGGGGACCGCGACTTCGTGCAGTTCCATGTCGACTTGCCCGGTGCCATGACCGTGGAGCAGGCGCATGACATCATCGAGCGCGTGGAAGAGGACCTGTGCGGCCACTTCCCGCGCATGGAGCTGCTGATCCATATCGACCCTGCCGGACATGTCGACGACCCCGGCAATCCGCTGGTCGAGGAAGACGAGTTCGCCAAGCTGGAGGAGACACCGGACAATGCCTGACACGCTGCCCTACTGGCATGTTGACGCCTTTGCCTCGCGCCCGTTTACCGGCAACCAGGCGGCCGTGATGCCGCTCGTGGAATGGCTGCCGGACGCGGTGCTGCAAGCCATCGGGGAAGAGAACAACTTCGCGGAAACCGCCTTCCTGGTGCCCGATGCCACGGGCGAGGCCGATTACGAGCTGCGCTGGTTCACGCCGACCTGCGAGATCCGCCTGTGCGGCCATGCCACGCTGGCGAGCGGTCATGTGCTGCTGGGCCAGAATGGCGGCGACCGGGTCACTTTCCGCACCCGCAAGGCCGGCGTGCTCGAGGTGCGTCGCAGCGATGCGGGATACGAGCTGGCTCTGCCTGCGATCCCGACCGAGCAGGGCGAGTGGGCCGAAGCGGCGGCCTTGCTGGGCGCGCAGCCGCAGGAGGTGTGGCTGAACCCGGATCGCTACGGCATCTACCTGTTCGGCAGCGAGGATGAGGTGCGCGCGCTGTCACCCGACATCCGCGGGCTGGGCGCACTGGGGGACGACCAGTTCATCTGCACCGCGCCGGGCGACCGCACCGACGTCGTCAGCCGGGTCTTCGTGCCCGGCGGCGGGGTGGATGAGGACAGCGTGACCGGCTCCGCCCACGCGGCGCTCACCCCGTTCTGGGCTGCGAAGCTGGGGCGCGATGCCTTCACTGCACACCAGGCCAGCGCGCGGGGCGGCGATGTGGCGTGCAGGCTTGCCAAGAGCGATGGCGGCGAGCGCGCGTGGCTCGGCGGGCAATGCGTGACGGTGGTGGAAGGCCGCTTCTACGTCAGCGGGTAAAGCGCAAAGAGCTCGGCCAGCAGCGGGACCATCAGGTCTCGCTCCTCATTCGTGCTCTTGCCCAGCCGAACCACGGTCAGGCCCTGCTCGGGCGAAACCACGACATACTGGCCGAGGTGGCCAACGGCGGCAAAGGCGGTGTCCGGACCCTGCGCGGGCCACAGCACCGTGCGGTCATTACCCGATGCGCGATTGAGCCAGAGATGCGCGCCGTAATCGCTTGCCCGCGGGCTGGGACGGCGCATGAAGTCCACCCAACTGCGCGGTACCAGCTGCACGCCGCCCTTGCTGCCGCCATTGCGCAGCAGCTCGCCCAGTTTCGCCCAGTCGCGCGCCGTGGCCCAGATGTTGGACCCGGCCAGCATGGTGCCCTGGGCATCGAATTCGCCGGTGAAGCTGGGCGCGCCCATGGGCGTTGCCAGCCGCGATTCGAGGAAGCCCGCCACCGCCTCGCGCCGCGCATCAGGCCCGGCGCCCGGTGCCAGCACGCGCGCCGCCACGTCCGCCAGGATGACGGAGGTGTTGGTGGAATAGTCGAACTCGGCGCCCGGCTCATGCTCCAGCGGCTGCGCCTGCGCCCAGGCTGCCATGTCGTCGCGCCCGTCGAGGAACATCATCCGCACTTCCGGGGATTCGTAGACCGGGTCGCTCGCCTCGGCATGCCGCAGCCCGCTGCGCATCTGCAGCAGCTGGCGAATCGTGATCTCGCCGCGCGGATCGCCGCTCCGCTGCCAACGCGGGATGGGCGGCGATTCGTCCAGCGCCAGCTGCCCTTCGGCCACCAGCGCGCCGATCATCAGCCCCGTCACCGTCTTGGACAGCGACCAGCCGATGAAGCGCGTGCCCGGGCCAAAGCCCTCGGCATAGCGTTCGGCCACCACCTCGCCGCGGTGCATCACGATAACCGCGCGCGTCTCCCCGATGCCCTCGGCCGTGAACAGCGCATCGATCTTGCGGGCCAGCTTCTCGCGCTCCACGCCCGGGCTTTCCACCACCGCTTCCAGAGCGCTTTCGGGCAGGGGCGGTTCGGGCGGCGGGCCATCGCTGCCGCAGCCTGCCAGCACCGCCGCGGCCAACAGGGCTGGCAGCAGGCGGGCAAGCGGGTTAGGGGAGCGGGACCGGCGCGACATGTCGTCCGCGTCTCTTCCCCAAGCAGGTGGACATGGCAACCGCAAAGCGTCGCACCGGACCCAAGGCGAAGCGCACATGGCTGCGCGTGCTGGTCGTGCTGCTGCTGGTTGTGGCAGCGGCGGCATGGTTCTGGCGCGCCCCGATCACCGGCATGTCCGGCGCAGGCGCGGCTTACGGCGCGCGCATCGCGTGCTCCTGCAAATATGTCGGCGGGCGCGATCTGGATAGCTGCCGCGCCGACCTGGAAGACAGCATGTGGGCCGTGTTCCTCAGCGAGGATGAGGCGAAGCAGAGCGTGACCGCCCGCGTACCGCTGGTCGCCAGCGAAACGGCGACTTACCGCGAGGGACAGGGCTGCGTGCTGGAGAGCTGGGAAGACTGATCAGCCCGCTCAGCGCACGATGGTGCTCTCCGACAGCCCGGGCGGCGGGGGCGGGGGCATCTGCGGCTTCGGCCCGGGCGTGACCGGCGCATCGGGATGGCGGCATACGTCCCCGCCGATGGCCTCGATGGGAGGCGGCGTGTTCAGCAATGGAGGGCAGGGCGCAGGCGGCGTGCGGGGGCCAACGCGCTTCGATTCCACGGCGGCGCGGCTCTCGTTTGCGGCTCGGCAGGCTTCGGCCTCATCCTTCTGCGCGGCATAGGCGGCGTCGTAATGCCGCTGCTTCTCCGCTTCGATCGCGAGGAAGGCCGCCGAGCAATCGGGCAGGCGCTTGGGCGTGCCGGTCATCAGGGCGATGGGCGCATCACCGCAGGCCTCGCGGAAGGCGGCCACGCCTTCCAGCTGCGCGTCATCGACGGGGCTGAGCCAGACCAGGCCGCCCGGCTCGCCGATGCGCAGCTGGTATTCCGCGGCGCCATCGGGCTGCCCTACGGCGAGATAGCCCTGCGCATCGCGGAACAAGTCGATCGGGCCGAAGGGAATGACGAGATGCTCCTCGTCCCATCCCTCCTTGCGCGCGCGCAGGCACCCTTCGCGCAGCAGCAGGGTCGCGCCGGTCGCCGAGTGCTCGGGGCGCATCTCCAGAGTCGAGTATTCCGGCCGCACGCCCTCATCCAGCACCGTGACGGATGGCCACGCCCTGACGAATCGCGCGACGTCTTCGGCCACCGTGCCGGACGTCGACCCGCGCCCGACGCGGGCATCGACCATCCCTGCCCGCAGCACGGGCGCTTCAATTACGGTGCCATAGATACTGGCGACGAAGTCCATGCCGCGCGTCGGTTCGCTGTCCGGATCGCCGGGCCAGAGGTCTGGCAGGAACACCTCGAATGTCGGCGGGCGGGACTCGCTTCCCTCCGGCGGGCCGTAAGGATCGAGCCAGACATAGATGAACGCCACCACCGGCACGGCGAGGATCAGCGGCACCAGCATCCAGTTGCGGCTGTTCCACTTGTCCCGCAACCAGCCCATCAGGCCTTGTCCGTATCCTCGATCCAGCCTCCGCCTACCACGCGCTCACCGGCATAGATGACGGCGGCCTGGCCGGGCGAGACGCCCAGTTCCGGCTGGTCGAAGCGCAATGTCACGGTCTTGCCGTCACCCAGCGCGCCATCCAGCCTGACCGGTACGGGCTTGGCCATGGAGCGGACCTTGGCTGTCAGCGGCGCATCGGGTAGCGGGCCGATGCGGTTGGTCTCGATCACTTCGGCGCTCGCGACAGCAAGCATGCGGCGCGGGCCGACCAGCACGCGGGCCTCATCCGCATCGATGCCCATCACGTAAAGCGGTTCCGGCTGGCCGCCGATATCGAGGCCGCGCCGCTGGCCGACGGTGTAATGGATGACGCCGGGATGGGTCCCCAGCTCCTCGCCAGTCTCCGCATGGACGATAGCGCCGGGCCGGCCGCCTTCGGGCCGCATCGCCTTCACGATCTTCGCATAATCGCCATCGGGCACGAAGCAGATGTCCTGGCTGTCCGGCTTGGCGGCATTGCGCAGGCCGAACTCCTCGGCAATCTCGCGCACCTGCGCCTTGGGCAGGCCGCCGAGCGGGAAGCGCAGGTAATCCAGCTGCTCTTCCGTGGTGGCATAGAGGAAATAGGACTGGTCGCGCGCCGGGTCCGTCGCGCGGTGCAATTCGGGGCCGGCGAGGCCGATGATGCGCTGCACATAATGGCCGGTGGCAAGGCAATCCGCGCCCAGCTCGCGCGCCATGGCGAACAGGTCCGTGAACTTGGGCCCCATATTGCAGCGGATGCAGGGGATCGGCGTACGTCCAGCCAGGTAATCGTCGGCAAACTGCTCGACCACTTCCTCGCGAAACGCGCTTTCATGGTCGTGGACGTAATGGGCAAAGCCCAGCCGGTCCGCCACTTCGCGCGCATCGCGGATATCGTCGCCCGCGCAACATGCACCCTTGCGCCCGGTCGCCGCGCCGTAATCGTACAGCTGGAGCGTGATGCCGATGACCTCCGCCCCGCTGCGCGCAGCCAGCGCGGCGACCACGGAGGAATCGACCCCGCCGGACATGGCCACGACGATACGGCACTGCTCCGCCGGGCGGGGCAGGTCGAACAGGCCGGCGGCTTCGGCCGGCGAAAGGGATAGCTGCGCTGCTGGCATGGATGGCCCTTTACAACATGGGCAGGCCGCGCGCCAAGCCCTCCTCGCCGGCCTGCCCGGACCGCGCGGTAACCTCTCCTAAGAGATGATGAAGGCGCGCTTTACCCGATCTTGACGCTTCGCCCGGTAAAGGGGCGGACATGTTCGAAGGACGTTTTCCATTTGCCGGCCTTGGCCCGGGTGCTGACGATGCGGTGAAACCCGTAGCGGCCGACGCGCTCGTGCGGCTGGAATGGGATGTACTGAAAGCCCGTCTGGGCGCGGCGCGCGAATTGCGCGGGGCGCTGGGGCACGAGGCGTGGTCCGGGACGCAAGAGGGCATGGATGATGCCAGCTTCGATCCCCGATCGGCCCGCAAGCTGCACGCCCATGGTGATGGCAAACAACCCTTTAACCTTGATTTTTCAGCAGATGGTAAGCCCGTTGGCGACACTATCCTTCCCAGTGACGCGGCGGCCCCGAAGGGCATGGCCCAGAACCCCGCCCGATCCGGCGATCCGAGGATTTAAATGATCGAGAACCAGAAAATCCGTCCTGCACAGGTCATCGGCCCGCTCGGAGAGCCGCTGACCATCGACGACTTGCCCAAGCCCAGCACCAAGCGCTGGGTCGTGCGCCGCAAGGCGGAAGTCGTCGCTGCGGTCAATGGCGGCCTGCTGACGATCGACGAAGTGCTGGAACGCTACAGCCTGACGCTGGAGGAATTCGCATCCTGGCAGCGCGCCGTGGACCGTTCGGGCATGCAGGGCCTGCGTGTCACCCGCATCCAGCATTACCGCGATCTCTACGAACGCCAGCTGAAATACTGAACCTAAATCCGCGCAGGCCGCGAATTGCGGGAACTTTGCGTCTCGGCTACGAGTCTTCCCTCATGACCCCGCACAAGGGCGGGCATGTGTGAGGAGAGAGCAACATGGGTTGGATTATCGCAATTATCGTCGGCGGTGTCGCCGGCTGGCTGGCCAGCATGGTGATGAACCGGGATGCCTCGATGGGCATTTTCTGGAATATCGTCGTCGGCATCATCGGATCCATCCTAGGCAATCTGATTGCCGGCCCGCTGCTGGGCATTGCCGGATCGATCCAGGAGTTTTCGCTGACCGGTTTCCTGATTGCCATCGTCGGCGCCATCGTGCTGCTGGGCATCGTGAACCTCGTGCAGCGCGGCCGCGTTCGCTAAGCACGACACCAAATACAGTTAAAGAAGGGCGGCCCGCCATGCGGTGCCGCCCTTTTTCGTGCGCGCCGCCTGTTCCAGCCGCCTAGGCCTGCGTCGGGCGGCGATGGCCTTTGGTGGAATGGGCGATTGCGGGTTCCGGGGGGCAGCCCTAAGGCCGGAGGATGGCGGTAACGCGTATCCGGTGCGCTTTTGTGGGCGCTGTGATATGGCCAGCCGGCAGGGATTGAAAAGCAGGTAGGGCGGATGAATTACGAAACGCGGATGAACCTGGAAAGTGGCACCGGCACGACTGCCGGCGAAGACCCGCTGGAGGCAGAGCGCAAGCGTGCCGGAAAGCGGCGGCTTTTCCTCTTCATCGCCATCGGCCTGATTGCCATCCTTGCAGCCGGCTATGTCTGGAATGCCATGGCGGGCGAGGAAGAAGAGGCCCCGCCCGAGCAGACCGCCGCCGTCACCGTCGTCAGCCCCGGCGCGGGCACGATCGAAGGCATGATTTCTGCCACCGGCACGCTGGCTGCCCGCCGCGAGATTCCCGTCGGCGTGGTGGGCGAGGGCGGCCGTGTCGTCTCCGTACCCGTCGAAGAAGGCCAGTGGGTCCGCGCAGGACAGGTCCTCGCCGTGATCGACCGCAGCGTGCAGAACCGCCAGCTGGAAAGCGCGGCAGCGCAGATCGAGGTCGCCCAGTCCGATGCCAATCTGGCGCAGGCCAATCTCGACCGCGCGTTGCAGCTGGTCGACCGCGGCTTCATCTCGCAGGCCGATGTGGACCGCCTGACCGCGACGCGCGATGCCGCCGTTGCCCGGGTCAAGGTCGCGCGCGCCAGCTATGGCGAGCTGCAGGCCCGCAATGCGCGCCTCAACATCGTGGCGCCGGCCGCTGGCCTGCTGCTGACCCGCAATGTGGAGCCCGGACAGGTCGTTAGCGGCGGCTCCGGCGTGCTGTTCATGATCGCCCGCGGCGGCGAGATGGAGCTGATGGCCGAAGTGGGCGAGCAGGAATTGTCCCGCCTGTCCGTCGGCGTCCCCGCTACCGTGGTGCCCGTGGGCACGGACAAGGTCTTCGAAGGCCAGGTCTGGCAGATCGCCCCCACCATCGATGCCCAGAACCGGCAGGGCACGGCGCGCGTCGCCCTGCCTTATGCACCCGAACTGCGGCCCGGCGGTTTTGCCACGGCCACCATCCGCTCCGGCACTGTCACGGCCCCGATGCTGCCCGAAAGCGCGATCCAGTCCGATGACGGCAGCAGCTACGTGCTGGTCGTCGACGGAGAGAACCGCGTACGTCGCCGCCCGGTGAAGCTGGGCATGGTGACCGACAACGGGATAGCCATCTCCAGCGGCCTCGACGGCACGGAACGCGTCATCGTGCGCGCTGGCGCTTTCGTGAAGGAGGGCGAGGAAGTCCGCCCGATCGTGGCCAAGGAAGGCTGACAGGCCACACATCATGAACTTCAACCAGATTTCCGCATGGTCCATCCGCAACCCGATCATCCCGATCGTGTTCTTCGTGGCGCTTACCTTTGCCGGCTTGCTCAGCTTCAACCGGATGGAAGTGCAGAACGACCCGGACGTGGATTTCCCCGTCGTGATCGTGGGCATCAACCAGCCAGGCGCCGCACCGACGGAAATCGATACGCAGATCACCGAAAAGGTGGAAAGCGCCGTCAGCACGGTTGAAGGCGTGGACGTCATCACCTCCTCCGTCAGCGAGGGCTACAGCCAGACGGTGGTGCAGTTCCAGATCGGCACCGACATCAATGTGGCCGTGAACGAGGTAAAGGCCTCGGTCGACCAGGTGCGCGGAGACCTGCCGGACGGCATCCTGGAGCCGCGCGTCTTCCGCGTGCAGAACTCCGACAATTCCTTCGCCAGCTATGCGGTTGAATCGCAGGACATGACGATGGAGCAGCTGAGCTTCTTCGTCGACGATGTGATATCAAAGCGGCTGCTGGCCGTGCCGGGCATGGCATCTGCGGGACGGCGCGGCGGCGTGGACCGCGAAATCCGCGTTGTGCTGGATCCGCAGCGCATGCAGAGCTTCGGCGTTACCGCCTCGCAGATCAACGGCGTGCTGCGCCAGAACAACACCGATGCCGGCGGCGGCCAGGCGGAAATCGCCGGCTCCCGCCAGTCCGTGCGCGTGCTGGGCAATGCCGATACCGCCTTCGAGCTGGGCGAGCGGCGCATATCGCTGGGTGGCGGGCGCACCATCAAGCTGAGCGACGTTGCCGATGTGAGCGACGGCAACAGCGAAATCCGCTCCATCTCCAAGGTCGACGGCAAGCCTGTCGTGACCTTCCGCCTGACGCGCGCCAAGGGCGAATCCGACGTATCCGTCTACGATGCAGCGCAGATCGTCATCGCGCAGATCGAGGAAGAGAACCCCGGCATCGACATCGTCGAGCTCGACAACCAGGTGCAATATACCAAGGGGCAGTACTCCTCCTCCATGGCAGCCATGATCGAAGGGGCCGTGCTGGCCGTGGTCGTGGTGTTCTTCTTCCTGCGCGACTGGCGCGCGACCATCATTGCGGCGATCGCCATCCCGCTTTCGGCCATTCCCACCTTCTTCTTCATGGACCAGCTGGGCTTTACGCTAAACTCCTTGAGCCTGCTGGCGCTGGGACTGGTGGCCGGGGTGCTGGTGGACGATGCGATCGTGGAGATCGAGAATATCGTGCGCCATATGCGCATGGGCAAGACGGCTTACCAGGCCAGTATCGACGCGGCGGACGAAATTGGCCTGGCCGTGGTGTCCACCACCTTCTGCATCGTCGCCGTCTTCCTGCCGGTGGGCCTGATGCCGGGCATTGCGGGCGAGTTCTTCAAGAATTTCGGCCTGACGGTCGTGGTCGCCGTGCTGATGAGCCTGGCGGTCGCGCGCATGATCACGCCCATGGCCGCGGCCTATTTCATGAAGTCGCACGGCCATGCCGATCACGCCAACGGCCCGTGGGTCAACCGGTACGAAAGCGTGCTGCGCTGGACGCTGGATCGCAGTGAGGCGAATCGCCTGCGCGAAGGCGTGGAGACGGTCCATGCGCGCTGGTGGGGCTATCCCATCGGTATCGTGCTGTTCACGCTGATCGGCCTGTCGTTTGCAGGCGCGACCGGCGCCGTCTTCTACTTCGTCGACCAAGCGCTGGCGCCGCATGTCGGCCTCGGTCTGCTGCGCAAATTCATCGTTCTGATCTTTTCCGCAGTCGTGGGCTGGTACGCCGCGCGGCTGGTCGCGCTGTTCGTGCGCTACGTGCTCGTCGGCTTCATCCCGGGCATGCTGCTGGGCGAGCGTTTCCGCGCCTGGTACGATTACCGCGCCCGCCGCTTCTGGGCGCGGTTCCACGACAA
Organism: Paraurantiacibacter namhicola; assembly: GCF_001687545.1. Taxonomy (NCBI): domain Bacteria; kingdom Pseudomonadati; phylum Pseudomonadota; class Alphaproteobacteria; order Sphingomonadales; family Erythrobacteraceae; genus Paraurantiacibacter; species Paraurantiacibacter namhicola. The sequence goes on along the minus strand of NZ_CP016545.1, from coordinate 364,649 downwards.
TCGCGTAAAGGTGATGGGCGTTGGCCTGTGGGCCTTTGTCGCCACAATCATATCCATGGCATCGCTGCCAGTGCAGTTTCTCCCCAACGTCAATCTCGATTACAGCCAGATTTCCATCCGCATGGCGCCCGGCACGACGCTGGAGCAGACGGAGGAGATGGCAGACAGTATTGAGGCCATCGTCCGCGAAGAGCCGGAGGTCGAGCGCATCCTGGTTTTCGTGAGCGAAGGCAGCGCATCGCTCAGCATCACCCTGCGCGACGGACGCGAGCGGACGAGCCAGGAATTCGAGCGGGAAACCGCCCGGTACTTCGCCGACATTCCCGATGCGCGCGTCAGTTTCCGGAACAATCAGGGCCCCGGTGGCGGCGGCACCGGCCGTGATATCACCGTGATGCTGCAGGGGAGCGACCCCGATCTGCTGGAAAGCACGGCGCAGCAGGTTGTGGAGGAAATGCGCGGCCTGTCAGAGCTGGGATCGCCGCGTGTGGAAGCCGACATGCAGCGGCCGGAACTCATCATCACGCCCCGGCCGGAACTGGCCGCATCGCTTGGCGTGTCGACAGTCTCGCTCAGCCAGGCGATCCGCATCGCGACCATCGGCGAGGTCGACCAGTCGGCGGCCAAGTTCTCCCTGTCCAACCGGCAGGTCCCTATCCGCGTGATGCTGCCCAAGAGCGGGCGCAGCTCCATCGAGACGATCCGCAACCTGCCCGTGCCAACGAGCTCCGGCGGTTCGGTTCCGCTGGAACGCGTGGCGGAGATCAGCTTCGGCTCCGGCCCCACAAGCATCCAGCGTTACGATCGCCAGCGCCGCGTCTTCATCGGTGCCGACCTTGCGCCGGGCGCGGAAATGGGCGTGGCGAATGCCAAGATCAAACAGCTGCCGACGATGAAGAGCCTTCCCACCGGCGTATCGACGCAGGCTGCCGGTTCGGAAGAGTTCCTTGCCGACCTGATATCCGATTTCCAGACGGCGCTGGTGACGGGCATCATGCTCGTCTTCGCTGTGCTCGTGCTGCTGTACCAGCGCCTGATGAGCCCGTTGGTAAACATGGGCGCACTGCTCCTTGCGCCCCTTGGCGGCTTCATTGCCATTGCGCTTATCGGACAGCCGATATCCATGCCCGTCTTCATCGGGGTGCTGATGTTGTTCGGTATCGTGTCCAAGAACTCGATCCTGCTGGTCGATTTCGCGATTGACGAGATGGCCAAGGGCACGCGCAAGTTCGAGGCGATCATCGATGCCGGTCGCAAACGCGCCCAGCCCATCGTGATGACCACGGTCGCTATGACTGCGGGCATGATCCCAACGGCCATGTCGCTGAATGGCGATGGCGCATGGCGCGCGCCGATGGGCACGGTGGTGATCGGCGGCCTGATCCTTTCGACCCTGCTCACCCTGCTGATCGTGCCTGCGGGCTTCAGCCTGGCTGACGGTATCGAGAAGCGATACGGGCCCAAGCTGCGCAAGAACCTTCTGTCTTACCGCCCCGGTGACGAGAAGGGCGGTGCGTCCGATGCATCCGGAGAGCAGCCGGGTCAGGCGCAGCCGGCCGAGTGACGCTGCCCACGCCCGTGACCGGAAACCTGCCGCCCGATCGCGCGCGGCGGATGCGGATCGTGGCGACCGGGCTGCTGGTTGTCATGGCCGGGCTGTTCCTGTTGGGCCACCGGCTGGAGCAGGTCGATCCCACATGGGGCTATTTGCGCGCCTTTGCCGAAGCCGGCCTGGTGGGCGGCCTGGCAGACTGGTTCGCGGTGACGGCTCTGTTCCGCCGCCCGCTTGGCCTACCCATACCGCACACCGCCATCATCCCCGAGAACAAGGACCGCATCGCCGATACGATGGCGCGGTTCCTGCAGTCCAACTTCCTCATCCCGCAAGTGGTGGCGCGGCGCATGCGCGGCATGAACGTGGCACAGGCGGCCGGCGATTTCCTCGCGGCCCCGAAGGACGAGAGCGGCGTTCGCTCGCGCATCGCGGGCGGTGCGGGGGAGATGTTCGCCGAGCTTCTCGAATCGCTCGATCCGCAGCGGCTTGGCATGCAGGTGCGCGCCGGGCTGGCGGGGCAGCTGGAGAAGCTTGAAATCGCGCCGCTGCTCGGCCGGATGCTGGAGAGCGCCATTGCGGACAAGCGCCACCTGCCGCTGCTGGACACCGGTATCCGCTGGGCCGGCAATGCGCTGGAATCGAATGAGAACATGGTCCGCACCATGGTCCATGAACGCGCCTATGCCATCGTGCGCTGGACCGGGCTGGACGAGAAGCTCGCAAACTCCGTGCTGGATGGCCTCTACCGCCTGCTGGCCGAGATCGCGATCGACGTGAACCACCCCGTCCGCGGCAAGATCGAGGAGGGTCTCGCCAGCCTCGCGCATGACTTGCAGCACGATCCCGAAACGCGCGCCAAGGTGGAGAAGGCGAAGGCGGAAATGCTGGCCAACCCCGCCCTTGCCGACTGGTGGATGGCGGTGTGGGAGCGTATCCGCCTCTCGCTGATCGACAGCGCGCGCAATCCCGCGAAGGACGGGCTGGGCGCACAGATGGGCTCCATGCTGGGCGAGCTTGGCCGTGCGCTGCAATCGGACGAGCGGCTGCAGTGGCAGATCAACCGCTTCGCGCGCCGAACGGCGGTGGGCGTCGCCACCCGATACGGCTCCAATATCGTGCAGCTTGTTTCCGAGACCGTGCGCCGCTGGGATGCCCGCACGCTGACCGGCAGGCTGGAAGGCGCCGTGGGGCGCGACCTGCAGTTCATCCGCGTGAACGGCACGCTGGTCGGCGGGCTGGTGGGCGTGACGCTGCACTTCCTGCTGAAATTCATCTGAGCGCTGCGCCGATGACGACCGGCCCGTTCCTGACGACCGACCGGCTGGAGCTCTGGCGGCCGACGCAGGCGGACATGCGCCCCATGTTCGCCATCATCAGTGAACCGGAAACGGGGCTGCACTTCGGCAATTCGGTGACGCTGGACGATCATTTCATGCGCTTTTGCCGCAATGCCGGCAGCTGGGCGCTTTACGGCTATGGCGGGCTGATGGTGCGCGAACGGGGCGGGGACGGATCGCTGCTGGGCAATTGCGGCATCTTCCACTCGATCCGCGGCATGGGCGAGGATTTCGACGACCGTGCCGAGGCCGGCTGGATCCTGCGCCACGCCAGCACGGGCAAGGGCTATGCCGAAGAAGCCATGCGCGCGATCCTGGCCTGGTTCGACCGCGAGTATGGGCAGGAAGTCATGTGCATGGTTGCGCCGGCCAACACGCCGTCGCTGAAGCTGGCGGACAAGCTGGGCTTCGGCCTGCTGCGCGATACCAGCTTCGCGGATGGCGAGGAGATACGCCTCATGCGCCGCGCGCCACCAGCTCGCAGCTAGTTCAGCTGGTACGAGATCGCGAGCGAATAGAAGCTCGCCACCGGCGTACCGGACGCATCGTGGGCCGGATAGAAGCGGCCCTGTCGCTTCAGCACGCCGCAAGCAGCATCGTAGAATTCCTTGCCTGAGAGATTTGACTGCGGGTGACAGTCCGTAACCCGGCCTTCGGTATCAATCGCCAGGCGCACCCGGATCAGGCCATTGTTTCCACTGCGCAATGCCTGGCCGGGGTAATGCTGTTGGACATAGGGGATCCATTTATAGCCGTCGCGCATGGCCGTATGGCGCTTTTGCGCGTGATAGCTGGCCGCGTCATAACCCCAGGATTCCAGCAAGGCATCGGTGCAGTCGCGAAGTTGCATCATCGGGCCAAGCATCGTGCCCGTCTTGAGCAGGACCGGTTCGCCCAGGCCGGTCCGCACCCAGATGCCGGTCGCCTTTTTCTCCATGGCAGCCCGTTTGTACGGGTCGACCGGAACGCGCTCGTAATCCTCGTCACCCGGAGCGGGCTGGTCGTCCGGTTCTTCGTCCCGCTCTTCCAGAGGCAAGTCGAAATGCGCGTTTGTTATGAAGCCGCCGTACTGGGCCGAGCGCGCAAACATCGGAAGGCCCGAGTGCCATTCCGTTTCCGGCGAGAAGCGGAAAGAAAGCTTGTTCCTTTCAAGGTCCGCCTCGGACACGAACACGGAAAGTTCGAAGACTTCGTCCGGACTGTACCGCCGGATCTCCGCCTGGCCCCTGCGCGGACCGCTTTTGAAGCCGCGGACCATCGCGCAGCTTTCGCCGTCCGTTGACACTTGCCACGGCGTGGTGGGCGTGAAGACCCGCCATGCATCATCCGGCAGGACGTCGTCGGCGGCCGAAGTCGCAGACGCCGAAACCGGCGCTGCGATCAGCGAAAACGAGAGGACGAGAGGTAAAGCGAGCTTGGTTTTCAATGCCATGCGCGCATTACAGCATCATCAAAGCTTTTCGGTCAACTCCGGAACGGCCGTGAACAGGTCCGCGACCAGGCCGATATCGGCGACCTGGAAGATAGGCGCATCCTCGTCCTTGTTGATGGCGACGATGACCTTGGAATCCTTCATGCCCGCAAGGTGCTGGATGGCGCCGGAGATGCCGACGGCCACATAAAGCTCCGGTGCCACGATCTTGCCGGTCTGGCCGACCTGGTGATCGTTGCTGATGTAGCCGGCATCGACTGCAGCGCGCGATGCGCCCACGGCAGCGCCCAGCTTGTCGGTCAGCGGCATGATGTACTGTTCGAACGTGGCGGCATCCTTCAGCGCCCGGCCGCCGGACACGATGGTGCCCGCGCTGGTCAGTTCCGGACGGTCGGACTTTGCCGCTTCCAGGTTCACGAAGGTCGACATGCCGGAATCGCCGGGGCCGCTGACGTCTTCGATCGCGGCGCTGCCGCCTTCCGGCGCGGCCTTGTCGAAAGCGGTGGTGCGCACCGTGATGACGAGCTTGTCGTCCGTCGCTTCCACGGTGGCGATCGCATTACCGGCATAGATCGGGCGGGTGAAGGTCTTGCCCCCTTCCGCACTGATGATGTCGGACAGCTGCATCACGTCCAGCTTCGCGGCGACGCGCGGGGCGATGTTCTTGCCGGTCGTGGTAGAGGGCGCAAGGAATGCGTCATGGTGGCCCATCAGGTCCACGATCAGCGGCGCGACGTTTTCGGCCAGCTGGTGTTGGTAAGCGGCGTCATCGGCCAGATGGACCTTGCCAACGCCGGCAATTTTCGCGGCTTCTTCCGCCACGCTGCGGCAGCCGGAACCGGCGACCAGCAGGTGGACTTCACCCAGCTTTGACGCGGCAGTGACAGTCGCCAGCGTGGCATCGCCGACAGAGTTGTTGTCGTGTTCTACGAGTACGAGCGTCTTCATTACGCAACCCCCAGGGCTTTGAGCTTGGCAACCAGCGCATCCACATCGGCGACCTTTTCACCGGCCTGGCGCACGGGCGGCTCGGCAACATTGGTGGTCTTGATACGCGGGGCGGTGTCCACGCCGTAATCGGCGGGCGATTTGGTATCGAGCGGCTTCTTCTTGGCCTTCATGATGTTGGGCAGCGAAGCATAGCGCGGCTCGTTCAGGCGAAGGTCCGTGGTGACGACAGCCGGCATGGCCAGCTTCACCGTCTCCAGGCCGCCATCGACTTCGCGCGTCACGCTGACGTGGTCCCCGTCGATTTCCACCTTGCTGGCGAACGTGCCCTGCGGCCGGTCGAGCAGCGCGGCGAGCATCTGGCCCGTCTGGTTCGAATCGTCGTCGATCGCCTGCTTGCCCAGGATCACCAGGCCGGGCGTTTCTTCGTCCACGATGGCCTTCAGGATCTTCGCAACGGCGAGCGGTTCCACCTGATCGTCCGTTTCCACCAGGATCGCGCGGTCTGCGCCCATGGCCAGCGCGGTGCGCAGCGTTTCCTGCGCCTTGGCCGGGCCGACAGAGACCGCGATGACTTCTTCAGCCTTGCCGGCTTCCTTCACGCGCAGCGCCTCTTCCACCGCGATTTCGTCGAAGGGGTTCATGCTCATCTTGACGTTGGCAAGATCGACACCGGAACCGTCCGCCTTCACGCGCGGCTTCACGTTGTAATCGATCACCCGCTTTACGGGGACGAGGATCTTCATGGGGCGTACCTTTCCGTATTCTCGAATCTTGCGCGGCTTTTAGAGGATGCCTTCCCTATACGTCAAGCAGCGTACCTTAAGGAACGCGTCGGCGCGACGTATCGGGAAACCTCTCCCCCTTGGCCAATGCTGCGCTGGCTCTCGCGTTCCCCGGCGCGCGGGTCAAGCAATATGGCTCTCCAGCGCCAGAAGCGTTACATTCCATCAGCAGGAGGGATATTTGCCATGACTATTCGCCATCTGGCCGCAGGGATCGCGCTGGCCTGCGCCGCGCTGGCAGCGCCGGCCGCTGCACAGGAAACCCGCGTTCTGGGCGAGGGCGAGGCGCCTCCGGCCGCCACCCTGGCCGATGTCGCCTGGCTGCAGGGCCAGTGGCAGGGCGAGGGGATCGGCGGTGCGCCCGCTTCCGAAAGCTGGCTGCCTGCAACCGGCCCGCTGATGGTCGGCAGCTTCGTGCAGCAGGATGGCGAGGGCGGCGTCATGTTCACCGAGCACATGTATATCGCCGAGACGGACGGCAGCCTGGTGGTGAAGCTCAAGCATTTCGACGACCAGCTGGTGGGCTGGGAGGACAAGGAGGGCATGGTGCGCTTCCCGCTGGTGGCGGTGGAGCATTGCGCGGCCTTCTTCAACGGGCTGACCTATCGCTGCCTCGATGCCGATGCGGGCCCGGAATCCGGCCTGCTGGTCGCCGTGCGCATGAGGCAGAAGGATGGCAGTACGAGCGAGCTGGTGTTCCGCTTCTACCCGCTGGGAGGGGCAGCGTCCGGAGTAGGGGCCGACTGAGCGGAACTGCCCACCCCGCCGACCGTTCGATCAGGCGGGGGAGAGACCCATGGCCGATACGCCGCATTCCGTAGGCGACATCCTCGATAACCTTTCCGAGCAGGCCTCCGACGGCAAGCCGGTGAGCGTGGGCGATATCGCCCATACTTTCGGCGCGCGTACCTTCGGCCCTGCCATCATGGTCCCTGCCCTGCTGGAGCTCACCCCCGTCGGCGCCATTCCCGGCGTGCCGACAACGCTTGCGGCGATCATCGCCCTGGTTGCCGCGCAGAAGATGCTGGGCATGAGCCACCTCTGGATCCCGGGCTTCCTGAAGCGGCGCGAAGTCTCCGCCGAGAAGATGGACAAGGCGGTGGGGAAATTGCGCCCGCTGGCAAAGTTCATGGACAAGCATTTCCATGGGCGGCTGGAACGCCTGACTCATGCGCCCTTCAGCCGGATCGCGGCGGGCGTGGTCATCCTGCTGTGCTGCACCGTCCCCTTCCTGGAAGTGCTGCCCTTCGCCAGCAGCGGCCCGATGCTGGCCATCGCGATGTTCGGCCTGGCCGTGCTGGTGCGCGACGGCGCGCTGATGATCGTCGCCCTGCTAATCAGCGCCATCGCCATGCTGGGCGGTGCATTCTGGTGGGGCAGCGGGGGCGAGGGCTCCGGCTGAACCTGCCGCCCCAATGAAAAGAGCCGCGCGTATCGGCTACGCACGGCTCTGTTTCGAACCCTCAGAAGAGGAAGAAAGGCTGCGTCAGGCGGCCTGCTTCACTTCCGCCACGATCTTCTTCGCGGCATCGCCCAGATCGTCCGCAGCCACGATGGGCAGGCCGGAATTTGCCAGGATGTCCTTGCCCTTCTGGACGTTGGTGCCTTCCAGGCGCACGACGAGCGGCACGGACAGGTTCACTTCCTTGGCGGCTTCCACGATGCCCTGCGCGATGATGTCGCACTTCATGATGCCGCCGAAGATGTTGACCAAGATGCCTTCGACAGCCGGGTCCTTCAGGATGATCTTGAAGGCGGCCGTCACCTTCTCCGTCGTGGCGCCGCCGCCGACATCGAGGAAGTTGGCGGGGAAGGCGCCGTTCAGCTTGATGATGTCCATCGTTGCCATGGCCAGGCCCGCGCCGTTCACCATGCAGCCGATATTGCCGTCCAGCTTGATGTAAGCGAGGTCGTATTCGCTGGCTTCCACCTCGGCCGGGTCTTCTTCGGTCTCGTCGCGCAGCGCTTCCACATCGGGATGGCGATAGAGCGCATTGCCATCGAAGCTCATCTTCGTGTCGAGCACCAGCAGCTGGCCGTCCTTGGTCTCGACCAGCGGGTTGATCTCCAGCATCTCGCAATCGAGGTCCATGAACGCGGTGTAAAGCTGCTTGGCCAGCTTCTGGCAGGCCTTGTTCAGCGCCCCGTCCAGTTCCAGCGCAAAGGCCACGGCGCGGCCATGGTGCGGCATGAAACCCTGTGCGGGATCGATGGTGATGGTGGTGATCTTCTCTGGCGTGTTGTGGGCCACGTCCTCGATATCCATGCCGCCTTCGGTGCTGGCGACCATGGCCACCTGCCCGCTCGCGCGGTCCACCAGCATGGCGAGGTAATATTCGCTCTCGATGTCCACGCCGTCCGTCACATAGAGGCGATTGACCTGCTTGCCCTCGTCACCGGTCTGGATGGTCACCAGCGTGTTGCCGAGCATCTCGCCGGCGTCGCTGCGCACGTCGTCGACGCTGTGGGCCAGGCGCACGCCGCCTTTGGCATCGGGCCCAAGTTCCGCGAACTTGCCCTTGCCGCGGCCACCGGCGTGGATCTGCGCTTTCACGACATAAAGCGGCCCGGGCAGCTTGCCGGCGGCTTCTACAGCCTCTTCCACCGTGGTGGCGGCGTGACCGGCCGGGATGCCGATGCCGTATTTCGCGAGCAGTTCCTTGGCCTGGTATTCGTGGATATTCATGGAGCTTCCGCAGCCTCTCAATAGGGATATTGCACGTGGCGGCGGGCATAGGGGGATGGCGCACCCCTTGCAATGCTACCTTCCGCCATCCAGTTCACGATCCGTGATAGATTCCCTTCGCCTCGAACAGATCTGCCGGGAGGCCGGGCACATGGCGCTGGCGCTGTGGCCCGGGAACCCGAGCGGTTCGGGCGATGCATTGGAAAGCTGGGAGAAGTCTCCCGGATCGCCCGTGTGCGAGGCAGACCTTGCCGTGGACCGGTTCCTGAAGCGTGAGCTTGGCGCCCTGCTGCCCGCCGCCGGTTGGCTGAGCGAGGAGACGGCGGACGACCCTGCGCGGCTGGGCAAGGGGCTCGCGTGGCTGGTCGACCCGATCGACGGGACGCGCGACTTCATCCGCGGCAGGCCCGGCTGGGCCGTCAGCGTGGCGCTGGTGAGCGGCGGACGCCCGCTGATCGGCACGCTGGTGGCCCCGGCGCGGCAGGAAGTCTGGTCCGCCACCGCGGGGCGCGGCGCGTGGCGCAATGGGGAGCGGCTGGTCGCCTCCACGCGCAAGACGCTCGCCGGAGCGCGTGTTCCCGCGCATGATTTGCCGAAAGAGGACCAGATCCTCACCAAGGTTAGCCAGCCCAATTCCATTGCCCTGCGCATCGCCATGGTCGCCAATGACGAGGCGGATCTGGTGGCCACCCTGCGCTGGGGGTTCGAATGGGACGTTGCGGCAGCGGCGCTGATCGCGCGCGAGGCTGGCGCTGCGGCGACCGACGCCTTCGGCAAGCCGCTGGCGTATAACAAGCGCGACCCGCGCGCCTTCGGCCTGCTGGTCAGCGCGCCCGCCATCCATGGCGAGGCGGTGGCGCACCTGGCCGGGCGCGCCGCGGCCCTGGCCCCCAAGGGCTGAGCGCAAAAGGAAAGGGCGACCCCTCGCGAGGCCGCCCCTTACCGTGTTCACGCGATGCGCTGCGATTACATCGCAGCGTCGATTTCCGCCTGCGTCAGCGGGGTGATCTTGATTTCCACGCGGCGGTTCTGCGCGCGGCCATCTGCCGTGTCGTTGCTGGCGATCGGATACTGCTCGCCATAACCGATGGTCTGCACCCGGCTGCGGGCAACGCCGCGCATTTCCAGGTAGCTGGCAACCGCTTCGGCGCGGCGCTTCGACAGGCCGAGGTTGTAATCTTCGCGGCCGACCGAATCGGTGTGGCCCATCACGTCGATCAGGCTGTTGGGATATTTCACCAGGCTGGCAGCGACTTCATCCAGGCCGGCGCGCAGGCCGGGGCTGATTTCGGTGCTGTCGGTGGCGAAGGTGAGGTCCGGCAGGTTGACCAGGATGGCCTCGCCATCGGGGGTCTGGCTCACATCGATGCCGGAGCCTTCGGTCGCCTCGTCGATTTCGCGGATCTGTTCGTCCATCCGGTAGCCGACATAGCCGCCGATTGCGCCGCCGGCAGCTGCGCCCACGATGCGGGCCGTCTTGCCGCCGATCACGCCGCCCAGCAGGTAGCCGAGAGCTGCGCCGCCGACGCCGCCGATGGCGGTGCGCGACACCTTCTTCTCGCCCGTATTGGGGTCTGTGACACAGGCCGATGTACCCATCAGCGCCAGTGCAGCGGTCGAAGACACAAGCAGTTTCTTGATATTCATGGGGCAGTCCCCCTTCCATGGTTGAACCCTTAACCAGCCCACAACGCATCATGGCCCCTCCCGTTCCACGCAAAAAGCGCAGGCCTGTCATTCGACAAGCGCGCAAAACCTGCTAGCGCGAAACTCAAATGACACCCTTCCCCTGGTTCGATTTCTCCGTGCTCGTTGCGCTCATCCTGATCAACGGCGTGTTTGCCATGTCGGAGCTGGCCATCGTGTCCGCCCGGCAGGCGCAGCTGCGCATGGAGGCGGAAAAGGGCAGTGGAGCAGCGCGCACCGCTCTGTCGCTGGCGCAGGATCCCGGCAAGTTCCTGTCCACCGTGCAGATCGGCATCACGCTGATCGGCATCATCGCCGGTGCCTATTCCGGGGCCACGCTGGGCGGACCTGTGGGCGAGCGGCTGGAGGCCATGGGCCTGCCGGCAGATACGGCGGAGACGGCGGGCTTCGTCTCGGTCATCGTGCTGACGACCTATCTCAGCCTGGTGATCGGGGAGCTCGTGCCAAAGCAGGTGGCCCTGCGCGCGGCGCTGCCCATCGCGCTGGCCATGGCGCGGCCGATGGCCATGCTGGCCCGCATCGCCGCGCCTTTCGTCTGGGTGCTGGACAAATCCTCCAGCCTGCTGATGCGGCTGCTGGGCATCCGCCACAAGGGCGAGCACGGGCTGACCGCGCAGGAACTGCAGATGATCTTTGCCGATGCCACCCGCAGCGGCGCGATCGAGGAGGAGGAGCGCGCCATCCTGTCAGGCGTGATGCGCCTCAACACCCGCCCGGTGCGCGAGCTGATGACGCCCAGGACGGAGCTCGACTGGATCGACGCCTCGGCCACGGCGGAGGAGTTCCGCGCGCTCATCTCCGAATCGCCGCATTCGCTGATCCCGGTGGGGCAAGGCACGGCGGACAAGATGCTGGGCGTGGTGAAGGTGCGCGAAGTGCTGGCCGAGCTTCTGGATGGCAAGCCGCTGGACCTGCCCGCCATGGTCACCAAGACCGAAGTCGTGCCGGACCAGCTGGACGCCATGGACGCCTTGCGCATCCTGCAAAGCTCCGGCGCGGGGATCGCCATGGTGCATGACGAATACGGCCATCTGGACGGTATCGTGACCAGCGCGGACCTGCTTTCCGCCATCGCCGGCAGCTTCGCCAGCCATGCGGACGAGGGCGACGAGCCCATGGTCGTGGAACGCGCCGACGGCAGCCTGTTGATATCCGGCGCGATGGGTGCGGACGACCTGGCGGACCGGCTGGGCATCGAATTGCCCGAAGCCCGCGAGTTCGCCACGGCGGCAGGCTTCGTCCTGTTCTACCTCAAGAAACTGCCCGAGGAGGGCGAGTGGTTCGAGGAACAGGCCTACCGATTCGAAGTCGTCGACATGGACGGCCGCCGCATCGACAAGCTGCTGGTGAGCGGGGTGAGCTAGCGGAGCCTGTCGGCCACGCCAGGTTGATTACCCGACGATACCGGCCTTTGCCGCCTGGCCGTCACCTTCGGGGGCGGCGATGATGGCGGTGGTCGACTCGCCCTTGTCCACCGTGAAGGTGTCCGGATCGCCGACATTGGAACGGATGCCTGCATCGGCGCTGCCTGCGCGGGCCAGCGCGTCGCTTTCGATCGCGCTGCGGGCCTGCGGGCCGCCGAACAGGGCGTCCAGCGCCTGCTGCGAGGCGGTGCCTTCGGCCGGGCGCGGAGCACCGGGCTGCGGGGGCTCGAGATCGTAATCGGGCGGGACCACCAGCGGCGCCTGGCGCTGCACGGCGAATTCGTCAGGCCGGTCGCGGCCCAGCACACCGCCGCCCTGGCAAGCGGAAAGCGCCATGCCGGCAGTGGCCAGCAGCAGGGTGGATCGGGCAATCTTGGTCATTCAAATCTCTCCGCGAAGGTCTTGTTCGCTTGGCATGTGGCGGCGATGCCGCCCAGGGAAAAACGCGTTTATCAGGCGGTCTCGCTCTGCGTGTCGCCGGGTTTCTCGCCCATGAACAGCGCGCGGGCAAGCAATATCACGACTCCGATGGTAATTGCCGCATCGGCCACGTTGAAGATCAGGAAGGGGCGAAACTCCCCGATGTGGAAGTCGGCAAAGTCGAGGACATAGCCGAAGCGGACCCGGTCGAGGATATTGCCCAGCGCGCCGCCCAGCACCAGCGAAAGCGCCACGACATCGCCCAGCAGCTTCTCGCGCAGCATCCAGAACAGCACGATCGCGGCGATCAGCGATGTGGCGATCACCAGAAACCAGCGCATTTCCTGGCTTTCGGCGGTCAGCATGCCCAGCGAAATGCCGTAATTGTGCGTGCGCGTGAAATCGAAGAAGGGCAGCAGGTCGATCGTCTCGCCGCGCAGCATGCCCAGATGCACGTCCACCAGCCACTTCGTCGCCTGGTCGGCCAGGAAGATGACGCCCGCGATGGCGAGGCCGATGGTGGTGTTGCGCCGGTCGATCACCATGCTCATGCCTCCCCGCCTTGCGCGTGGGCGGCATCCCATCCGTCCACCACGCGCTCGCAGCGATTGCATAGCGCGCCGTCCTCTTCCACCTCGGGCAGCAGGCGCCAGCAGCGCCCGCATTTCGCATCGTCGGACTTGGTCACCGTGATGCCCTCGCCATCATGCCGCGTGACGGTGCCGGTGATGAACAGCTCAGCGAGGTCCTCGTCGCTGAAGCCTTCGGGCACGGCGCTGGCGGGGACGGAGACTTCGGCTTCGAGGCCGGAGCGGATTACCTTCTCGCGCCGCAGCGGCTCGATGGCTTCGAACACGTCTTCGCGAAGTTCGCGCAGGGCCTTCCAGCGCGCGCCGTCTGCTGTCACGCCCGGCACCATCGGCCATTCCAGCAGGTGGACACTGCCGCCGTCTGGGTAGCGGCTCTGCCAAACTTCCTCGGCGGTAAAGACCAGCACCGGCGCAGCGTAGCGGACCAGCGCGTGGAACAGCAGGTCCAGCACGGCGCGATAGGCGCGGCGGCGGTCATCCTCCGGCGCATCGCAATAGAGGCTGTCCTTGCGGATATCGAAGAAGAAGGCGCTGAGGTCCTCGTTGCAGAACTCGGTCAGCGCGCGGACATAGGTGTTGAAGTCGTAATCCTCGACCGCCTTGCGCAGCCGCCCGTCAAGATCGGCCAGCAAGGCGAGGACATAGACTTCCAGCTCCGGCACGGCGCCGGCATCTTCCAGATTGCCCGTGTAGCCTTCCAGCGCGCCCAGCATGTAGCGGAAGGTGTTGCGCAGGCGGCGGTACTGGTCGCCCACGCCCTTCAGGATTTCCGGGCCGATGCGGTGGTCCTCGGTGTAATCGACACTGAGCGCCCACAGGCGGATGATGTCCGCGCCGTATTCGCCCATCACTTTCAGCGGATCGACCGTATTGCCGAGCGACTTGGACATCTTGCGCCCGTCAGCCGCCATGGTGAAGCCGTGGGTCAGCACCGCCTTGTACGGCGCGCGGCCGCGGGTGGCGCAGCTTTCCAGCAGCGATGACTGGAACCAGCCGCGATGCTGGTCGCTGCCTTCCAGGTATAGGTCCGCGGGGCTGGAAAGCTCGGGCCAGTTGTCCGACTCCAGCACGAAGGCGTGGGTGGAACCGCTGTCGAACCAGACATCGAGGATGTCGGCGACCATTTCGTAATCGTCGGGGTTGCGGGTTTCGCCCAGGAAATGCGCGGCATTCTCCTCGCGCCAGGCGTTCACGCCCTCGGCCTTTACCGCCTCGACGATGCGGGCGTTGACGGCTTCATCGACGAGGTATTCGCCGCTCGCCCGGTCCACGAACAGGGTGATCGGCACGCCCCAGGCACGCTGGCGGCTGAGCACCCAGTCCGGGCGGCCTTCCACCATGGAATCGATGCGGTTCTTGCCCTTGGCCGGCACGAAGCGGGTGGCGTCGATGGCCTGCATGGCCTTCTGCCTCAGCGTCATCCCAGCGGAAGCTGGGATCTCGTCCGGGCTGGCGTTCCCATTGAGAGAGGTCCCAGCTTCCGCTGGGACGACGGACGTTTCCTGGTCCATCGGCACGAACCATTGCGGCGTGCAGCGATAGATGACCTTGGCCTTGGACCGCCAGCTATGCGGGTAGGAGTGCTGGTAATCCGCCGATGAGCTCAGCAGCGCGCCCGCCTCGCGCAGGTCGGAGCAGATCGGCCCGTCCGGCGCGTTGAATTTCGGGTTGATGACGCTGCCCGAACGCTCGTCGGTGCGGGGCAGCCACAACCAGTCTTCCTTGTAGCGGCCATCGGCATCGACCACGAATTTCGGGTTCAGCCCATGCGCCTTGCACAGCTCGAAATCGTCCTCGCCATGGTCCGGCGCCATATGGACAAGGCCCGTGCCGCTGTCCGTGGTGACGAAATCACCCGGCAGCAGCGGACGCGGCTCGGCAAAGAACCCGCCGAGGTGGTGCATCGGGTGGCGGGCGATGGTTCCGGCGAGGTCGGAGCCTTTAAAGGTCTTCCCGAAATGCTCCAGATGTTCACTAGGATTCGCCGCGTGGAAGCGCTCGATGAAAGCTTCGACAAGCGGTTTGGCGACCAAGAAATTTCGATTGGTCCCGCCCCATTCCACGAGCGCATAGTCAACATCCGGCCCATAGGCCAACGCCTGGTTCACCGGGATCGTCCACGGCGTGGTCGTCCAAATCACCGCGTGTGCGCCGACCAATTTGGGCACATTCGGGCACTCCGTGATCTCGAACGCCACGTCGATCTGCGTCGAGGTGATGTCCTCGTACTCGACCTCGGCCTCGGCGAGCGCGGTCTTCTCCACGGGCGACCACATCACCGGCTTCGCGCCGCGATAGAGCTGGCCGGTCTCGGCGAATTTGAGGAGTTCGGCGACGATGCCCGCTTCGGCGTCGGGGGCCATGGTCAGATAGGGCCGGTCCCATGCGCCGGAGATGCCCAGCCGCTTGAACTGCTCGCGCTGGACGCCCACCCATTCGGCGGCATATTCGCGGCATTCGGCGCGGAATTCGGCCGCGGGGACCTCGTCCTTGTTGCGCTTCTTCTTGCGGTATTTCTCCTCCACCTTCCATTCGATGGGGAGGCCGTGGCAATCCCAGCCGGGCACGTAAGGCGCATCCTTGCCAAGCAGGCTCTGCGTGCGGACCACCGCATCCTTCAGCACCTTGTTCAGCGCATGACCGATGTGGATGTTGCCATTGGCGTAAGGCGGGCCGTCATGCAGGATGAATTTCTCGCGACCGCTGCGCGCCTCGCGCAGCTGGCCGTAGAGGTCTTCCTCCTCCCAGCGCGCCAGGATTCCGGGCTCCTTCTGCGGCAGGCCGGCCTTCATGGGGAAGCCGGTCTTCGGCAGGAAGACGGTGGGGCGGTAATCGCGCTGCTGTTCGGGTTCGTCGCTCATTGCGAGGGCGCGCTTAGAAGCTTCCTCGCCTCCTCGCAATCCTGCGCCATCTGCGCCGTCAGCGCATCCATGCTGTCGAACTTCGCTTCGGGGCGCAGGAAATGCTCCAGCCGCACCTCGATCTCGCGTCCGTAGAGGTCGCCGGAAAAGTCGAAGAAATAGGGCTCCAGCAATTCCTTGGGCGGATCGAATGTGGGGCGGATGCCGACATTGGCCGCACCGATCAGCTCCTCGCCGCTGTCCAGCACGCGGGCGGTGACGGCGTAAATGCCGAAGCGCGGGCGCAGATAGCTGCCCAGTTCCATGTTCGCGGTGGGATAGCCGATGGTGCGGCCCACCTTGTCGCCATGGATCACCGGCCCGCGGATTGCGAAGGGGCGGGTGAGGAGTTCGGCCGCGCGCCCGCAATCGCCCGCCTTCAGCGCATCGCGGATGCGGCTGCTGGATATGGTCATGCCTTCGTCAGCCACCGGAGAGATGGCGCGCGCAGCAATGCCATGCGCCGCCCCGACATCGCGCAGCACGTCCACATTCCCGCCGCGGCCCTTGCCGAAGGTGAAGTCCTCCCCCGTCACGACGCCCGCCGCGCGCATATGGTCGCCCAGCAGAAGGCCGATGAAATCCTGCGCGGTCATGCCCGCCAGCGCATCGTCGAAAGTGAACACCAGCATGCCGTCCGCGCCGGCAGCGGCGAACCATTCCTCGCGCTGGTCCAGCGTGGAGAGGCGGAAGGGCGGCACATGCGGCGCAAAATGGCGCACGGGATGGGGATCGAAGGTGGCGATGACGGCGGGGCGGCCCTCGGCGCGCGCCCAGTCGATGGCCTCGCGCGCGACATGCTGGTGGCCGGTGTGGAAGCCGTCGAAATTGCCGAGCGCGATGATGGCGCCGTGCAGCGCCTCCGGCATCGGGTCGCGGTGAGTGAGGCGGATCATGAGCTGCGCTCCGGCGCGGGGAGCGGCGGCATGGGGGGATCCAGCGGAATGATCCCGCGCTGTATCACCCGCAGGGCATTGCCGCCCATGGCCAGCCGGATTTCCTCGTGGCTGAAGCCTTCGTCCAGCAGCGCCTGCGTCACCTGCACCAGCTGGCTTGTGTCGAAGCGCACCGTCACCGCCCCGTCGAAATCGCTGCCCAGCGCGACGTATTCGATGCCGACCAGGTCGCGCACGTGGCGCATCGCCTTGGCGATGGCGCGCGGCGAGGTATCGCACACCGCGCCGGGCCAGTATCCAATTCCGATGACGCCGGCCGTTACCGCAACACCGCGGATTTCGTCATCGGTGAGGTTGCGGTTCTCCTCGCAGGCTGCCTGCACGCCGCCATGGCTGGAGACGACCGGGCGCTTCGCCATGGCCAGCACATCGGCCACGCAGGCGCGGCTGCAATGCGCGATGTCCACTATAATTCCCATGCGCTCCATTTGACGGATGGCGTCGCGGCCCATCGGGGTCAGACCACCTTTCTCGACGCCGTGCATGGACCCAGCCAGCTCGTTATCGAAGAAATGCACCAGCCCCGCCATGCGCATGCCCGCATCGTACAGCACCTGCAGATTGGCGAGATCGCCTTCGAGATTATGCAGGCCTTCCACGCTGAACATAGCGCCGATGGGCGGATGGGCAGCGCCCTTTACTCCGTATGGAGCGCGGAGCCAGCTCTCGCTATTTGAGCGGTGATCGACCAGCGTCGATATATCCTCATGACTTCGGATCGTGCGCAATACGCCCCACTCATCAGCGGCAACCGCCCGGTCCAGCTTCTCCGCATGGAACAGCGAGCGTTCCAGCAGCGAGCCCCAGGTCCGCACCGGCTGCAACTGGCCGATCACCAGCGGAGTGATGTTGTCCGTGTCCGCGCTGTTACTCTCGTAATTCTGCCCGCGCGGCATCTTGGTGACGCTGGAGAAGATTTGCAGCGCGACATTTCCCCGCATGAGACGCGGCAAATCCATGTGCCCGCGCGCGCCATCATCCAGCAGGTCGCGGTCCCACAGCAGCGTGTCGCCATGCAGGTCCACGATGGTCAGGCTGGCATGCAGTTCGCGCGCCTCGTCCGAAACCTCCAGCAATTCCCCGCCGTCGATCACGTTCATGCTGCGCTCGGCAATCCCGGGGGCGAAGCCGAAGAAGCCGATCGCCGCCAGCAGCAGCACCGCCAGCAAGCCGATGCGGAAGATGCGCTTCATCCGCGCGGCTCCAGCGTGACGAAGGAATACCCGGGCAGGTCGCCCGCCGGGTCGAACTCCTCGCGCCGCACGCACTTCCATGCCTCAGGGTCCAGCGCCGGGAAGGTCGTGTCGCCTTCCACCTCGGCATGGACCTCGGTCATCTCGATGCGTTTCGCCATGGACAGGAAGCGGCGATAGATCTCGCCCCCGCCGATCACGGAGATGCTTCCCGATCCGGCCAGCTCCAGCGCCTCGGCGGCGTTGGCGGCCACCTGCACGCCGTCAGCCTTCCAGCCCTTGGCCCGTGTCATCACGATGTGGCGGCGGCCGGGCAATATGCCGGGCAGGCTTTCGAAGGTGCGGCGGCCCATGATCATGGGCGTGCCCGTGGTCAGCGCCTTGAAGCGTTTCAGGTCTGCCGGGATGTGCCAGGGCAGGTCGCCGTCGCGGCCAATCACGTCATTGGCGGCCTTGGCCACCACCAGCACCACTTCGCGCGCCATCTCAGCGCTCCAGGAGGGTCACGTGCCCCATCTTGCGGCCTTCGCGCGCCTCGCCCTTGCCATAAAGGTGCAGGTGGGCATCTCCCTGCTCCAGCCAGTGCTGCCAGTCGCCAGCGGCGGCGCCGATGATGTTGGCCATGTCCACCTTGCGCGCGGTTGTGGCGGTATCGCCCAGCGGCAGGCCGCAGATGGCGCGGATATGGTTCTCGAACTGGCTGGTGGCCGCACCCTCGATCGTCCAGTGGCCGGAATTGTGCACGCGCGGGGCCATCTCGTTGAAGACCGGTCCGGCCTCCGTGGCAAAGAATTCGCAGGTCAGCACGCCGACATAGCCAAGCGCATCGGCCGCATCGCGGGCCAGTTTGCGGGCTGCTTCTACCTGTTCGCCCACGATGGCGGGCGCGGGCAGGGAGGAATGGGCCAGGATGCCGTTCTCATGCGTGTTATGCGCGCTGTCCCAGAAGCGCACCTCGCCATCGCGGCCGCGCACCAGGATGACGCTGAATTCGCAAGTGAAGCGCACGAAGCCTTCATAGACCAGCGAATCGCCGGGCAGGCGCATGCCTTCCGCCTCGCGCCGGTCCATGATGCGCCACTGGCCCTTGCCGTCATAGCCATCGCGCCGCGTCTTGAGGATGCCGGGCGTGCCGATGCGTTCGATGGCGCTGGCCAGGTCCTCGTCCGAGTCCACCTTGGCAAAGGGCGCGGGCGATCCGCCCAGATCCGTGACGAAGTTCTTTTCCGCCAGCCGGTCCTGCGCCGCTTCCAGTGCGCGGGTGGGGGGATGCAGCTTCTCCGCCGGGATCGCGGCGAGCGGGGCAACGGGCACGTTCTCGAACTCGTAAGTCACCACGTCGCAGGCCTCGCCGAAGCGGGCCATGGCGGCCTGGTCGGTCCACTTGGCGCTGGTGAATTCCGCGCTCACCTCTGCCGCCACGCTGACCTTTTCGGGGGCGAAGACATGGCAGCGATAGCCCAGCTGAGCGGCGGAAACCGCCAGCATGCGGCCGAGCTGCCCGCCGCCAAGGATGCCGATCGTGCTGCCGGGCGCGATCATCGCCCTATTCCGGCCGCTCTGCCACAGCGTCGCGCCGGGCATCGCGCCAGTCCTTCAGCCGCTGCGAGAGCGCGGGGTCGGACAGGGCGAGGATGGCTGCCGCGTAAAGGCCCGCATTGGTCGCGCCCGCCTCGCCGATGGCAAAGGTGGCGGTGGGGACGCCGGCGGGCATCTGCACGATGGAAAGCAGGCTGTCCTGCCCGCTCAGCGCCTTGGACTGCACCGGCACGCCCAAGACGGGGAGGTGGGTGAGCGCGCTGATCATGCCCGGCAGGTGCGCCGCGCCGCCCGCGCCGGCGATGATGACCTTGTGCCCGGCATCTTCCGCGCCGCGCGCGAAGTCCACCATGCGGTCGGGCGTGCGGTGAGCGGAGACAATGCGCGCCTCGTAGGCCACGCCCAACTCGTCCAGCGCCTGTGCGGCGCATTGCATGGTCGGCCAGTCGGACTGGCTGCCCATCACGATTGCGACTGGTGCTGCCATCTTCTCAGATATCCTTGAGGTACCGCATCTCGCCGGGCTGCAATTCGCCATCGGCGTCGGCTGCGAATTCGTAGATGATCGGCTGGCCGGTGGGAATTTCCAGCCCGGTGATGTCATCGTCCGAGATGCCGGACAGGTGCTTCACCAGCGCGCGCAGGGAATTGCCGTGGGCGGAGACGATCACCGTCTCGCCGTCTTCCAGCACCGGCAGGATGGCGTTTTCCCAGAATGGCAGCACGCGCTCGATGGTCAGCTTCAGGCTTTCCGTGCTGGGGATATCGATGCCTTCGTAACGCGGATCGCCGAGCATGTCGTATTCATGGCCCGGTTCCATTTCCGGCGGCGGCACGTCGAAGCTGCGGCGCCAGATATGCACCTGCTCGTCGCCATGCTTGTCGCGCGTTTCCTGCTTGTCGAGGCCGGTCAGCCCGCCATAGTGCCGCTCATTCAGGTGCCAGTCCTTGGTCACCGGGACCCACAGGCGATCGGCAGCATGCAGCGCCAGGTGCAGGGTGCGGATGGCGCGGGTCTGCAGGGAGGTAAAGGCGCTGGTGGGCAGCACGTCCTTTTCCTTCAGCAGCTCGCCCGCGGCAGTCGCTTCGGACACGCCCTTCTCCGTCAGGTCGACATCCCACCAGCCGGTGAAACGGTTTTCGAGGTTCCACTGGCTCTGCCCGTGGCGGACGAGGATCAAGGTCGACATGTCTGTTCCCTGTTAATGCGCGTTTTTCGCGCGTTAGCTGTCACCGGCGGGCTTGGAAAGCGCGGAAGCGGGCGATTCGGCCGTGGGCGCCTCGCTAGGCCCATCGCTCAAGAGGCGCGATTGCTGCTTGCGGCGGCGCAGGTTCTCGCGCAGTTTTTCCGCCAGCCGCTCCTCGCGCGACATTTCCTTGCCCTGATCTTCAGTCATGGGAAACACCTAGCGGGTATGGCGCGGATTGCTCAAGCTATGCTTGACATGGCGGCGGTGCGAGACAATAGCGCGCCACCGTAATCGGCGGGCCGACGCAGGCCTGCCCGCGTGCCGCGGTAGCTCAGTGGTAGAGCGCACCCTTGGTAAGGGTGAGGCCGAGAGTTCAATTCTCTCTCGTGGCACCATTTTCACCTTAAAGGTGAAAATGGTTTCTGTTTTCTTGATCCCTCAAGCGCCGGGCGCGGGCCGTCCGGCCCGCTTGGCTTCCGGCCTAACCGGCCGGCGCGCGGTCGCGCTTGCGGTCGATTTCATCGACCGAACTATAGCCAGCCCAGTTAGTTTGAACTTGGACTAGGCGATAAAGCCAGCGGTGTAGTGCCAGTCCGGAACGCGACCAGCGGACCGCAAGGGCGACCGCCCGCTCGCAGGTGCCCCGCAGCGAAGCGGAGGGAACAGCACCGAGGACGAACCCGCGGATGCGGGTTCATGAAACAAAAAGGCGCGGAGCCACCCGCGCCCGCAAATTCCTTCCCATTTCGGTGCATCACCTCTATAACACACCTATGGACGACCAGACAGAGGGGAGCGCGGCCCAGGCCGGGCCCAAGACCGAGACCCAAACCGATATCGACAGGGACGAGCTGACGCAGCTCGATCCGGCTTACACCACCGTGCTGCGCATCGTGGCGGCGCTTACCAGCCTGCCGTTCATCATCGGCGCACTGGTGCTGGAGATTGCGGACCTGCTGCCCACCGGGGCCATCATCGCGCCGGTGTTCCTGATCGCGCTGATGCTGGTGCTGCGCCTGCCCATGCGGCGTTACCAGGCGCGCGGGTATCGGCTGGATGCGGACCGGCTGCGCGTGGTGCGCGGTATCTGGTTCAATTCCGACACCGTCGTCCCCTTCGCCCGCGTGCAGCATATCGATGTGGAGCAGGGCCCGCTGGAGCGGCTGTTCGACCTTGCCACGCTGACGGTCCACACCGCCGGGTCGCACAATGCCAGCGTCCACCTGCCCGGCCTGAAGCATGCCGATGCCACCGACATGCGCGAGACGATCCGCCGCGCGATCGGCAAGGAAGAATTTTGAACGAGGCGACCGACCTTACCGGCCAGCCGCGGCGCACGCAGCCGCTGGGGCTGGTGATCGGCGCGCTGCAGGGCCTGCGCTCGGCGGTGTTTTCGCTGGCGGCGCTGTGGTTCGTGACGCGCGACGACCTGGGCGGCGTGTCCTGGGCGATTTACGCATTTGCCGGGATGGCGCTGCTGGCCATCGGTTTCTCCTTCTTCTTCTCATGGCTCGCCTGGACCCGCCGGACCTACACCACGGGCCGCGACGATATTCGGGTGGAAAGCGGCATCGTCAGCCGCCAGGCGCGCTCCGTGCCCTATGACCGGATCCAGGATGTCAGCCTGGAACAGGCTCTGCTGCCGCGCCTTTTCGGCCTCGTTTCCGTGAAATTCGAAACCGGCGCGGGCGGCAAGGAGGAGCTCAGCCTTTCCTATCTGACCGAAGCAGAGGGCGAGGAACTCCGCAGCACCGTGCGCGCGATGAAGGCGGGCGCCGGCAGCGTGCCCGTTGCTGCCGATGGCGAAGCTGCCGAAGCGCCCGAAGAGGAAGAGGCCCGCACGCTGTTTGCCATGGGGCCGGGCCGCCTGCTGACCTTTGGCGTGTTCGAATTCTCGCTCGCCTTTGTCGCAGTCTTGTTCGGTGTGACGCAGCAGTTCGAATTCCTGCTGCCCTTCGATGTGTGGGATCCGGACGTCTGGATGGGCTGGGTGAACGAAGGCAGCGAGCGGCTCGGCGGGCTTGGCCCGATGGCGCAATTCGCCGGTTTCCTGGCAGCGGCCGTGTCGCTGATCCTGACCGGCCTGGCGGCGGGCATCGGCAAGACATTCCTTCGCGACTGGGACTTCAAACTGGAAGACACGCCGCGCGGCCTGCGCCGCCGCCGCGGCCTGCTGACCAAGACGGACGTGATGATGCCGCTCCACCGCGTGCAGGCGATTATCGTTTCCACCGGCATCGTGCGCCGCCTGTTCGGCTGGCACGGGCTGAAACTGGTCAGCCTGGCCCAGGATTCGGGCAATGCCAGCCACGATGTCGTGCCATTCGGGCGGATGCCGGAAATCGCGCCGGTGGCCGATGTGACGGGATTTGCTTTGGCGGGTGAAGACACGTCCTGGCACCGATCGAGCCGCGAAAGCCGGATCGACGGAGCCATCCTCGCCATCGCGATCGCGCTGCCCATATCCATCGCCATCGGGCTGGCGCTGCATTTCCTGCCGGACGTTTCGGTGAAAGGCCGGGTTGCAGCACTGCCACTGTTTTTCGGCGTGCTGGTCGCCGCGCGCGAGTACTTCCTCTGGCGGTATGAGCGGCATGCGATCGATGCGGCGCAGGTCTATACGCGGACCGGCTGGCTGGCGCCGAAGCTGGTCGTTGGAAATCGCGTGAAGCTGCAATCGGTCGAAATTGCACAGGGACCCATCGCCCGGCTGCGCGGCTATGCCACGCTGCACTGCGGGCTGGCCGGCGGGAAGTTCGCTATCGAGAACCTGCCGCTGGCACGGGCAAGGGCCGTGCGTGAGGAACTGCTGGCCAGCATGTGCGCGACGGACTTTGCCGACACGCGCAAGGCGAGCTGACCGGCGCCTTAGCTTTCGATTTCGGCCCGCACGTCAGACCACTCGGGATGCTTGCGAAACTGCGCCTCGACATAGGGGCATTGGGGCACGATGGTGAAGCCCTGCTCCTTTGCATCGGCCACCAGCGCCTTGACCAGCTCCAGCGCGATGCCCTTGCCGCGGGCTTCGGGCGGGGTGAAGGTGTGGTCCGCGATCCGCGCTTTCCCGCGCGCCGCCCAGGTCAGTTCGGCGCGCTTCTCGCTGCCTTCCACGGGGGCGTAATAGGCACCGCTGGTGCCATTGTCCTCGCGGGTGATCTCTATACTGTCGGCCATGTCGGTGTCGTCTCCTTCTTGCGCTGAACGGGCGGGGCGGGCAGGGCGTTCCGCGATGACTTCGACCCGCCAGTTCCTGTCCGACAATGCCGCCGCCGTGCACCCGAAGGTGTGGGAGGCGATGCGCGCCGTGGACGAGGCCGATGCCCCCTATGACGGCGACCGCGCCAGCGCCGCGCTGGACGAGCGGTTTGCGGACCTGTTCGGCCGCGATTGCACCGCCCTGTGGGTGGCGACGGGCACGGCAGCGAACTGCCTTGCGCTCGGCACCATGGTGCAGCCGCATGGCGGTGTCGCCTGCCACCGCGAAGCGCATATCGAGATGGACGAAGGCGGCGCGCCCGGCTTCTACCTCCACGGCGCGAAGCTGCTGCTGTGTGGCGGGGAGCATGCCAAGGTCACGCCGCACACGCTGGCCGCCACGCTCGATCCGATCCGCGACGATGTGCACCAGGTGCAGCCGCACGCGCTCTCCATCACGCAGGCCAGCGAATATGGCTGCATCTATTCGGGCGAGGAGCTGGCCGCGCTTAAGGGTGAATGCGACGCGCGAGGTCTGGGCTTCCACATGGACGGCGCGCGCTTTGCCAATGCCGTGGCCTTTGCCGATGCGCCTGCTTCCGCCGTGGCCGGGCCGGTCGATGCGCTCAGCTTCGGCTTCGTGAAGAATGGCGGCATGGGCGCAGAAGCCATCGTGTTTTTCGATACCGACCTTGCCGATGTCGCGCGCTATCGCCGCAAGCGCGCCGGGCATTTGCAAAGCAAGGGCCGCTACCTCGCGGCGCAGATCCTCGCCATGCTGGACGGCGACCTCTGGCTCGAGAATGCGCGCGCCGCCAATGCCGCTGCGGCGGAGATTGCCCGCGGCGCAGGCGCGCGGCTGCTGCATCCCGTGCAGGCGAACGAGGTATTCCTGCAATGCGATGCGGCTGAGCGCGCAGGCCTGCGCGGCCAGGGCTTCGGCTTTTACGACTGGGGCGAGGGCGCCGCGCGCTTCGTGGCCGGCTGGGACGCGCGCGAGGAAGAGGCGCAGGCGCTGGGCAAGGCTATCGCCGCCCTATGAGCGCGCCGGTCGCGGACGCAGCGCCGCCGCACACATTGCTGCGCCCCGCCATTGCGCTGCCATTCCTGCTCGTCGCGCTGCTGTGGGGCAGCACGTGGTATGTCATCACCACGCAGATTGGCGACGTGCCTGCACCGTGGGCGGTGACCTATCGTTTCATGCTGGCAACGCCTGCCATGTTCGCGCTGGCCGCCTGGCGCGCAAAGGTCCTGGCCATGCCGCGCCGCGCGCACATGCTGGCGCTGGCCATCGGGCTGTTCCAGTTCTGCGGCAATTTCAACCTGGTCTATCTGTCGGAGCTGCACCTGACCTCCGGCATCGTTGCGCTGCTGATCGGCATGATGCTGGTGCCCAATGCCATCTTCGGGCGCTTCCTGCTGGGCCAGCCGATCACCGCGCGCTTCGTGCTGGGCAGCGCCATCGCGCTGGCGGGCATCGCCGCGCTGTTGGTGAACGAGGCGCGCGAGGCGCCGCTGGGCGGCAATATCCCGCTCGGCACGGTGCTGGCGCTGCTGGCCATGCTTTCGGCGAGCTTTGCCAATGTCATCCAGGCGCGGCCATCGGGCAAGGATGTGCCGCTGCTGACGCTGCTGGCGTGGTCCATGCTGTATGGCACGGGCCTGGACGCGGCGCTGGCCTTCGTGCTGACCGGGCCGCCGGTGATGCCGGACCAGTCGATATTTTGGGCCGGGACGGCGTGGCTGGCGCTGGCGGGGTCGGTCGGGACATTCCCGATCTATTACGACCTCGTGCGCAAACTGGGCGCGGGCCGGGCGGCCTATAACGGCGTGCTGGTGATCGTGATCGCCATGGCCGTATCGACCGTGCTGGAAGGCTATCGCTGGTCGCCGCTTGCTGTGGCGGGCGGCGCGCTGGCCATGGTCGGCCTCCTCGTCGCCCTGCGCGGACGCCAGATGGCGGTCAAAGCAGGCTCCTGAGCCCTTCGCGGTAAGTCGGGTATTCCGGCTCCCACCCCAGAACACGCTTCGCCTTGCCATTCGCGACGCGGCGGTTCTCGGCATAGAAGCCGCGCGCCATGTCGCTCAGGCCCGCCTCGTCCATCGTCTGCAGGGGTGGCGGCTCCACGCCCAGCAGGCGGCAGGCTTCCTCGGTCACCGCATTGTGGCTGGCGGGTAGATCGTCGCCGAGATTGTAGGCCCCTGCCGGCGCATCGCCCGTCAGCGCAGCCGTCACACCGCTGGCGACATCCTCCACATGCACACGGCTGAAGACCTGTCCCGGCATGTGGATCCGGTGCGCCTTGCCGCTGCGCACGCGGTCGAGCGCGCTGCGAGAGGGGCCATAGATGCCCGGCAGGCGGAAAACCCGCGCGCCCAGCTCCAGCCATTTCGCATCGGCCTCCGCCCGCGCAGATCGGCGGCCCGTGCCGGTGGGCGAGGCCTCGTCCACCCAGGCCCCGCCTGCATCGCCGTAAACGCCGGTGGAGGAGAGATAGCCCATCCAGCGCTCGCCAAGATCGCTGGCATAGCGTTCCAGCGCCGGGTCTGTCCCGCTCTCCCGGTCCGGCGGCACGCTGGAGAGGACATGGCTCGCCCGCGCCAGTTCGCGGCGCACGGCATCGGCGTCTTCGAAGTCCACATCGCCGTCGCTGCCGGTGGCGGAAACCTGCCAGCCCAGCGCCTCCACACTGGCCTTGATCCGCTTTGCGCTATAGCCGAGGCCGAAAATGAACAGATAGGGCATTGCCGCGTTGTAGGGGCGAAGCTGCCATCCGGAAAGACAGGACGACCATGGATATTGCCCGCACCCCCAGCACCGCAGACGGCAACCCGCACCTGGCGGACGCCCCGCCGGAGCCGCAGGAACCCGCGATCATCCGGCGCGAGGATTACACGCCGTTTGCCTGGCTGGTGCCCGAAACGCATCTCGACTTCGAGCTGGGGCTGGAGAGCACACGCGTCACCGCCACGCTGAAGGTGGAGCGCAATCCGGCGGCCGAGGCGAGCCCCGTCCTGCGCCTGAACGGCGACGGCTTGAAGCTGGAGAGCCTGCACTGCGACGGCGAGGACTGCGCCGGCTGGGCGATGGACGGGGATGACCTGCTGGTAACGCTGGAGGGCGATGCGCATACCATCACCATCGTCACGCGCTTCGATCCCAGCGCCAATTCGCAGCTGATGGGCCTGTTCGCCTCGAACGGTATGCTGTGCACGCAGTGCGAGGCCGAAGGCTTCCGCCGCATCACCTTCTTCCCCGACCGGCCCGACGTGCTAAGCACTTACACTTTGCGCATGTCCGGCCCCAAGGCGCAGTTCCCGGTCCTGCTGAGCAATGGCAACGAGGTCGCCACGGGCGAGGATGGCGACAATCACTGGGCCGAATGGCACGATCCCTGGCCCAAGCCGTCCTACCTCTTCGCGCTGGTGGCCGGGCAGCTGGTGGCCAATCGCGACACATTCACCACTATGGGCGGCCGCCGCGTCGACCTTGCCATCTGGGTGCGCGAGGGCGACCTGGAGCGCACCGACCATGCGATGGATTCGCTGAAGCGCAGCATGAAGTGGGACGAGGAGGTGTTCGGCCGCGAATACGATCTCGACATCTATAACATCGTCGCCGTCTCCGATTTCAACATGGGCGCGATGGAGAACAAGGGCCTCAACGTTTTCAACACGAAATACGTGCTGGCCGATGCCGACACCGCAACGGACGGCGATTTCGACGGGGTGGAAGGCGTGATCGCGCACGAATACTTCCACAACTGGTCGGGCAATCGCATCACCTGCCGCGACTGGTTCCAGCTGTCGCTGAAAGAAGGCTTCACCGTCCTGCGCGACCAGCTGTTCAGCCAGGATATGGGCAGCGAGGCGGTGTGCCGCATCGGCGATGTGCGCGTGCTGCGCGGCGTGCAGTTCCCCGAGGACAGCGGCCCGCTGGCACATCCGATCCGCCCGGACAGCTACCGCGAGATCAGCAATTTCTACACCAGCACGGTCTATAATAAGGGCGCGGAAGTCATCCGCATGATGCGCAGCATGGCCGGGCCCGAACGCTTCCGTAAGGGCACGGACCTCTATTTCGAACGCCACGATGGCGAGGCGGCCACCTGCGAAGACTTCATCCGCGCGATGGAGGAGGGCGCCGGGCTGGATCTGGAGCAGTTCCGCCTGTGGTATCGCCAGGCCGGCACGCCCAAGATCGAGGCCTCCGTCCTGCACAGCGACAAGACGACGCTTCTCGCGCTGAAGCAGAGCGTGCCGCCGACCCCCGGCCAGCCGGACAAGAAGCCCATGCCCGTGCCCCTGCGGATCGCCATGTTCGACCGCGCAACCGGCCAGCATCGCGGCGAGCAGCTGGTCATCATGGACGAGGCGCAGAAGGGCATAAATTTCGATGGCTTTGCGGAGCCGCCGATCCTCTCGATCAACCGCGGCTTCACTGCGCCGGTGACCATAGAGCGCGACATTGCAGATGCGGACCTGGCTTTCCTGGCCGCGCATGACGATGATCCCTTCGCCCGGTACGAGGCGATGCAGGACCTCGTCACCCGGCACCTGGTCGCTGCAGCGGACAACCGGCTGGACGATGCCGCGAAGGCTTCCGCGCGCGAGGCGATCGGACAGGCGCTGGCCAATATCATC
The DNA here is from genome assembly GCF_001687545.1 of Paraurantiacibacter namhicola. NCBI lineage: Bacteria > Pseudomonadati > Pseudomonadota > Alphaproteobacteria > Sphingomonadales > Erythrobacteraceae > Paraurantiacibacter > Paraurantiacibacter namhicola. The sequence goes on along the minus strand of NZ_CP016545.1, from coordinate 336,148 downwards.
GGCGACGAGGCCGTGGACGACCTCATGCGCGGCGAGCTGCTGGTGCTGCCCAGCCAGACCTATCTTGCAGAGCAGGTGCTGCTGGCGGACCCGGCCGCCATCCACCGCGAGCGCGAGGGGCTGAAGGCATGGCTGGGGGCGGAGCTGGAAGACCTGTTCACCGCCATGCACAGCCGCGCCAGCAAGGTCCCCTATTCGCTGGATGCCGCCGCCAAGGGCGCGCGCAAGGTGAAGGTGCAGGCGCTGGTCTACCTTGCCGCCGGCGCTCCCGACGTGGCCCGCGCGATGGCGTGGGAGCAGTACCGCGGCGCCGACAACATGACGGACCGGCAGGGCGCGCTGATGGTCCTTGCCGGGATCGACGGCATCGAGCGGACCAATGCGCTGCTCGATTTCTACAACCGCTACGAAGGCAACGACCTGGTCATCGACAAATGGTTCAGCGTGCAGGCGCAGTCGCTCCATCCCAATGCCATCGAGCATGTGAAGGCGCTGGCAGACCACCCCGATTTCACGCTGAAGAATCCCAACCGCGTGCGTTCGCTTTACATGGCGTTCGCCGCCAATCCGCATGCCTTCCATGCGGCCAGCGGCGAGGGCTACCGGATGATCGCCGACCTGATACTTCAGCTCGACCCGATCAACCCGCAGACCGCCGCGCGCTTCGTGACTCCGCTGGGCCGCTGGCGCCGGCTGGAGCCGGGCCGCAGCGCCCTGATGCGCGAGCAGCTGGAGCGGATTGCCAAGGCCGACAAGCTGAGCCGCGACACCTATGAGCAGGTGACCCGCAGCCTTGGCGACTGAGGCGCCCCCGCATCTGCGCGCCCCGGCGCTCGGCCCGGTCCCGCACGGCTTCTTCGGCAGCGAGGGCGGCGTTTCGGCGGGCGAAGTCGCCGGGCTGAACGTCGGCTACGGGGCGGAAGACGATCCGGCCTGCGTGGCGACCAATCGCCGCCTCGCCGCCGATGCCGTGCTGCCGGGCGCACAGGTGGTGGCCGTCTACCAGGTGCATTCGCCCGATGTGGTGAGCGTGCCTGCGCCATGGGGCGATGACGCCCGGCCCGAGGCGGATGCGTTGGTCACATCCGTGCCCGGCCTGCTGCTGGGCATCGTTACTGCCGATTGCGCGCCTGTGCTGCTGGCGGACACATCCGCCGGTGTCGTGGGTGCGGCCCATGCAGGCTGGCGCGGCGCGCATTCCGGCGTGCTGGAAAACACGCTCGCGGCGATGGAGGAGCTGGGCGCCGCGCGCGGGAACATCGCCGCCGCCATCGGCCCCTGCATCGCGCAGGCAAGCTACGAGGTGGACGCGGGCTTCCGCGCGCAGTTCTCCGATGCGGACGCGCACCATTTCGCCGCCGGGCGCGAGGGGCACTGGCAGTTCGACCTGCCCGGCTATGTCGCCGCGCGGCTGGAGGCGGCAGGCGTGGGTCATGTGGAGGACACGGCGCGGGATACCTACCCTCCAGGCAGCGGCTATTTCTCCTTCCGCCGGGCGACGCACCGCGCCGAGGCGACCTATGGGCGGCAGTTCTCGCTGATCGGCCTGCCGCAGGACTGAGCCGACCATCGGCTGCGCGCACGGCTGGCATCCGCAAACACTGTCATCAAAGCGCCCAATTGCCTGTTGGCATCGGTGGCACGAGCGGCTATTGGCCGCGCCAAGACGCCTTCCGGCAGGCCGGTAGGCGCGTTCTGACAGGTCACTTCGATCCGGGTAAGCCGCCCATGCGGGCACGGGCCTCCCGGCAGCCAAGGCAGGGTTATGGCAACGAGCACCGACACCACCGTCAACACCACCGATGTGGCTGCCGAAACGGTAGGCGAAGACGGCGTCCGCCGGCGCGATTTCATCAATATCGCGGCGGTCTCCGCTGGCGGCGTTGGCGCGCTGGCAGTGGTTTACCCGCTGGTCTCGCAGATGGCCCCGTCCAAGGACGTGCTTGCCGAGTCGACCACGGAACTGGACATTTCCGCCATCCAGCCGGGGCAGGCCGTGAAGGCCGTGTTCCGCAAGCAGCCGGTTTTCGTCCGCATGCTGACCGAAGCGGAGATCGCAGAAGCCGATGCGGTGTCGCTGGGCGACCTGCGCGAGCCGGAGACGCTGGCCGACCGGACGCTGGAAGGGCATGAGAACGTGCTCGTCACCATGGGCGTGTGCACCCACCTCGGCTGCGTGCCGCTGGGCGCTGCCGAAGGCGAGAACAAGGGCGAATACGGCGGGTATTTCTGCCCCTGCCACGGTTCGCATTACGATACGGCGGGCCGTATCCGCAAAGGCCCGGCGCCGACCAACCTGGTCGTGCCGGATTACACCTTCACCACCGACACCACCATCGTGATCGGCTGAGGCGAGAGTAAGAGACCATGAGCTTCCCCTGGGCCAAGCAATACGAACCCAAGATGCCGGTGATGCGCTGGCTGGACGAAAAGCTGCCTCTGCCGCGCTTCGTCTACAATGCCGTGGGCGCTGGCTACCCGGTTCCGCGCAACCTGAATTACATGTGGAACTTCGGCGTGCTGGCCGGTTTCTGCCTGGTCCTGCAAATCGTGACGGGTGTCATCCTGGCGATGCACTATGCGCCCAATGCGCTGGTCGCCTTCGACACCACCGAACACATCATGCGCGACGTCAACTGGGGCTGGATGATGCGCTATGCGCACGCCAACGGCGCCAGCTTCTTCTTCGTCGTGATCTACATGCACATCTTCCGCGGCCTGTTCTATTCCAGCTACAAGGCCCCGCGCGAGATGATCTGGCTGCTGGGTGTGGTCATCTTCCTGCTGCTGATGGCCACCGCCTTCATGGGTTACGTGCTGCCGTGGGGCCAGATGAGCTTCTGGGGCGCCAAGGTCATCACCGGCCTGTTTTCCGCTATCCCGCTGATCGGCGAGCCGCTGCAGGTCTGGCTGCTGGGCGGCTATGCGCCTGACAATGCCGCGCTGAACCGCTTCTTCAGCCTGCACTTCCTGCTGCCTTTCGTGACGGCCGGCGTGGTGATCCTGCACATCTGGGCGCTGCATATCCCGGGCTCCAGCAACCCGACGGGTATCGAGATCAAGTCCGAAAGCGACACCGTGCCGTTCCACCCGTATTACACGGCGAAGGATGGTTTCGGCCTGGGCATCTTCCTGATCCTTTACTGCACCTTCGTGTTCTTCCTGCCGAACTTCCTGGGCCACCCGGACAATTACATCCCGGCCAACCCGATGGCGACGCCGGCGCACATCGTGCCCGAATGGTACTTCTGGCCCTTCTACGCCATCCTGCGTGCCTTCACCGTGGACTTCATCCTGTCGGCGAAGCTGTGGGGCGTGCTGGCCATGTTCAGCTCCATCTTGCTGTGGTTCTTCCTGCCCTGGCTGGATCGCAGCCCGGTGCGCAGCGGCCATTACCGCCCGCTGTTCCGCAAGTTCTTCTGGTTCGGCCTTATCCCCGCCATGGTCGTGCTGTTCATCTGCGGCGGCGCCCCGGCTGAAGAGCCCTATGTGATGCTGAGCCAGATCGCGACGGCATATTACTTCCTGCACTTCCTGGTCATCCTGCCGATCGTCTCCTCGATCGAGCGGCCCGAGCCGCTGCCCTATTCCATCACGGAAGCGGTGCTGGGATCGGACAAGAAGGCGGTGCTGGGCGAAAACACCTCGCCGGCCACCTGAGCGAAACGGTTTCAAGGAACGCACACGACATGATCCGCATCATCGCTATCCTGATCGGCCTCGGCTTCTCGCTGGTTGTCGGCATCGCCTTTGTCACCGGCGCCTATACTGCCGCGACCGAAGACGTGGAAAAGCCCGTCGAGTATGAATTTCAGCTTCCGGCCCACGGGCCCGAAGGCGGTTTCAGCTTCGAAGGCGTGCTGGGCACTTATGACAAGCAGCAGCTGCAGCGCGGCTACCAGGTGTACCGCGAAGTTTGCTCCGCCTGTCACGGCCTGCGCCACGTCGCCTTCCGTAACCTCAGCGAGCTGGGCTATGACGAAGGCCAGGTGAAGGCGCTTGCCGCACAGTGGCAGGTGCCCGGCATCGATCCGGCCACCGGCGAAGCCACCATGCGCGAAGGCACGCCTACCGATTACTTCCCCTCGCCCTATCCCAATGATGTGGCGGCAGCGGCGGCCAATGGCGGCAAGATCCCGCCCGACCTCTCGCTGATCACCAAGGCGCGCCATCACGGCTCTGCCTATGTCTATTCTCTGCTGACGGGCTACCGCGATCCCGCCACCTTCGCCGTGAACGGCAAGAAGTTCAGCGAAGCCGCGCCGGACTTCGAACTGCCGCCCGGTGGCTATTTCAACGCCTATTACCCCTCGCTGGTGATCGGCATGGCGCCCCCGATCACGGCCGCCGGACAGGTGACCTATGAAGACGGTACGGATGCGACCATCTCGCAGATGTCGAAGGACGTTGCCGCATTCCTGACCTGGGCGGGCGAGCCGACCATGATCAAGCGCAAGCAGACCGGCGTGCCGGTGCTCGGCTTCCTGATCTTCTTCACGATCCTGGCCTTCATGGCCAAGAAGCAGGTCTGGGCCGACGCAAAGCCTGCCCAAAAGCGCACTGGGCGCAAGGACTGAGCGGACTTTCGATGAGGCGCGCCGGATGACCCTGGAGGACATCCGCGCGCTCATCCGCACCGTTCCCGATTTCCCGAAAACCGGGATTCAGTTCCGCGACATCTCCACACTGCTGGCGCACGGCCCGGGCCTTGCCGCCACCATCGATCACCTGTGCGAGCGTGCCGAGGCGCTTGGCCCCTCCGCCATCGCCGGGATCGAGGCGCGCGGCTTCCTGTTCGGGGCGGCCATGGCGGCTCGCCTGGGCCTTGGCTTCATCCTGCTGCGCAAGCCGGGCAAGTTGCCCGTGCCGACCATCGGCCACGATTATGCGCTGGAATATGGCACAGCGCGGCTGGAGCTCGATCCCACGCTGGTCGATGACGGGCGGGACGTGCTGATCGTCGACGACCTGCTGGCCACCGGCGGCACGGCGCTGGCCGGGGCGCACCTGCTGCGGCAGGCCGGGGCGCGGGTGGATCATGCGATGTTCGTCGTCGACCTGCCGGACCTTGGCGGTGCGCGCGCGCTGGAAGGGGCGGACATCCGGCCGCAATCGCTCGTCGCCTTCGACGGGGACTAAAGCGCGCCGGCCTGCATGGGATAGAAAGCCGCCGCCGGGCATTATAACTTGCAGGCCGCAGCAAGGGGGAGCAGGGCGCACACATGGAACACCAGGCATTAGTTATCGCCCTGGTCGGTGTACTTGGCATCGGCGCGCAATGGATCGCATGGCGCACGGGGCTACCTGCCATCGTCCTGATGCTGGCCGCCGGTTTCCTCGCAGGCCCCATCCTCAACATCTTCGACCCGGAGGTGGCCTTCGGTGAGTTGCTGGAGCCCATCGTGGGCATTGGCGTTGCGCTGATCCTGTTCGAAGGCGGGCTCAGCCTCGATTTTCGCGAGCTCAACAAATACGGCAATGCCGTCTGGCGGCTGGTGATCCTTGGCGTGCCCATCGGCTGGCTGCTCGGCTCGCTTGCCAGTTTCTACGTCGCGGGCCTCGTCTGGCCGGTGGCGATCCTGTTCGCCGGCATCCTGGTCGTGACCGGCCCGACCGTGGTCATGCCGCTGCTGCGACAATCCAGCGTAGAGGCGCGCCCTGCCGGCATCCTGAAGTGGGAAGCCATCGTCAACGATCCCATCGGCGCGCTGTGCGCCGTGATGGCTTATGAATATTTCCGCCTGTCGGCCGATGGCTCCACCCTTGTGGAAGTCGTCCCGCCGCTGATCATTGCCGCGCTTGTTTCCGGCGTGATCGGCTATGCCGCCGCGCGCGCCATCGCCTTCACCTTCCCGCGCGGGCTGGTGCCGGAATACCTCAAGGTCCCCGTCCTGCTGGTTACCGTCATCGGCGTGTTCGTGGGCTGCAACATGATCGAGCACGAGGCCGGCCTGCTGGCCGTCACCGTCATGGGCATCGCGCTTGCCAACATGCATGTCGCCAGCCTGCGCAGTATCCACCCCTTCAAGCAGAACATCGCCGTGCTGCTGGTCTCGGGCATCTTCATCCTGCTGTCCGCCAGCCTCGATTTCGAAGAGCTGCAGCAGTTCCAGTGGCGCTTCGGCCTGTTCCTGCTGGCGCTGCTGTTCATCGTGCGCCCGGCCACCATCCTGCTCAGCCTGCTGGGCAGCAAGATCCCGTGGAACGAGCGGCTGTTCCTGGCCTGGATCGCCCCGCGCGGCATCGTGCTGGTCGCGATCAGCGGCCTGTTCGCGCTGCGCATGGCGGACCTTGGCTTTGCCGATGGCAGCGTGCTGATCGGGCTGAGCTTCGCCGTGGTGGTGACCACCATCCTCGCGCATGGCTTCACCATCAACATCGTGGCCAAGTGGCTGGGCATCAAAGGCGCGGAGCGTCCCGGCCTGGTCGTGGTCGGCTCCACCCCCTGGACAATCGCGCTGGCCAAACAGATGGACGAGCTGGGCACGCCCACGCTGATCGTCGACACCAGCTGGTCCCGCCTCAAGCCCGCGCGGCAGGCGGGCCTGCAGACCTATCACGGCGAGATCCTGAACGAGGCGACGGAGCACAATCTCGACCTCGGCCCCTACCAGGTGCTGGTCGCCGCGACCGAGAACGAGGCGTATAACACGCTGGTGTGCAGCGAGTTCGCCCCGGAAATCGGCACGGACAAGGTGTACCAGCTGGGCGAGCTGGACGATGACGACGATCACCGCGCCCTGCCGCGCAGCCTTCGTGGGCGAGCCCTGTTCGCCAGCGGCTGGGGCGTGGACGAGGTGGCCGAGAAAACCGGCGAGGGCTGGGTCTTCCGCAAGACCAAGCTGTCCGAGGAATTCGATGTCGACGCCGCGCGCGAGAAGCTGCCGAATGCCGCCAATATGCTGTTGCTGATCCGCCCCAGCGGGAACCTGCGCTTCTTCACCCATGCTTCGGTCCCCGAACCGGAAGCGGGCGATACGATCGTCTCCTTCTCGCCCCCGCGCGAAAGCGGGGAAATGCGCGAGAAGCGGGCGAAGCGCGATGCCGAGAACGGCAATGGAAACGGCAATGCGCGGCCGGAGCCGGGCTGATGGAAATGCTGGAGAGAACCGAGATGACCAAGCGACCCGCATATCGCCACGCCGCAATCGCGATGACGCTGGCCGCAGCGCTGCTGGCCAGCGGCTGCAAGGTAAAGGACACGCGCGAGGATGGCGGCGAGGCTGCACCCGACCCGTCCGAAACCACGCTGATTTCGCCGGATCCCACGCCCGCGGCCGCCGAAACGCCGGTCAATTCCATCATCCGGCCCGACCTGGAAGACAATCCCGTGGTCGAAAGCCCGCCGGAGCCGCAATCGCTCACCATCGGCTTCCCCGATGGCGGATACGCAGTGTCGGCGGGTGGCAAGCGCACACTGCGCGCCTTGCTGGACAGCGATGCCTATGAGGAAGGCTGGCCCATCGTGCTGCGCGGCCACACCGATTCTGAAGGGGACGACCAGGGCAATATCTTTGCCAGTCGCAAGCGCGCCGAAGCCGTCGCCGGATGGCTGACGGAAAACGGCGTGGACGAGGACCGGATCGAGATCATCGCGCTTGGCGAACAGCGCCCCGTTGCCCCCAATGCCAAGCTCGACGGCACGCCGAACGAGGCCGGTCGCCGCGCCAATCGCCGCGTGGATGTGTGGCTGGGCGAACCGGGCAGCCAGCCCCCGGAAGACACCGAAGAGGAGGAGGCCGAGGCCCCTCGCGGCAACCCGCGCCCGTTGAGCGAACCGCGCGCCACCCGCACACCCGCTCGCTGATTGCCGGAGGTCCGCCCGAACCGGATGCTTGACGACGCGCGCCCATCGGTGGCAAGCGCGCTGCGCTGGGAATGCGGGTATAGCATAGTGGTAATGCTCTAGCCTTCCAAGCTAGCTAGAGGGGTTCGATTCCCCTTACCCGCTCCAGCCTTCTTACAGCCATCACTCCCCCGAGAACGCAAACGGCACGCCCGTGTCGCGGTAAGCGGTGGGGCTCATTTCGCGGCCCATGGGCGGGGCGCTTCGGGCGATGCAGTGGGGGCGGTGGCACAGGCGGCAGGCGACGCCGATGGGGGTCGGCTCGCGGCCTTCCAGTGTAGAGGAATAGACCAGTTCGGCGGAATGGCTTGCCGGGCAGGCCAGCGCCACACTGCGTAGCGCGGCGGGCGCATCGAAGGCGCCGCCACCCGATTTCACCGTGCGCGCGATGGAGACGTAGCGCTCGCCGTCCGGCAGCTCGATCTCCTGCGCGATGACCTGCCCCGGCGCGGCGAAGGCATGGTGCACGTTCCACAGCGGGCAGGCCCCGCCATGGCGCGCGAAGGGGAAGCCTGCCCCGTCCAGCCGTTTCGAAACATTGCCCGCCCGGTCCACCCGCAGGAAGAAGAACGGGATGCCTTCCTCGCCCGGCTGGCGCAGAGTGGTCAGGCGGTGGGCGACCTGTTCGAAGCTGGTCCCGAAGCGCCCGGCCAGCGCCTCCACGTCATAGCGCAGCTCCCGCGCGGCCTTCAGGAAGGGGCGATAGGGCATGATCAGCGCGCCAGCCCAATAGGATTGCAAGGCGCGGCGTACCAGCATGGCCGCATCCTCGGATTGCAAGCGACCTTCCTCTACCAGCGGCGCAATGGCCTCGCCCTGTTCCAGGATCGCCACCTGCAGCGCCAGCTGGAAGCGGCGCGATGACAGGTCCAGCCGTTCGTTCAGCAACAGGCGGCGGCGGTGGTAATCGAGGAAGCGCAGCGCCCCCAGCAGCAGGCCCGCATCGACGAAGCGCACCTCCAGCCCGTGATTGTCCTGCAGGCGCGCCGACAGCGCCTCGATACTGCCCAGCTCGCTCGCCAGTTCCGCTGCGCTCGCATCCAGCGCTGGGAAGCAGTTCTGCCGTGCGGCCAAGAAGGCGCGCGCCTCGCCCACCGGGTCGCTGGTGCCGGGCGCGGCGCTCCCTTCCGCGCTGTCCATCCGCTCGGCCAGGGCCAGCCGCTCTTCCTCGAACGCGGTCTGCAGGCGCAGGAACGCCTCGGCAAAACCGGGATAGGATGTGGCAATATCGGCGGCGTCGAGCGCGGGCAGGTCGATATCGGCAAAGATCGGGTCGCGCAGGGCCCCCTCCAGCCGCGTGCCCAGCTCTTCCTCCGCCCCGTCCGCCAGGTCGGCGATATCGATGCCGTATGTGGTGGCCAGGTTCAGCAGCAGCTCGGCGGTGACGGGACGCTGGTTGCGCTCCATCAGGGCGATATAGCTGGGGGAGACGCCGAGATCCTCCGCCATGTTGGCCTGCGTCAGCCCCCGGTCGCGCCGCACGCGCTTCATCCGCGGGCCCATGTAGATTGCCTTGCGCGCCATATCCGGCTCCTGACTTTCCGCCTGTGTCGAGTGCTTACAACTTTACAACACATTCTTGTAAAGTTTGACAACGCGACACTGCAAGCGATTTTCGCAGGCGCACGTCCGCTGCATGGTCCGTCCAGAAGACAACCCAAGGACGGATAACGCCATCATGACTTACAGCCAGATACTCGCCGCAAAGCGTGACCTGATCGCAGACGAAGGCCCGCGCTGGACCGGCATCGATCCCGAAGCCGCGGCCCGCATGGAATTGCAGAACCGCTTTCGCACCGGCCTCGACATCGCGCGTTACACTGCAAAGATCATGCGCGAAGACATGGCCGCTTACGATGCGGACCCGGCCAATTACACGCAGTCGCTGGGCTGCTGGCACGGTTTCATCGGCCAGCAGAAGATGATCAGCATCAAGAAGCATTTCGGCACGACCAAGGGCAAGTACCTGTACCTGTCCGGCTGGATGGTGGCCGCGCTGCGCAGCGAATTCGGCCCGCTTCCCGACCAGTCCATGCATGAAAAGACGAGCGTGCCCGCGCTGATCGAGGAACTGTACACCTTCCTTCGCCAGGCCGATGCGCGCGAGCTGGGCGGCCTGTTCCGCGAGCTGGACGAGGCCAAGGCCAGCGGCGACGTGATGAACACGCACCGCCTGCTGCATGCCATCGACGATCATCAGACGCATGTCGTGCCGATCATCGCCGATATCGATGCCGGCTTCGGCAATGCCGAGGCGACGTATCTCCTCGCCAAGAAGATGATCGAGGCCGGCGCCTGCGCGCTGCAGATCGAAAACCAGGTGTCGGACGAGAAGCAGTGCGGCCACCAGGACGGCAAGGTCACCGTGCCGCACGAGGACTTCCTGCAGAAAATCCGCGCGATCCGTTACGCCTTCCTCGAACTGGGCGTGGACGATGGCATCATCGTTGCCCGCACCGATTCGCTGGGCGCAGGCCTGACCAAGCAGATCGCTTTCACCAAGGAGCCGGGCGACCTCGGCGACCAGTACAACAGCTTCCTCGATTGCGAGGCAGTGGACACGGCGGATATCGGGACGGGAGAAGTCCTTATCAGCCGGGAGGGCGGGCTTTTCAGACCACGACGCCTGCCCTCCAACCTTTACCAGTTCCGCCCCGGCACGGGCGAGGACCGCTGCGTGCTCGACTGCATCACCTCGCTCCAGAACGGTGCGGACCTGCTGTGGATCGAGACCGAGAAGCCGCATGTCGAGCAGATCGCCGGCATGGTCGACCGGATCCGCGAAGTCGTGCCCGATGCCAAGCTGGTGTATAACAACTCGCCCAGCTTCAACTGGACGCTGAACTTCCGCCAGCAGGTTTACGATGCCTGGGAAGCGGAAGGCCGCGACGTGACCGATTACGATCGCGCCATGCTGATGAGCCAGCATTACGACGACAGCGAGCTGGCGGCCGAGGCGGATGAGCGCATCCGCACCTTCCAGGCCGACGGCGCGAAGCGGGCGGGGATCTTCCACCACCTGATCACGCTGCCGACGTATCACACCGCGGCGCTTTCCACGGACAACCTCGCCAAGCGTTACTTCGGCGACGATGGCATGCTGGGCTACGTCAAGACCGTCCAGCGCGAGGAAATCCGCCAGGGCATCGCCTGCGTGAAGCACCAGAACATGGCCGGCTCCGACATCGGGGACGACCACAAGGAAGCCTTTGCCGGCGAAGCGGCCCTGAAGGCCGGCGGCAAGGACAACACGATGAATCAGTTCGCGGCGTAATCCGCTGCGAGAATGGGCCGCTGCCAACCCCCACGGCAGCGGCCACTCAAAGGAGAGTAGAAATGGCCGAACCGACAATGGCCCGCCCCGTTTTCTCGACCGAGGATTTCCGCCTGCTGCGCGCAGCGGTGGTGGAATACATCCGCGCCCATGATGGCGAAGAAGGCGTCGAGAAATACGTCAACTTGCACCACCGGCTGGGCCGCTTCGGCGAACGTCCGCCGCGCCACACGCCCGCCACGGCGAAAAGCGATGCGGCATGACGACCGAGGCCGTGCTTGAACGCAGCCCCTCGCCCGATAGGGAAGATGGCATGAACACGCACACCCACGGCATGGTAGAGCGGGCGGGGCTGGCAATCGCCGCCCCGCTTGCCGCTTTCCTGGAGGACGAAGTCCTGCCGGGCACGGGCCGCGACGTCGCCGCCTTCTGGCGCGGCTTTGCCGGCATCATGGACCGCTTCGCCCCGCGCAATGCCCGGCTGCTGGCCGTGCGCGAGAGCCTGCAAGCGCAGATCGACGACTGGCACAGGGACAATCCCGGCAAGGGCGGCGCGCCCGAGGCCTTCCTGCGCGAAATCGGTTATTTGGTGGAAGAGCCCGAGGCCTTCGCCATCGCCCCGCCGCCGGCCGACCCCGAAATTGCCGACATCGCCGGGCCGCAGCTGGTGGTGCCGGTTCTGAACGCCCGCTTCCTGCTCAACGCCGCCAATGCGCGCTGGGGCAGCCTGTACGACGCGTTTTACGGTACCGATGCGCTGGACGGCTCCGCGCCGCCGCCGGGCGGTTATGACGAAGCGCGCGGTGCCGCCGTGGTGGCGCGCGGACGGGCCTTCCTGGACGAGGCCGTGCCGCTGGCAGCGGGCAGGTGGAGCGACTGGGACGGCCAGGCGCCGGACCTCGCCGACCCTGCACAGCTGGCTGGCCGCGCGGGCGAGAACATCCTGCTCGTCCACAACGGCCTGCATATCGAAATCGTGATCGACCGCGACCATCCCATCGGGAAAACCGATGCGGCGGGCGTGGCCGATATCCGGCTCGAAGCGGCGCTTTCCACCATCGTGGACCTGGAAGATTCCGTCGCCGCCGTCGATGCCGAGGACAAGGTCGCGGCCTATCGCAACTGGATGGGCGCGCTGCGCGGCGACCTGGAGGCGGAGTTCACCAAGGGCGGCCAGACCATGCTCCGCCGGAGCGAGGCCGACCGCGACTATACCGCGCCGAATGGCAGCGCCTTCACCCTGAAGGGCCGCAGCCTGCTGCTGGTGCGCAATGTCGGCCATTTGATGACCACGCCTGCCGTGCGCCTGCCCGATGGCAGCGAAGCGCCCGAAGGCCTGCTGGACGCCGTTGTGACCGGCGCGATCGGCCTGCACGATATCGAGGGCCTCGGCCCCCGCAGCGACATCGGGCGCAATTCCCGCCACGGCGCAATCTATGTCGTGAAGCCCAAGATGCACGGCCCGGAAGAGGCCGCCTTTGCCAATGCCGTATTCGATGCGGTGGAGGACATGCTCAGCCTGCCGCGTCATACCATGCGCGTGGGCGTGATGGACGAGGAACGGCGCACGTCTGCCAACCTTGCCGCCTGCATTCATGCGGTGAAGGACCGCATCTTCTTCATCAACACCGGCTTCCTGGACCGGACGGGTGACGAGATCCACACCTCCATGCTGGCCGGGCCTTTTGCCCGCAAGGCCGAGATCAAGCAGGCGAAATGGATTTCCGCCTATGAAGATCGCAACGTCCAGATCGGCCTCGCCACCGGCTTTTCCGGCAAGGCGCAGATCGGCAAGGGCATGTGGGCCGCGCCTGACCGCATGGCGCAGATGATGGCGGAGAAGACCGGCCATCCCATGAGCGGGGCCAGCACCGCATGGGTCCCCTCGCCAACGGCGGCCGTGCTGCACGCGGTGCATTACCACCAGGTCGACGTGAAGGACCGGCAGGCCGAACGCGCGAAGGAGGGCATCGCGCCGCTGGCGGACCTGCTCACCGTGCCGCTGGGCAGCGGGGACTGGTCTGCCGAGGAGATCGCGCAGGAACTGGAAAACAATGCGCAGGGCATCCTGGGCTATGTCGTGCGCTGGATCGACCAGGGCGTGGGCTGCTCCAAGGTGCCGGACCTGAGCGATGTCGGCCTGATGGAAGACCGCGCCACGCTGCGCATCTCCAGCCAGCACATCGCCAACTGGCTGCAGCACGAAATCGTCACTCCGCAGCAGGTGGACGAGAGCCTGCAGCGCATGGCCGCGCAGGTCGATGGGCAGAACGCAGGCGACCCGGCTTACGAGCCGATGGCCGGCAGGTGGGACGAATCGCTTGCTTACAAGGCCGCGCGGGCGCTTGTGTTCGAAGGCACCACGCAGCCATCGGGCTATACGGAGCCGATCCTGCACGGCGTGCGGGCGATGAAGAAGGCGAAAGCCTGCTAAAAATTGCCGACAACAGCAAACAGACGCCGCTCCGCCGATTGACGGGGCGGCGTTTTTGCTTAGGAGTCCGCCGCGTCGGCCGGGCCTTCGGGTCCGGGCGCGCCACGGGAGAGTGCGGGGCCTGCAATGGCTTCGCCGCCGAAGGAGCAACCGCCCCGGAATCTCTCAGGCCAAAGGACCGCGGCGCGAATCCACCGGCACTCTGGAAAGCGCCCTGCCTGGCAGGGCCACCGAAGGTGTAAGCGCGGGCATTCCCCGCGTCAGGCTCTCAGGTTTTCCCGACAGAGGGGGTGTGCGGCTTACGCAAACGGTCCACCCGGGCCGTGCCGCCCTGTCGGATGAAACACCATGGCCGGACCTTCCGCCACCGATGATGTGAAAACGCTGCCGCTGGATGCCTGGCACCGGGCGCAGGGCGCGCGCATGGTGCCCTTCGCTGGCTATGCAATGCCGCTGCAATACGAAGGCATCGTGGCAGAGCATGAGTGGACGCGCGAGCGTGCCGGCCTGTTCGATGTCAGCCACATGGGCCAGCTGGTGGTGACCGGCGAGGGCGCTGAAGAGGCGCTGGAAGCCATCCTGCCAGCCGATATCGCCGCTCTGAAACCGGGCCGCGTGCGCTATTCCCTGCTGCTGGACGACAATGGCGGCATCGTGGACGATCTGATGGTCACCAACTGGTCCAGCGACGAGGCTGGCGAGTGTTACGGCCTGGTGGTCAACGGGGCGACCAAGCACGGTGATATCGCCTTCCTGGCCGAGCGCCTGCCCGACCACATAACCCTGACTCACCGGGTGGACCGCGCGCTGCTGGCGCTGCAGGGCCCGGCGGCGGCTCAGGCGCTGGAGCGCGTTCTGCGCGGCGTGAATGAGGATTTCTATTTCATGCAGGCCAGGGCGTGGGAGTTCGGGATGCTCGATCTCGAAATCACCCGCAGTGGCTATACGGGCGAGGATGGCTACGAGATCTCCGTGCCTGCCGAACATGCCGAAACGCTGGCCGGGCGGCTTTGCGCCGAACTGGAAGTGAAACCCGCGGGCCTCGGCGCGCGCGACTCGCTGCGGCTGGAAGCAGGCCTGCCGCTTTACGGCCATGACCTGTCGCTCGACACCGATCCGGTCAGCGCAGGCCTGTCCTTTGCCATCAGCAAGCGCCGCCGCACCGAAGGCGGCTTCTCCGGCGCGGACCGCGTGCTTTCCGTGCTGGAGAAGGGCGCGGAGAAGCGCCTCGTCGGGCTGGAGCTGGAAGGCCGCCTGCCCGCGCGCGAAGGAGCCTTGCTGTATGCCGGTGACGAGGAAGTCGGCGTGGTGACCTCCGGCGGGTTTTCCCCCACGCGCGGCCACCCGATCGCCATGGGATATGTGCTGGCCGGCCATGCGGGCGAGGGCACCGCGCTCGAAGCGCAGGTCCGGAACAAGCGCCTGCCCACGCGCGTCACGAAATTGCCGTTCGTAAAACAGAATTACCACCGCAAGGGAGCAGCCTGATGGCGCGATATTTTACCGAGGAGCATGAGTGGATCGAAGTCGAGGGCGATGATGCCACCATCGGCATCACCGATTTCGCGCAGGAACAGCTGGGCGATATCGTCTTCGTCGAAGTGCCCGAAGAAGGCGCCGATTTCGCCAAGGGTGACGAGGCGGCCGTGGTCGAAAGCGTGAAGGCGGCAAGCGACGTCTACGCCCCCGTCTCCGGCGTCATCACCGAAGGCAATCCCGCGCTGGAAGAAGACCCCGCGCTGGTGAACTCCGATCCGGAAGGCGAAGGCTGGTTCTTCAAGCTGACCCTGGCCGACAAGTCGGAGCTGGAAGGCCTGATGGACGAGGACGGCTACAAGGAATTCGTGGCTAATCTGTGATGCCAAGGGGTGAGCCCCGGCGCAGGCCGGGGCCTCCCGCAATCCTACAGCCCTGCCGAGAGAGGTCCCTGCCTTCGCAGGGACTCATGAGAGAAGCGAGACGATGCGCTACTTACCCCTGACCGATGCCGATCGCGGCGCCATGCTCGATGCCGTGGGGGCCTCCTCCATCGACGACCTGTTTGTCGATGTTCCGGAAGCCGCGCGGCTGGATGGGCCGATCCGCGGCCTGCCGACCCATGCCGGCGAAATGGCGGTCGAGAAGCACATGCGCCGCTTGTCGAAGAAGAACCTCGCGGCAGCGGATGCGCCGTTCTTCCTTGGTGCGGGGGCCTATCGCCACCACGTGCCCGCATCGGTCGATCACATCATCCAGCGCGGCGAGTTCCTGACCGCTTACACGCCTTACCAGCCGGAAATCGCGCAGGGCACGCTGCAGATGCTCTTCGAATTCCAGACGCAGGTCGCGCGCCTTTATGGCTGCGCGGTGGCCAATGCGAGCATGTATGATGGCTCGACGGCGTGCTGGGAAGCCGTGGCCATGGCCAGCCGCATCGCGCGCGGCAAGAAGCGCAAGGTCGTGCTCTCCGATGCGCTGCATCCGCATTACGCCGAAGTCGTGCGCACCATGGCCAAGTTCACCGATGACGAGATCGCCGGCGGCGCGCCGAGCCTCACGCCCGCGCCGGACGATGACGCGCTGATCGGCCTGATCGATGGCGAGACCTCCTGCGTCGTGGTGCAATATCCCGACGTGCTCGGCCGCCTGCCGGACCTCGCCCGCATCGCCGAGGCCGCGCACGCGGCGGGCGCGCTGCTGATCGCCGTGAATACCGAACCGGTGGCGCTGGGCGCGATCCAGTCTCCCGGAGAGCTGGGCGCCAATATCGTGGTGGGCGAAGGCCAGGCCATCGGTGTCGGCCTGCAATTCGGCGGGCCGTATCTTGGCCTCTTCGCCGTGCGCGACCAGAAGCATGTGCGCATGATGCCGGGTCGCCTTTGCGGCGAGACGGTGGATGCCGATGGCAAGCGCGGCTTCGTGCTGACGCTCTCCACGCGCGAGCAGCATATCCGGCGCGAGAAGGCGACGAGCAACATCTGCACCAATAGCGGGCTGTGCGCCCTGGCCTTCAGCGTGCACATGACGCTGCTGGGCGAGAAGGGCCTGACCGCGCTGGCGGCGGAGAACCACCGCCTCGCCTGCCTTGCGGCGGAGCGGTTGGCGCAGATCCCCGGCGTCAGCGTGCTGAACGAGAGTTTCTTCAACGAATTCACTATCCGCATCGGCCGCGACGCGCGCGACGTGGTGCGCAAGCTGGCGGATGACGGCGTGCTGGCGGGCGTTTCGCTCGGCCGCCTGTTCCCCGGCAATGCAGAATTGCACGATGCGCTGCTGGTCTGCGTGACCGAAACCTCCGGCGAGGACGATATCGATGCCCTCTGTGCTGCGCTGAAGGAGGTACTGTCATGAGCAATCCTAACGCATCCGGCTGGAAGCCCGGCTCTCCGGTTTCCGCAGACAGCTTCAGCGGCCCGGCCACAACCACCGGCAACCGCGCGCTGATGCTGGAAGAGCCGCTGATCTTCGAGACCGGCTCGCTGGACCGGACGGGCGTGGACCTGACCTTCCCGGGCCAGATGGACCTGGCCGGTGTCGATGCCGCCGCGCCGGTGCGCAGCGAGCCTTCCGCCAGCAAGCTCGGCAAGTTCGCGCGCAAGGAAGCCATCGGCCTGCCCGGCCTGACGGAGCCGGAAACGGTGCGCCATTATACGCGCCTGTCGCGCCAGAATTACGCCATCGACCTCGGCCTCTTCCCGCTCGGTAGCTGCACGATGAAGCACAACCCGCGCCTGAACGAGAAGGTCGCGCGCATGCCCGGCTTTGCCGATGTCCACCCGCTGCAGCCAGTCGAGACCGTGCGCGGCGCGCTGGAGGTGATCAACGAACTCGCCTTCTGGCTGATCGAGCTGACCGGCATGCATTCGGTGGCCATGAGCCCCAAGGCGGGCGCGCATGGGGAACTCTGCGGCATCCTGTGCATCCGCGCCGCGCTGGAAGCACGCGGCGATGCCCGCAAGGTCGTGCTCGTGCCCGAAAGCGCGCATGGCACCAATCCCGCCACCGCCGCCTTCGCCGGTTACGAGATCGAGGACATCCCGGCCAATTCCGACGGGCGCGTCGATTTCGATGCGCTGAAATCGCGCCTCGGCCCCGATGTCGCAGGCGTGATGATCACCAACCCCTCAACGCTCGGCCTGTTCGAGCGGGACCTGAAGGCGATCTCCGACGCGGTGCATGAGGCGGGCGGTTTCGTTTACTGCGATGGCGCGAACTTCAACGCCATCGTCGGCAAGGTGCGCCCCGGCGACCTTGGCGTGGATGCGATGCACATCAATCTGCACAAGACCTTCTCCACCCCGCATGGCGGCGGCGGGCCCGGCTCCGGCCCGGTCGTGCTGTCCGAGGCGCTGAGCCCCTTCGCCCCGCTGCCCTATGCCGCCCGCACCGCGGATGGCACGGTGCACCTGGTCGAGGAGGAGAGCGCCGACAGCTTCGCGCAAGAGCACTTCGGCAAGACGCTGCAGAGCTTCGGCCGCATGACCGCCTTCCACGGGCAGATGGGCATGTTCACCCGCGCGCTCACTTATATCCTCAGCCACGGGTCCGATGGCCTAAGGCAGGTGGCGGAGGACGCGGTCCTCAACGCCAATTACGTGCTGCGCCAGCTGGAAGACGTGCTGCACGCGCCCTTCGCCCACAGCGGGCCGTGCATGCACGAGGCGCTCTTCGGCGACAAAGGCTTTGCCGAGGGCCTGTCCACGCTGGATCTGGCCAAGGGCCTGATCGACGAGGGCTTCCACCCCATGACCATGTACTTCCCGCTGGTGGTGCACGGCGCGATGCTGGTGGAGCCGACGGAAACCGAGAGCAAGGCGGCGCTCGACCAGTTCATCGGCGCGCTGCGCAGCGTGGCGGAGCGTGCGAAGGCTGGCGACGAGACGCTGAAGACCGCACCGCATTACGCCCCGCGTGCAAGGCTGGACGAGACGCTGGCGGCAAGGAAGCCGGTGCTGGCGTGGAATGGCGAGGTCGCCCCGTCCGGCACGCCGGTGCCAAGCGAGATCGGCGGGCAGTAAGGCTAAGCGGCGCAGCTTTACGCGTTTGGCCCCACCGCCATATTGTCGATCAGCCGCGTGCCGCCGATGCGCGCGGCGACGAGCAGGCGGGCGGGCTTCTCGCCCAGCGCCTCCAGCGCCTCCAGCGAGGCTGCGTCCGCCAGTTCGGCGTAATCGACGCTGTCGAAGCCGCCGCCCAGCAGCGCGTCTTCCAGCTGGCCCAGCGTGCCGTGCACCTCTTCGCCGCTCTCGATCCGGGCAATGGCTTCGCGCATCTCGCGCGGCAGGGTCGCGGCGCGCTCACGGTTCTCCTCCGACAGGTAGCGGTTGCGGCTGCTCATCGCGAGGCCGTCCGCCTCCCGCACCGTGGGCACGCCGTGGATCGCTTCGGCGCGCGGCAGCAGCAGGTCCATGTCGGCGGCCATGCGGCGGATCACGGCGAGCTGCTGCCAATCCTTCTCCCCGAAGAAGGCCATGTCCGGGCGGACCTGGTTGAACAGCTTGCACACCACCGTTGCCACGCCATCGAAATGGCCCGGGCGGTTGGCGCCGCACAGCCGGTCCGGCAGGCCGGTCACGCGGATCTTGCTGGCGAAACCTTCGGGATACATTTCCTCCACCGATGGCGCCCACAGCAGCGCACACCCCGCGCCCACCAGCATGGCGGAATCCTGGGCCAGCTGCCGGGGATAGGCGTCCAGATCCTCGCCCGGGCCGAACTGCGTGGGGTTCACAAAGATGCTGGCCACCACATGGTCGGCATGCTTCGCCGCCTCGCGCACCAGCGTCAGATGCCCATCGTGCAGCGCGCCCATCGTAGGGACCAGCGCCACCGTGCCGCCGCCCCCACCACTGGCGGATCGCAATTCGTCCACAGCTTCGCGCAGGGTCCTGACCGTGTTGACGGTTTGCATGGATGCCAGCCTCCGATAGGGTATTGGAAACGGCGGCTTAGCCCCGCCAGCGCAGTCAGGAAAGAGCAGCAATTGAGCACCACCGCCCCTCACCGCATCGTCTTCGCCAATGAGAAGGGCGGCACGGGCAAGTCCACCACGGCGGTGCATGTCGCCATTGCGCTGGCCGCGCAGGGACACCGCGTGGCCGCGATCGACCTCGACCCCCGGCAGCGCACGCTGGCCCGTTACCTGGAGAATCGCTGCGAGACGATGCAGCGCCGCAGCATCGACCTGCCCACCGTGGCATTCGACGTATTCGAGAACGGCGACGTCATCGCGCTGGAGGCGGTGGCGGAGCGACTGGGCGCCGATGCCGATTACCTCGTCTTCGACACGCCGGGCCGCGACGATCCGCTGGCGCGCCATGTCGCGACGAAGGCAGATACGCTGGTCACACCGATGAACGACAGCTTCGTCGATTTCGACCTGATCGGGCAGGTGGATGCGGAAACCTTTAAGGTCAAACGCCTCAGCTTCTATGCCGAACTGCTGTTCGAGGCGCGCAAGACCCGCGCCATGAAGGAACGGCGCGAGATGGACTGGGTGGTGGTGCGCAACCGCGTCCAGCGCCTCGACGCGCGCAACCAGGTCCGCATCGACCAGGCCCTGACGGAGCTGTCCAAGCGCGTCGGCTTCCGCGTGGCCCAGGGCCTGTCCGAACGCGTGATCTACCGCGAACTGTTCCCCTCGGGCCTCACCCTGCTCGATCGCGGGCACCTGGGGGAGCTGGGCACGAGCCACCTGATCGCACGGCAGGAACTGCGCGAGCTGGTGGGCGCGCTGAACCTGCCAGCAAAACCGAGCGCGCCGCCCAGCCAGGCACAGGCAGCCTGATCGATGCTCAAGCTCCTAATCCTCGCCGCCATCATTTGCGTCGGCTGGAAAATGGCGCTGGGTCGCTGGCCCTGGCAGAAGCAGGACGGCACGCGCCAGCAGGCCCTGTTCCGCGCGCGCAAGCTGCTGGGTGTGCCCGCCAATGCCCGCCATCAGGACATCATCGAGGCGCATCGCCGCCTGATCACAATGGTCCACCCGGACCGGGGCGGCAGCAATGCGCAGGTGCATGAAGCGAATGACGCCCGCGACCTTCTACTGAACGAATTGCCCGACAGGAGCACGCATCCATGAGCCACCAATTCGATCCCACCGTCCTGCGCGAATACGATATCCGCGGCATAATCGGCGAGACGCTGGGGCCGGACGATGCCCGTGCCATCGGGCGCACATACGGCTCCATCCTGCGCGAAGCGGGCGGCAAGACGGTGGCCGTGGGCTATGACGGGCGCGTCAGTTCACCGCTGCTGGAGCATGCGCTGGTGGAGGGGCTGACCGCCTCGGGCTGCGATGTGGTGCGCATCGGCATGGGGCCCACGCCCATGCTCTATTTCGCGGAAGCCTCAATCGAAGAGGTTGACGGCGGCATCGAGATAACCGGGAGCCATAACCCCGCCAATTACAACGGCTTCAAGATAGTAATCCAGGGCCGACCGTTTTTCGGGGAGGACATCTTGGCTCTCGGCCGCCGCGCTGCCGCCGGCGACTGGCTGGACGGCACCGGCACTGCGCGCCAGCTCGATATCATGGACGCCTATATCGACGCCCTCCTCAAGCCCCTCGAAGGGGTCGATGGTGATGGCCTGGCTGCCCTGCGCATCGGCTGGGACGCCGGGAACGGTGCCGCCGGCCCCGCGCTCGAACGCCTTGTCGCCCGCATGCCGGGGGAACACTTCTGCCTGTTTACCGATGTCGATGGCAACTTCCCCAATCATCATCCTGATCCAACTGTGGAGGCCAATCTGGAAGACCTCCGCCAGCTCGTCAGCGAGAAGAACCTCGACTTCGGAGTGGCATTCGACGGTGACGGCGACCGCATCGGTGCCATCGACGGCCAAGGTAGGGTGATATGGGGTGATCAATTGCTGATGATCTATGCGGAAGACCTCTTAGGTAATCGCCCGGATGCCACGATTATCGCCGATGTGAAGGCCAGCCGCGCCCTGTTCGACCATGTCGAAAAGCACGGCGGCAAGCCGCTGATGTGGAAGACGGGCCATTCGCTGATTAAGTCCAAAATGAAGGAAACGGGCAGCCCGCTGGCAGGCGAGATGAGCGGCCACGTCTTCTTCGCGGACGAATATTATGGGTACGACGATGCGCTTTATGCCGGCGTGCGGCTGATCACGGCCAGCGCGCGGCTGGGCAAATCCGTCACCCAGCTGCGCGGCGAGATGCCCGCCATGCTCAACACGCCCGAAATGCGCTTCCAGGTGGACGAGAGCCGCAAGTTCGCCGCCATCGACGAGGTGAAGGCGCGGCTGGCGGACAGCCCGGATGAGGTGAACTCCACCGATGGCGTGCGCGTGACCAATGCCGATGGCTGGTGGCTGCTGCGCGCCAGCAATACGCAGGACGTGCTCGTCGCCCGCGCCGAAAGCGATACGGAAGAAGGCCTCGAACGCCTGATGGCGCAGATCGACGAGCAGCTGGCCCTGAGCGGGCTGGAGCGCGGTGAGAGCGTAGGTCACTGACCGGATCTGCAGAGGGGGCAATCATGAAAGCGGTTTTGGGATTCTTGGCGGGCGCGGCGCTGATGTGCGGCATGCCGGGCGCGGCACATGCGCAGGAGCGCAACAAGGATGCGGCGAGCGCGGAAGAGACCGATGCTGTCTTTGCCGACCTGACGTTCTTCGAGCTCGATATCGATCCGCTCACCGATGTGCAGGAAGCACGTCTGCCTGCGGCCGAGCGCGTGGCCCTGCAATTGATGCCCGAAGGCTCCTTCAAACGCATGATGTCCGACCAGCTGATGCCGGTTTTCGAATCCGCTTTGGCGTCGGAAAAATCTGACCCGCGCGAAGCCCTGACGAATCTGACAGGCCTGCCGAGCTGGCGCATCAACGCGCTGGACGATGATGCCGCTGCATCGGCCCTGGCCATACTCGACCCGAACCAGGCAAAGCGGGAAGCTGCGACCTTCCAGTGGCTCATGGGCATGTTGGACGAGATGTTCACACTTCTGGAGCCGCATTATCGCGCGGGCATGGCGCAGGCGATCGCGGTCGAATTTACCGCAGAAGAGCTCGAGGAGATGGAGGTTTTCTTCGCAACGCCGGCGGGTGCCCGGTATGCGACCAATAGCTATCTCTTGCACAGCAGCCCCCATGTCCTGGATGCAACGAACCAGATCGGACCGCTCATCGGCCAGATGTTTCCCCGCCTCATGGAGGAGGTGGCGGAAATCGAAGAGCGCTACGGTTCGGCGCGGTCGATAGGCGAACTGCCCGCAGACGAGCTATCGAAGCTGGCCGGATTGTTCGGCATTTCCTCGCAGCAATTGCTGTCCGAAGCGGCCGAGGACGAGGAAGAGATCGACTTCAGCGAGGATTGAGCGCGCGGCGGGCGCATGGCGCACTTTCCTACAGGACGGCGCCCGTGCTGGGCCCGGGCCATGCCTGCACTTCGCCCCCTCACTTGCGACATGTCACCTCCGTCACGCGGTGTGCGGACCGTGCGGGACACACCGGCTCGCTTTTTCGTTCTAGGACTGTGTCACACCTGTATCACCTTTCAGCTTCGCCAGTCCGAACATGAACGGCGCGGCCATTCCGCCGGAGATCGCGGCCTGGTTCGATGCGCGCGGCTGGCGGGTGCGGCGGCACCAGGCCGAGATGCTGGAGACCAGCGATGCCGGGCGGCACGCGCTGCTGGTGGCCGATACGGGCGCGGGCAAGACGCTGGGCGGCTTCCTCCCCACGCTTGCCGCCTTCACGCCCTCGCGGCTGGATGGCGCGGCCCCGCCCGAGGGCCTGCACACGCTCTATGTCAGCCCGCTGAAGGCGCTGGCGCACGATGTGCAGCGCAACCTCATTACCCCGATCGAGGAAATGGGCCTGCCCATAAGGGTGGAGACCCGCAGCGGCGACACCCCGTCCGACCGCAAGAAGCGCCAGCGCAGCCGCCCGCCGCATGTCCTGCTGACCACGCCCGAAAGCCTCTCCCTGCTGCTCAGCTATCCGGACAGCGACACGCTGTTTGCCGGCCTGAAACGCGTGGTGGTGGACGAGGTGCACGCCTTTGCCACCCAGAAGCGCGGCGACCTGCTGGCCCTCGCGCTCACCCGGCTGCAGGCCATTGCCCCGGACATGGAGCGTGTGGCGCTCTCGGCCACGCTGGCGGACCCGACTGCTTACCGTGAATGGCTCGCCCCGTGGGGGGAGATCGACACGGTCGAACTGGTGAAGGGCGAGGATGGCGCTCCGGCCGAGGTTGAGATCCTGCTGCCTGTGGAAGAGCGCGTGCCCTGGGGCGGCCATGCCGCGACTTGGGCGATCCCGCAGCTTTACGAGTATGTGAAGCAGAGCCGCACCACGCTGATCTTCACCAACACCCGCTTCCTGGCCGAGTATATCTTCCAGCACCTGTGGGATGTGAACGAGGACACGCTGCCCATCGGCATCCACCACGGCAGCCTGGGCATAGAGGCCCGGCGCAAGGTGGAGGGCGCGATGGCGCGGGGCGAGCTGCGCGCGCTTGTCTGCACGGCCAGCCTGGATTTGGGCGTGGACTGGGGCGACATCGACCTCGTCGTGCAGATGGGCGCGCCCAAGGGCTCCAGCCGTCTGCTGCAGCGTATCGGGCGCGCCAACCACCGGCTCGACCAGCCCAGCCGCGCGCTGCTGGTGCCGGGCAACCGCTTCGAGTTCCTGGAAGCGATCGCGGCGAAGGAAGCCGTGGACGATGGCCAGCGCGACGGCGAGGACTTCCGGCCCGGTGGGCTCGACGTGCTCGCCCAACATGTAATGGCGCGCGCCTGTGCGGGGGAGTTCGAGGAGGCCGCCTTCCTGCGCGAGGTGCGTTCCTGCCTCAGCTACGCATGGGTGGACGAGGATGTCTGGAACCGCGTCCTGCACTTCGTGGCGACAGGCGGTTATGCGCTGGAGGCCTATGACAAGTTCAAGCGCATCGTGCGCGACAAGCAGGGCGTCTGGCGCCTGACCCACCCCGAACATGCCGCGCGCCACCGCATGAACGCCGGGATCATCATCGATTCCGAGATGCTGCAAGTCCGCTTCCGCAACGGGCGCAACCTTGGCAAGGTGGAGGAACGCTTCGCCGCTTCGCTCAGCCCTGGCGATACGTTCAGCTTCTCCGGCATGGCGCTGGAAGTGGAGCAGATCCGCGACATGGAGCTGGTCGTGCGGGCGGCCAAGAAAAGCGCGGCGATCCCCTCCTATGGAGGGCTGCGCCTGCCGCTGACAACTCATTTGGCAGACCGCGTGCGCGCGATGCTGGTGGACCGCGCGGGCTGGGCGCGCTTCCCCGACGATGTGCGTGAATGGCTGGAAGTGCAGGACTGGCGTAGCCAGCTGCCCGGGCCGGACAATCTGCTGGTCGAGAGCTTCCCGCACGGCCAGCGGCACTACACCGTGTACTACACCTTCGTCGGCTGGAACGCGAACCAGTCGCTGGGGATGCTTATCACCAAGCGGATGGAGGAGCTGGGCTTGGTGCCTGGCGGCTTCGTGGCGAATGACTATTCGCTCGCGGTGTGGAGCCTGAAGCCGGTGACGGACCCGGCGCCGCTACTCTCGCCCGACATTCTGACGCATGAATTCATCGACTGGGTGCAGGATTCGCACCTGCTGCGCCGGGCCTTTCGTGAGGTTGCCGTGATCAGCGGTCTGGTGGAGCGGCAGCATCCCGGCAAGCGCAAGACGGGCAAGCAGGTCACCTTCAGCACCGACCTGATCTACGACGTATTGCGCAAGTACGAGCCGGATCATGTGCTGATCGAGGCGGCTTGGGCCGATGCGCGGGAGAAAATGACCGATATCGGCAGGCTCGGCGACCTGCTGGACAGCGCGGCCGACCGGCTACTGCATGTCGAGCTGGACCGGGTGAGCCCTCTGGCCGTGCCGGTGATGGTGATGATCGGCCGCGAGAGCGTGCCGCAGGGCGCGGTGGACGAGGAGCTGTTGCTGGAAGCCGAAAGCCTGGCAGGCGCTGCAATGCGGACGAGTGACCCAGAACAGCTGAACGGCCCTGGCTAGGCCCAGCTGCGCTGGAGGATGCGCGTTAGGCTCAGTCGCGTTCGAAGTTCCGGTAGCGCTCATTCCCGACAAAGCCGACCTTGGTGACGCCAGACACATCCACCAGCCGCATGAGGCGTGCGGTCTTTTCGTAACTGGCCCCGGCTTCCGGCGCGATTTGCGTTTCGGGCTCCGGCACGCGGGTCTCGACCAGGCGGAGCGCGGCGAGGGCCTGCGCCTCGCTGACCTTAGTGCCGTTCCACAGGATGCTGTCCTGCGCGGTCACGACGAGGCGGTTCTGGTCCGGCTCCAGTATGGGCGGATTGACGGGATCCGAGCTAGGCAGGTCGATTTGATCCGCTTACCGCAGGCGAGTGGTGACTTCGCGCAGGGCCGGTCGGCGGCAGGGGCATGCGACGTCTGCGGCAGGCAAAAGAAAAGGGGCGGATCGCTCCGCCCCCTCTCAGATTGCTATGGTGGTCGGATCAGCCGCCGACGGGGTTGGCCGGGCCACCCGTACCGAACTGGCGGTACTGTTCGTTGCCGACGAAGCCGAACTTCGTGACGCCCGAGCCCTTGATGATCTGCAGCACCTTGGCCGACAGGTCATAGCTGGCATTGGCTTCCGGTTCGAACTGCAGTTCCGGCTCGATCGCGAAGGTCAGCGATTCCTGCAAATTGGCGACGAGACCACCCTGGTCGATCGGCTCGCCATTCCAGAGGATCGTGTCGTCCGCCAGCAGGACCAGCTTGTTCTTCACCGGATCGATATCCGGCAACTGCTGGTCGGGGTTTGGCTGCGGAAGGTCGATATCGACCGAGTGCGTGGCCACCGGGATGGTGATGATGAACATGATGAGGAGCACGAGCATGACGTCGATAAGCGGCGTCGTGTTCATGTCCATCATTGGCTCGCCATCGTCTTTGCCGCCTGACATTGCCATGGGTTTCTACTCCTGAATTCTGCTTGCCGAACCGATCAGCCGCCGTTGGGGTCGACCGGGTTGGAAATGAAGCCGACCGTGGGATAGCCCGCAGCCTGCACGTTGAAGATGGCACCCGCCACGCAGCGCCAGGGCGCGTTCTTGTCAGCACGGATGTGAACCTGCGGAACCTTTTCCGGATCTTCCAGGATGGCATCGATGCCGCCGGCACGCTGCACGATCTGGTCGAGGCGCGCGAAGGCGCGGTCATACAGTTCCTGCGAGGTCACTGGCGTGATGTTGTTGAAATAGACGCGGCATTCGCCATTGCGCGAAGCGCCGGAAAAACCGCCCTCGCCGGCGCTAAGGCCCTGTGCATCGGTGGTGCTGACCGTCAGCAGCAGGTTCTCGACCTTGTCATCCGATTCAATGGATTCGAAAATCGGGATTTCCAGCTTCTCGATGGTCTGGATGGCGACCGGGACGGCAATCAGGAAGATGATCAGGAGCACCAGCATCACGTCCACGAGGGGCGTGGTGTTGATATCCGACATCGGTGTCTCGGCACCCGATCCGCCTGTAGAAATGGCCATTGGTTAGGTATCCTGTCTCAAAACTTACCGACTTCGAAGTGGGCGGCATGCCGTGGCACGCCGCCCCCGTTCGAAACGACCTTACTTCTTTGCGGTCGTCGTCGTTGCCGAGCCTGCCGGCTTGGCTGCGGCCGGAGCCGTCTTTGCAGCGGTGCCAGCAGCCTGCGTGGAGGTCTTGGACATCGTCTGCGGGCGGATCTGGCCGTCCGAGGTGATGTAAGCCTGCAGGTCCGTCGAGAAGCCCGACAGCATGGCAAGGATGCGTTTGTTGCGGCTCTGCAGCCAGTTGTAGGCGAGCACCGCCGGAACGGCGACGAGCAGACCGATGGCGGTCATGATCAGGGCTTCACCCACCGGGCCGGCAACGGCGTCGATGGAAGCGGAGCCGGCCATGCCGATCTTGATCAGTGCGCGATAGATGCCGATCACCGTGCCGAGCAGGCCGATGAACGGCGAGGTGGCGCCGACCGATGCGAGGAACGGGAGGCCACCGGCAAGCTTCGCTGCGATGGCGGATTCCGAACGTGCCAGCGAACCGTGCAGCCAGTCATGGGCTTCCAGGCTGTCGGTCATCTTCTTGTGCTGCGATGCGGCAGCAAGGCCATCGTCGACCAGCTGGCGCCATGCGCTGTTCTTGTCGAGCTTGGTTGCGCCTTCGCTAAGCGAATTGGCACGCCAGAAGTTGGTGCGGACACCCTGGTACTGGCGAAGGATCTTGTTCTGCTCGAGCAGCTTCGTGATCAGGATGTAGAACGAGCCGACAGACATGATGACGAGAACGCCGAAGATGGACCAGGCGACGAAGCCGCCCTGGTTCATGGCTTCGATGAAGCCGAACTGGTTCTTCGGCGCTTCTTCGCCAACTGCGGCAATAAGGTTGGTAAGCATGCGGATTTCCTCTCTGAAAGGTCTGAATTCTGTTTAGTTGAGCTGGTAGACGATGGTGGTGGACCAACGACCCGTGATCGGGTTGCCGGCATCGTTCAGCGCGGGGTTGAACCGGCCGTAACGGCTGAGGTCCTTACAGGCCGCGTCATCCAGCACGCTGGAGCCGGAGCTGCGGCTGACCGAGCAGGAATCGACCCGCCCGTTCGTACCCACGGTAACCGTCACACCAACACGGCCTTCCACACCTTCACGCAGGGCGCGGGATGGGTAGTTCTCGATGATACGGCGGGTCCAGCGTGCCTGTCCGTCCGGCGACACACCACGGGCCTGCGAAGGCGGCGGCGGCGGCGGGGGCGGCGGCGCGGGGGGTGCCGGCGGCGCAGGGGGCGGGATCACGCGCGCCGGCGGAGCGGGCGGCGGGATCTGCGTCTGCGTCTGGATGTCCGGCGGCCGCGTGCTCACATTGATCGGCGGCGGCGGAGCCACAGGCGGCGGCGGTGCCACGTTTTCCTGAGGCTCGGGCGGAGGGGGCTCCTCCTCCGGCTCGGGCGGTTCGGGCTCGTCGATGTCCACCGTCGTCACGCGTTCGGCAATCTCCTTGACTGCCGACATGGCCAGGCCCGTAACCAGGGCGTAGCCGAGCGCAACGTGGATGAGAGCAACGATGATGATCGCGATAACCTTGTTACCGCTCATTTGTTGGTCAGCGTAAGCCATCCAGTCGCATCACTCCGTTCACGTCTTGGGAAACCTTTCGATTTCCGCACAATCCGGTTGCTATTGCCGGATGCCAAGCGGCCATCCTGCCAGCGCCCGGAAGCGTTTGTCCAGCCTGTTGACCAAAATGGGGTCCAGCATTCTTACTGATGCAAGACCCGCATTGTTCCGGGCGTCCAGGCTGCCGGGCAGCTTATGTTTTGTTGTCTCGGCCCGTTCGGCGCGGTCTTAACGAGAGGTTACGGAACCGGCAAACGGTTTATCGGTTAACCGCGGATTCACAGGCCGGTAGCCCCTTAAAGGGACGTCTCGGGCCTGCTGCAAAGGCAGGCCATCTTTCGCGAAAGCTCGCGCAAATGCTGCCCCATGATAGGAAGGTCGCCATGAAATTTCCTTCGATTCGCAACCTCGCCGCGCTCCTTCCGGCGGCGCTCCTCGCCTCTGCATGTGCGGGCGGCCCGCCGCCGGTGTCGGCGCAGTCGATGGCCGCTTCGCAAGCCACTTATGGCGATCTTGTCGCGCTCTCAGAGGCATCGCCCGTCGTGGTGCGGGTGGAAATTCGCGACCAGGCCATGCTGGAGCCAGAACGCAGCCCCGGCCTCGCCCCCGGGATGGCGCGCGTCTATTTCGAATCGCGTACGCAGAACGTCCTAAAGGCTCCTGGCGCGATGGGCGGCGAGTTCGCCTTCCTGGCCGATGTGCCGCTGGGTCCGGACGGCAAGGTGGCCAAATACAAGAAGCAGGAATGGCTGCTGTTTGCCCGCCCCGTGGCCGGCAATCCGGGCCAGCTGCAGCTGGTTGAGCCCGACGCCTACCTCCCCGCCAGCCCGGCGGAAGAGGCACGGGTCCGCGCCGTGATTGCGGAGCTTCTTTCCCCAGACGCCCCCCCCGTGGTGACGGGGATCGGCGATGCCTTGTGGATGCCCGGCAACCTGGCCGGCGAATCGGAAACGCAGGTATTCCTGACTACGCGCAGCAACGCCCCCGTCTCGCTCAGCGTCGTCCGGCGGCCCGGTATGGCGCCGAGCTGGGGCGTATCCTGGAGCGAGATCGTGGACCAGTCCGCGCGGCCGCCGCAGCGCGGGACGCTGCGCTGGTACCGCCTCGCATGCTCCCTGCCTGCAACCTTGCCGGCAGGCGCAATCCTGCAGGACGGGGCACAGGTGCGTGCGCGCGCACAGGAAGATTACGCCTTCGTGATCGACCAGCTTGGCCCCTGCGATCGGACGCGCGCTCGCAGCCGCGGCTGATTTCTTTCGCAACGAAAACCGATTTTGGCTGGCCAGCAAAGGCCAAGCCTCTTTAACCCGCCAGCCGATCCCCCAGACGGGATGGACAAGTTGGACGGAATAATGACGCAGGAATTGCGGATCGCCCTTGCGGGGCTGGGCACTGTGGGCACGGGCGTCGTGCGCTTGCTGGAGGAAAACGCGGACGAAATCCGGGCAAGGGCCGGCCGGGACATCCGCATCACCGCCGTCAGCGCCCGCGACCGCACGCGCGACCGCGGCATCGATATTGCGTCCTATGCCTGGGAAGACGAGATGGCGCAGCTGGCAGCGCGCAGCGATGTCGACGTGGTGGTGGAGCTGGTCGGCGGTTCCGACGGCCCGGCGCTGGCGCTGGCGCGCGGCGCGTTGGAGGGCGGCAAGCACCTCGTCACGGCGAACAAGGCGATGATCGCCCATCACGGGGCCGAGCTGGCCGCGCAGGCCGAGCAGGCGGGCGTGTCGCTGCAATTCGAAGCGGCGGTGGCAGGCGGCATCCCCGTGCTGAAGGGCCTGCGCGAAGGGGCCGCGGCCAACCGCGTGGAGCGGGTCTACGGCATCCTCAACGGCACCAGCAATTACATCCTCTCCGCCATGGAGAAGACCGGGCGCGACTTCACCGACATCCTCGCCGATGCGCAGGAGCTGGGCTATGCCGAGGCCGACCCGACCTTCGATATCGAGGGGGTGGACGCAGCGCACAAGCTGGCCATCCTCGCTGCCATCGCTTTCGGTACGAGGCCCGATTTCGGCGCTGTGGAGACCGGCGGCATCTCCGGGGTGCGGGCCGCCGATATCGCCCAGGCCGATGCGCTGGGATATGTCATCCGCCTGATTGGCATGACCGACTGCGCGGCCGGAGAGGATGGTAAACCCCGCCTGTTCCAGCGCGTGCAGCCTTACCTCGTGCCCAAGTCTCACCCGCTCGCGGCGGTCGATGGCCCGACCAATGCGGTGGTGGTCGAGGGCAATTTCGCCGGCCGACTGCTGTTCCAGGGCGCAGGTGCGGGCGACGGGCCGACGGCCAGCGCGGTCGTGGCCGATCTGGTGGACATTGCCCGCGGCAATCCGGCAGCCCCTTTCGGCCTGCCGGTCGCATCGCTCGCCAGCAGCAGCCCGGCCGACACGGCGGAGCGGCGCAACCGCGCTTACCTGCGCTTCGTGGTGAGCGATCGCCCGGGCGTGATGGCGGAGCTGACGGCTGCCATGCGCGACGCCGGTGTCTCGATCGAGAGCCTTATCCAGCACGGCAAGCCGGAAGAGGCGGGCGATGTGCTGGTGGCCATCGTCACCCACGAAGGACCGGAACGGACCGTGTCCGATGCGCTCGCCGCGCTCGCCCAGTCCGACTGCATCGCGGAGCCGCCGCTGGTGCTGCGCGTATTGGGCTGATTTTCCTCGCTGGAGTGCGGGCTGGCGGCTCGACAAAACCCGCGCGCCTACCTAAGCGGCGTGCAGCCGCAGAATACGAATGCATGAAGCCAGCGAAAGAGCATAAATGAGCCAGTCCGATAACGTCCTCGACCGCGTCCTCGTCCTCGAACTGGTCCGCGTGACCGAGGCTGCCGCGGTTGCCGCCAGCAAGCTGATCGGCCGCGGCGACGAGAAGGCTGCAGACGCTGCCGCCGTGGAAGCCATGCGCAAGGCGTTCGACACGCTGTACATGGATGGCACCGTGGTGATCGGCGAGGGCGAGCGGGACGAAGCGCCCATGCTCTATATCGGCGAGAAGGTGGGCGGCGCGCCGGGCAAGGGCCCGAAGATCGACATCGCGCTCGACCCGCTGGAAGGCACCACCATCACTGCCAAGGCCGGTCCGAATGCGCTGGCCGTGCTGGCCGCCGCGAAGGAGGGCGACCTCCTCAACGCGCCTGACACCTATATGGACAAGATCGCCGTCGGCCCGGGCTACCCCGCCGGCGTGATCAGCCTAGAGAAGTCGCCCTCCGACAATGTCCGCGCGGTGGCCGAGGCGAAAGGAGTGAAGCCGTCCGACATCATCGTTTGCGTGCTCGATCGTCCGCGCCATGCGGAGCTGATTGCCGAACTGCGCGGCCTGGGCTGCGGCGTCGTGCTGATCGGCGATGGCGATGTGGCAGGCGTGATCGCCACCACGGACGAGGACACGACCATCGACATGTACATGGGCCAGGGCGGGGCGCCGGAAGGCGTGCTGGCAGCTGCCGCGCTTCGCTGCGTCGGCGGCCAGTTCAGCGGGCGGCTGGTGTTCCGCAACGATGACGAGCGCGCCCGCGCAGCCAAGTGGGGGATCGAGGACCTCGACCGGATCTACGCGCTGGAAGACCTCGCCAAGGGCGACTGCATCTTTGCCGCCACCGGCGTCACCGATGGCTCCCTGCTGGACGGCGTGAAATATCGCCGCGGCGGCGTGATGACGACCGAAAGCGTCGTAATGCGCGCCAGCAGCGGCACGGTGCGCTGGGTGAAGGGCGAGCATCGCGGTCCGAAGGGCTGAGTCCAGCGGGCCAGCCCGCGCCGGCCGCAAGTTCAAAAAAGCGCGAATCTGGATAAACCGCCGCCAGGCCTGTTGCGCGGCCGGCGCGCTGGGCTAGGGCAGGGGCATTCACCGTCAGAAGGGATTCGCATTCCATGAAGATCATGTCCGGCAATTCCAACCTGCCGCTCGCCCGTGCGATTGCGGCTTATCTGGAAATCCCGCTGACGGACGCCAGCGTGCGCCGCTTTGCGGACGAGGAGATCTTTATCGAGATCCACGAGAACGTGCGCGGCGAGGATGTCTTCATCCTGCAGTCCACGTCCTATCCGGCGAATGACAATCTGATGGAGCTGCTGATCGGGATCGACGCACTCAAGCGCGCCTCCGCCCGGCGCATCACCGCCGTGATCCCCTATTTCGGCTATGCAAGGCAGGACCGAAAGCCGGGCCCGCGAACGCCCATCTCGGCCAAGCTGGTGGCGGACATCATCACTCGCGCCGGGGCCGACCGCGTGCTGAGCGTGGATTTGCACGCCGGCCAGATCCAGGGCTTCTTCGATATCCCGACGGATAACCTCTATGCCGCGCCGACCATGGCGGCCGATATCCAGGCACGGTACGGCGGGCAGGATCTGATGGTCGTGTCCCCCGACGTGGGCGGCGTCGTGCGTGCCCGTGCGCTGGCCAAGCGGCTCGACAATGCGCCGCTCGCCATCGTCGACAAGCGGCGCGACCGCCCCGGCGAATCGGAAGTGATGAACATCATCGGCGAAGTGTCCGGGCGCCATTGCATCCTGATCGACGACATCGTCGATTCGGGCGGGACGCTGTGCAACGCCGCGCAGGCCCTGCTGGATAACGGCGCGAAGTCCGTCGCGGCCTATATCACCCACGGTGTGCTGTCCGGCGGAGCGGTGGCCCGGGTGGACAAGAGCGCGCTGAAGGAGCTGGTCATCACCGACAGCATCCTGCCGACCGATGCGGCCAAGGATTCCGAGCGTATTCGCATCCTGCCGATCGCCCCGCTGATAGGCGAGGCCGTGCGCCGCATTGCGGACGAATCGAGCGTATCCAGCCTGTTCGACTAGGCCCGGGGCGGCTGCCTCAGGTCACCGGCTCGCTTCCGGGATCGCGCCATGGGCCGATCTCGTCGGGATGGAGCTGCTTAAGCGCATCCAGCCGGCAGCGTTGCCGCACTTCCAGGCTGAGCCGGAGGAAGGGGTGTGCGCCGGTCTTCAGGTCCTTGGGCCGAAGGTCGAAGAAGGACTTTATCTCGCGAATCAGGT